>NZ_JASPGQ010000009.1:0-104685 GCF_030229885.1 Corynebacterium sp. MSK204 | reverse complement strand
GACTCACAATGAACATCCTCTCTTACGGACACAAGATCCGCACTAATCGGGTGTCCACTAAACGAGGGTAACCTCAGTCCAAGTTGGTTGAGGTTATCGGACCTAAAGACCCAAGTGAAGCAAGGCGTTAACTAGCTTCACCGTTACGGTCACAAGTGCTATGACCTTGATTGCCACATCGAGCCGCTTAAGCTTCGTGACGTCAAGGTCTTTTCTTTTGCGACCGGACGTATCCAATGAGTGTCTACCCATCGGTCACCTCCCTGACGTCGTAGGCCGTTCCCTACAAATAGCAACCGGCATAGCAATACCTATAGCAACCGGTATTGCGGGGTGCGTCAGGCCTTACTGGTTGAGGTACTTATACAGTGTGGTGCGCCCAATGTCGAGGCGGCGGGCAACCTCTGCTTTCGGAATCCCCTCCCTCACCCACGTGCGCGCCAGCGCTACTTGTTCCTCGTCGAGGACTTTCGCACACCCCTTATAGACACCGCGGGCTTTCGCCTTGGCAATACCTTCGGCCTGACGCTCACGAATAATCGAACGCTCAAACTCCGCCACACTGCCGGATATGCACCCGGCTTCTATAGCAACAGCATACGCAGCGGTGGGATGCATTCCACACGTTTTGGCGGCTTGGTGTACCGAAAGTCCGCCTTGAACTAGTTCTACAAGCTGTAAAGCCTGGCTACCGCGGCGATCAACTCGTTTGGCTTTATATATGACTGGCACTCCGTGAGCATGGCAAAAATTCAAAGCATGCACGTAATGACAGCCAAGTGTTGGCGGACATGAAAAGTTGACCAGTGGCGGACACGGGATTTAGGGGTTTGGGGAGTTTTTATCCGGGGGTAGAAAACAAAGGGGGTCTTCATCCAGTGTTCGATAGAAGTGTCTAGCCGGACATATCTATCGAAAGGATGAAGACCCTTTATGCAGTCTTCCAGAAGAAGCCAGAAAATTCTGGCTCGCTACGCCATTTTAAAAAATGCGCGTGCTGTCGCCGACGAGCTCAACGTCTCGCACAACACGGTTCTACGCGTGGTGCGCGCTCACGCTGACGCACCGCCAGCGCGTGGGCCACGTCCGTCGATTACGGATGCGCACCGTGGATTCATCAAGGAACTGATCACCAACTCGGGCGGAAAGATCCGCGCCGACGTGGTCCACGAGGCTTTGCTGGACCGTGGTTTTGAAGGAAGCCAGCGCACCACGCGTCGCATCGTCGCGACACTCAGACAGGAATACCGCCTCTCGTCATCGCGGCGCGCACACCAGCCTTGGGTAACCGCACCAGGCAAATGGCTCCAGTACGACTTCGGCGACGGCCCAGTAGTCGATGGCAAGAAGACCGTGCTGTTTGTTGCCTGGGTTGCCTACTCGCGATTCCGCGTCGTCTTTGCCCTGCGTAACCGAAAGATGACTACCGTACTCGCTGCCTTAGACCGGTGCTTTCGGGCTATCGGCGGAGTACCCGACTTTGTGCTCACGGATAATGAGAAAACCGTAGTTGTAGGCCGTCACGCAAGCCTGCCGGAGTTCAATCCGACAATGGAATCGTTCATGTCGCACTACCGCGTTAGTATCCAATTCTGTGCACCGGCAGACCCTGCCACGAAAGGCGGAGTCGAATACGCCGTACGCCTAGCCAAAGACGACATCCTTCCCCGCGATACGAATCTCGTGGACGCCTACGAGACCTTCGGCCAGCTCGAAGCAGCATGCCAGGCATTTATGGACAAGATCAACGCCCGACCACACCGTACAACCGGGCTTGTTCCTGCAGAAGTACTGCGTGAAGTCGAAGCTAAACACCTCGGCCCACTGCCTGTGGACACGCATCCTAGTGTCTTCGGTGAACTGCGGAAAGTGCCGGCGAATACGCCCATGATCACCTACCAGCACGCGGTGTACTCAGTGCCTGAAGAACTCATGGGCCGGCAAGTCTACATCACAGAACAATCCAGCCCAGACGTCAATGAGGTCGTAATCTACTTCCACGACATCGACGGGGTGGAAGAAGTCGCACGCCATGTCAAAGGAGTCCGCGGCGACAGCCGGATTGACCCGAACCATTTCTCCTTCCAGCGGCCTGAGCCTGGCCACTACAAGGTCAATCCTCGCTCGAAACTAGAAAAAGACTTCCTTGCCATCGGACCCGGTGCCGAAGCGTGGCTGCGCTTCGGGGTTGCCCACCACGCACCGCAAATCAAACACACCATGAGTTTGTTCGTCACGCTGGCCGCTACGCGCGGGAAGTGGTTCGCTGATGACATCGCTCGCGCCGCGATCGACGCGGGCCTTATCACCAGCACCGATATCGAAGCCATGGCAGATAACTACCCAGTCAACGCCCTAGCTGCCAAAATCGGCACGGCCTTTAATATCGAGGGCCCAGAACCTGAAACCATCGAACATGCCTCGAACTCCTGGGACGGGTTCTACACACCCACACCACCTGAGACCTCACACCACGAGGCCGACGAGCACGAGGAGGCATGGTTCTAAATGAGCGCACCCAACTACCAGCTTCCCGCAGGGCTTGCCGCACAACTAACCAGGCTTCGAGTACCCGGGCTTAAAAGTGCCGCCATTGACTACCTTCAATCATGTGACAATGACGCTCACCGCCGGCGCCTGGAAGAATTTCTAGGCACCATTGTCGAAGCAGAAGCACTCAGCAGGGCCAAGTCAGCGCTAGTCACCAGGCGTAAAAATGCTGGACTTCCTACCGGGGTAAGTTTCGCCGCGTGGGACCCAGCCAGGTCTACCATCCCAGTAGAACGCCAAGAACACCTCAAAGCCCTAGACTGGGTGGACCGCCACGACAACCTCGTTTTGTGCGGGCCACAAGGCACTGGCAAATCCATGCTCACCGAAGCACTTGCAGTCGAGCTGATTAAACGCGGCAAGAAGGTCAAGTGGCTCACAATGAAGAACCTCGGCCAGCTCATTAACCGGCACGCTGCGGACTTGGACCCGCATAAAGGCTTTTCGAAACTCGCCAAACTGGACTTAGTCATCCTTGACGACGTGGGATACTTCGACGTTACCGTCGCTGAAGCCAACGGATTCCTCGCGCTTATTGAAGCGACCTACCAGCACACCTCGCTGGCGATTACCTCGAACTCGCATCCGTCACGGTTCGCCGACCTCATGCCGCAGGTACGCCCCACACAGATCAACGCCGCCATCGACCGGCTAATGCACCACGCCATCGTCATCCAAACCGAAGGAGAATCCCAGCGCTACATCGACGCCACAACAAAGCGCTAACCCATAGGGCATAGTTCGCATACACACCCCGTCCGGCTAAGACAACCCTTCGAACACGCCCCACCCCCGTCGTGTCCGCCACTGGTCAGTTTCTCATGGCCATAGGCGGACTTTTTCATGTCCGCCTCCGGTCAGTTTTTCATGTCCGCTAACACCAAGCTCACCAGCAGCCGAGCGAACGCTACGTCCACTGCCAACCATGGCCACCAAGCTACGACGATCCGACTCAGACAACGAATGAAACGGGCCAACAACTCCAGGCACAACAACACCCTCCTAAGGGAAAGTGTTGCAACGACCCTCTGAACTCAAGAGGCGGGTTAAACGGCAAAAGGCCCGAGTCTCGCAGTGTCCATCATCTGGGGTCGGGCCCGAACTGCTAACACCAGTAATGGGTGCCAGGATCGGGATGATGACAATCGTTACCAAGAGTGTCAATTTATGTTACTTTAAGTAAGTCGTCGCGTACGGAAAGGAAAGTTATAAACAAAACATTAAAAACTGCCGCTTCTCTTTTGTCTTCTCGGCTGCTACTTCCTGCCTCGTCCGGAATGGCTCAAGCGGAAACAGTATAGGGGGACAAGAAGGGCTCAAAACCGTCTTTGGTGGAAACTGCCAAAACAGGGACGAAAACGGGATCCATGTGACGCGCAAAGGTAAAACTCACAACGATTGCTCCTTCGGTCATGCGCACGATGGAGGATTTCAAATTTTGAAGTTAAGGGCAATGCCGAATGTGCACGTCTATTTGTAATGGGAGAATATAAAGGAGAACAGTGTCACGCAATTCATCCTTAGGGGTTCTGTTAAAGATTGCGATTTGTGTATCACTGTTGCTCTGTCTCGGTTATGTTATCGGCGGGTTGAATGCGATATATGTTGCTAAGACCTTGGCCGAGACGGATTCTACCTCATCGTCAGACATCTTCCGCAGGCTAGAAAACGGCTTATTTTATTTTAAGGTTGCCGGAGTTTTTGCGGTTATTTTTCTTGCGGGAACTTACGCAGTCTGGCGCAGGGCCCATAACTTCCGTAAGCGAGAGTAATCCGGTTAGTTGTTTTTGGCTCGGTTGTTTATTGGGGGCCCGATTTTTGAGGTCTTAATTTTCCAAACCTCAAGCTCCTCTCCCTGTAGGTTGCGTCCGAAAGCGTGGTGTCTCCACTTTCTGGGGTCAGGCCCTACCACGGGTTACAGATACACCACACTAGTGGACGCAACCTCGGCTGATTTAGGGAGGAGAAACGAAGAGTGACCCAACTTCGTGACCATTTGCCAGGCAGTTTGAGCGCTTTTCATAGGTGCCAGGAAGCGTTCTGGCAGGAAAGAAATTATCAGGGTTTAGGTATGGAGAGGGCAATAGGCTATCTATAGCAAAATGGCAGGTAGGTGCGGGTTTCTGGGGTGAATTAAATGCGCGCAGTTGGCAATGATGCGCGCTGCGGTGGGCTCTCCGGAGTGTGTTGCCGCCGCGAAATTGGGTGCGATCGTGTGCGGTTGCGGGAAAGTGGGATTGCAGGATTGACCAGGCCAATAACGGCATTTATAAGGTACAGGGCATGTAAAGTGTTGATACAGCAACCTACCAGACTCGCGTTGTAGAAAAAGAGAGTCGTTAAAAACATGGGCCGTAGTGAAGACCGCTGCGTCCCATCACATCGTGAAGGAGAGTGCTAGGTGAGTACATCATCGCGCATCGTTGGGCTGGATTTGGCTCGTTCACTTGCCATTATTGGCATGATTATTTTGCACATGGCCTCGTTGGTATGGAGCACCAAGGTCATATTGTCGGGCCTTCCGGCCGCCCTATTTGCCATTGTCGCCGGCGTGACGATGATGCTCATCGGCAAGAACTATTCCGTACAGACGCTGCTGCGCCTGATTGCCCGTGGCGCCATCATTACGCTTATCGGACTGGCGCTGCTGCCGGTTGGCGGGCAGATTCAGGTCGTGCTCGTTGCCATGGGTATCACCATGATGGTGGTCTCCTGGGTGCCACCGCTGAACGTGTGGTGGAAGCTGGCCCTCTTCTTCGTCGCCGCCATCGCCTCAACCGTGCACTACGCGCCGTTTACCCTGCCGCAGGTCTATCCGCTGCTGGCATGGATCGCGTATTTCATCGCCGGCATGCTGCTCTTTGAGGTCTACATCCGCCCAGGTAGCTTCCGGACGGTGCTGCAGTGGATTGTTACCGCGGTCAGCGCGGTGATTGCCGCGGTTGGCACCTACTTCCGCTTCGAGCCGGATATTCCCAGCTGGCTGCGCTTTACCGGCCACACCGGTGTCGCGGGCGAAATCCTGCTCTCCGTTGCAGTGGCAGCCGTGGTGCTGCACCTGTGTCTGCTCATCGGCAGCGCAGTACCCAAGCTCGTCTACCCCTTGGCCGCAATGGGCACGATGTCCCTGACCGTCTATGTCTTGCACGTGCTTTCCGCTTATTACTGGCAAAGCCACATCTCACTGCACAACACCGCGTGGGCGTGGGCATTTATTGGCCTATTCCTCGTGCTTGCCACCATCTGGCGGAAATTCCTGGGCCAAGGCCCGCTTGAAAAGGCCGTCTCCATCGCCGTTAAACTCGCCGTTCCTGCTGGAAAGAAGGACTAACATGTCGCGTAAATTTGCTACCGCCTTGACCACCGCTGGCATCATCGGGATGCTGGCGGCCCCCGCCAGCGCCCTTGAGCACGGCGAACCCGCCCCCGATAACGCCGAGTCCCAGACCGTCGCTGCGCTCAAGATGGGCCGCATAGGCAACTTCGGCGACTGCACCGGCACGCTGGTGGATAAGCAGTGGGTGCTTACCGCCCGCCACTGCCTGCAGTCTGTCAATAACGAAGGCACCCAGGCCCGCCTGGGAGGCAAGGTCTATGACGCGGATTCGTGGGCGCTATCCCCGCTTTCCGATGCCGGACTCCTCCACCTCACCGAGCCCGTCACCGATATCAAACCAGCCAAGATCTCCACCGATATTCCAGAGACCGGCGACCTTGGCACCCTGTATGGCTGGAGCAGCAGCTCCTCCATGGCGCGCAAGGGCCAGCTGCCGATGGCAGAGATGAAGGTCTCCGAAATCCTGGGCGGCGGGCCAAGCGATGACTCCGCACAGAAGCCAGGCGCCGACAAGGAAGCCCCAGAAGGCTACGAGTCCGTGCCCGCTGAGGAAGCCATGCCGGGCGTCAAGATGCCAGGATCTGGTTCGGGATCGGATAAGCCCAAGGTGGTCTCGCCAGGTGCCACCAAGCCGGGCGCCGAGCAGCCGCAGATTGTCAAGCCTGACGGCAACGGTGGGGAAGTAATGCAGCCTAGCCAAGGCGGCATGGCCCCGATGATCAGCAGCCCAATCCTCGATGTCCACTCCACCGGTAATGCCGGCATGCAGGGTGGCGATTCTGGCGGACCGTTCTTCGTGGGCGGAAAGCTTGCGGGCCTTGCTACCGCGGGTACCTCCAATGCGGACCCGGATCTGCCCTCCCCAAGCGCGGCTATCACCACGCTCGCAGGCGCCAAGGACTGGGTAGACGGCGTAATCAGCGGCAAGGATAAGGACGCCATCTTGACCGCGGAGACCACGCCTACTCCGCAGGCAACGCCACAGACCAGCGGCGACCGCCCGTGGATCTACTTCACGGTAGCGGCCATTGGCCTTATCGGTGCCGCGGCGGCCGCGCGCACCTTCGCTAGCGGTGCTGGCAACGGTGTCGCCCGCACGTCGCGCCGCTAAAAAATCTCGATGCGCCCGCCCAAGGATTCGGTCTGGCGCAGCTGCGCCACCCACTTCGGGCCGCCGGGGTGCAGGCGCAGCACCGGGCGGGAGGAAATCTTGACCGGGGAGACCGATTCCTTGCGCGCGCCCGACCTAGCTTCGATGCGGGTGCGGGCGCGGTAGCCGGCATCGGCAAGCTCAGCGATGGAAGGCTTGGGGGCGGCGAGCTTCTCCCGGGCATCGTGAAGCAGCTCCAGCGCCTCATCCAAGGCCTCCACCAAGGCCGGGGCATTGGTCTCGCACATCTGCCGCACGAGATCCGGGCGGGTGCTTGCCACCCGGGTCGCATCCTTGAAGGAACCGGCGGCCAAGGACTGCGCCAAAATGCCGCCATTATCGCCCACCGTGGCCAGGGTCTCCGCAAAGATATGCGGCAGGTGGGAAATGCGGGCGACCGCCGCATCGTGGTTGGCCACGCGGATGGGCACGGCCTCTGCATGCACCATCTGGGTCATGCGCACGACGTCCGTAAAAGTCTCAATCCATTTCTTAGGAACCTTTTCCCCGCGCGCCTCATACTCGGCGGCGTAATCGTAGGTAATGCCCCACGCGGCGCGGCGGAAAAGCCCCGCCTGGGAGTGATCCCACCCCGATTTCGAGGTACCCGCCATGGGGTGCCCGCCCACGTAGCGATCCTCCATGCCGCGGTCACAGACCTGCTGACGCACGGGGGTCTTCACAGAGACCACGTCCGTAATGCCGCAGCTAGGGGCGTGTTCCTGAATGGCATCCAAGACGCTGCCCACCGCGGTCATGGGAACGGCGATCACAATGAGCGCCTCTTCAACCTCGGCGCGGTTAAGCACCGCCGGCAAATCATCATTGACGTCAAAACCCTGTTTGACTGCGGTGCGGGCGGCGGACGTCGAGTGGTTGTATCCAAATACGTCGTGGTTATAGCCCGCGAGATCGCGTAGCAAGGAACCACCGATGAGGCCGAGGCCGATAATGCAGATGGGGCGTTGAACATCTTGAGAACTCACGGTGACAATTGTGGCACAACACGACTAATCTCACGAGGTATGAGCAACGAAAATTACTCTTTCGCGGTTACCGTCGCCCGCAACGAGGGACAATGGGTCGTGCGCAGCTTCGATGATGACTTTGAGGACCCGCAAACCTCCATCACCGCGGTGCGCGCCCTGCGCGCTGAAGGCGCAGCTTTCGCCCTTCTCTGCGTCGAGGACGCCTACTTCATTGCCGTGCGGCCCGTGCCCGGCGGGGTGAAATTGCTAATTTCGGATGCCACCTACGGCGTTGACGATGACTTTGCCGCGGACTTCATGGAGCTCAATGACTATGAGATTCCAGACGTGGACCCGGAAGAGGCCGAGCCCTACGGCGAGGGCGACTTCGATATCTTCGCTGACCTGGGCCTATCCGAGGATCAGGTGGGCTACATCATCGATGATGAGGACGATTGGCCCTCCGATATGCTCCTGCGCATTGCCGGCGACCTGGGCTTTGGGGATGAGCTAGAAGACGTCATTGATAACGCCTAGGCCCCTGCAGCGCGCGCAGGAACGCATGCAGCGCGCCCTCGCGGTGGCGCGCCAGACCCCCGCCGGCGACGTGCCGGTTGGGGCGGTGCTTTATGATGCCACCGGCCGCGAGCTCGCTACCGGCGTCAACCGTCGCGAGCAATTGCGCGATCCCACCGCCCACGCCGAGGTCGAGGCCATCCGCCAGGCGGTGCGCGTCCACGGCGATGGCTGGCGCCTGACCGGCTGCGAGCTCGTGGTCACCTTGGAGCCCTGCGCCATGTGCGCCGGCGCCCTGCAAGCCGCGCGGATAAGTTCGCTGGTATTTGGCGCGTTTGAGCCAAAGACGGGTGCGTGCGGCTCGCTTATCGATGTCCTGCGTGCCCCCACCGCCCCCTTTACCCCACAGGTCCGCGGCGGCGTGCTTGAAGAGGACTGTGTGGCGTTGCTAGAAAAATTCTTCACCACACTGCGCGAAAAGTGGGTATAGTAGCTGTCACACTGTAAGCGACTCATTTAAGGAGAGAGAAAATGGGCGATTTGGAAAACAAGAAGGACGACCTCGCAGGCAAGGCAAAGGAAGCTGTTGGTGAGGCAACCGGTAACGAAGACGTAGCCAACGAGGGCAAGGCCGACCAGGTCGCTTCCGAGGCTAAGGACAAGCTGTCCGACGCTGCTGACAGCATCAAGGACAAGGCCAACGACATCATCGGTGGCCTGAAGAAGGACTAATTTTAGAGTCCCTTCATAGCGAAATCGCTGCGCTGGCTTAGTGCCGGCGCAGCGATTTTGTTGCATCGGGGGTCCTCCCGTAGTCTGGAAAGCGGTGGCGTGTCCGAGCGGCCGAAGGTGATCGCCTCGAAAGCGATTGTTGGGTAACCCCCAACCGCGGGTTCAAATCCCGCCGCCACCGCGCAAGGCCCCGAACTGTTAATGCAGGTCGGGGCCTATTTTTGTTTTCTCTGGCAAGGAGTGTTGGGGTGACTTAAGCGTCCTGCTTTGTGCGTTCAGCCCGGGCGCGGCGGCGCTGCACGGTGGGGAGGAACCACGTCGCAACGGCGGCGATGACGGCTATGGTGCCCGCGCTCCACGCGAGGTATTTCACGGGGGTGAACCACCACGCCAGGGCCGCGATTACTGCGATGACTGCCCATACTGCGGGGACGAGGAGACTGGGCCGTTCGGCCCACGGTTCCCGGGGGAACCGGCTGCGCGCCTCCGCACGGATGCGGCGCGGGGTCTTTTGAGATAGGGCGAAGGAACAGGCGACCACAAAGGTCAGGCCAATGCCGGCGATGAGCAGGCTGCCGCTTACGCCGCCGAACATGAATACGCCGACGGAAAGCGCTAAGGATAAGCGTTCACCGATCGTGAGTGGGAAGTTCTGTGTGGGATCGACATCTGGATAGATGCTGTTGAAGATGTCTTTGCGGGGATCGTTGTGCATTTTTGTTTCTTATAGGGGGTGGTTTATTGACAATCAAAAGAAGTTAGGTCAGGATACACTTACTTCACTAAGGCAAGCTTAGCCTATATCATTTTTAGGCACGAAAACAAGGTTCTCAATATGATTGGAAAACTGTGGAAGTCGGCGTTCGGCATCATCGTCGCGGCTTTCCTCGTCGCAGCATTCGCCCCACTTTTGTCTTCTGCCCCGGTTGCCCACGCAGATGAATCCTGCACATGGAAATGGGGCATCAAGCAGTCATTCCGCAGCTACGTCAAAGGCAATATCGCCCACGGTGGTTGGGGGGCCAACGGCATTGGCTTCACGGGCGATGAACGGGGCGAAGGCGCGTTTGTCTTTACTGCAGGAAAGCCCGATGCATCCGGTGGAAACATCACGATTCCGTTCAATGGAACGCTGAATTTTACTGGCCACGATGGGATCTTGGATATGACTATGTCTGACTTCAAGGTCAAGGCCTCTGGTAAGCAGGCGCAGATTTCCGTGGACTACGTCTCCTATGAGATGAACCGCCAAGACCTCAGCCGCGGTAAAAAGATCCAAGGCAATGATGAGGTAATCGCCACCATTAATCTGGCCAACCCCGTCAACGATGGTGCCGGGAAGGTTGATTTGTCTGGATCTACCACTCTGACTTCCGGCGGGGCCAAGCTTTTCACCGGCTTCTACCAGCCAGGTGAAGCCTTAGATCCGTCCTCCGGCAGCATTGCTCTCGACGGATCATGCTCTGGATCCGGATCTGGCTCCGGTTCCGGTTCGGGTGAGAAGCGTCCATTGACGTCCATTACAGGTTCCTTCACGGGCTTTAACAAGGAAGCCATGGACATCCTGTCTGAAACCAATGACACGATGAACGGGATTACTACGTTCATGGGCAATACCCAGGCGTTTCTGGATGAGTTGGAGTCTTTCAACAACCGGGGTGGATCAAACTCGAATTCGGATGGTTCTGCTTCGGGTACGTCGAACTC
This sequence comes from Corynebacterium sp. MSK204, assembly GCF_030229885.1. Lineage (NCBI taxonomy): Bacteria > Bacillati > Actinomycetota > Actinomycetes > Mycobacteriales > Corynebacteriaceae > Corynebacterium > Corynebacterium sp. MSK204. The sequence goes on along the minus strand of NZ_JASPGQ010000009.1, from coordinate 93,725 downwards.
CGCTGGAGGAAACTCGGCTTCTACTAACTCTGCAGCGGGAAATTCATCACCGAGCAACTCTGGTTCGGGCGGAGGCGGCGGCGCCTCAGGAGCTGGCAAAGCAGCGGGAACTGGTCCTGCGCACTCCGAATCTGCGAACTCCGGCGCCCCGGGCTCAGGTAATTCGGGCGCGGGAGCACCTGGCGGGGGCGATGCCGTCTGTGAGGCTACTGGGGTTACGCAAGCCACCGCTCAGTGGGGCTTAAAGAAATCCTTCCAATCCTATATCACCGGATCCATTGCCCAAGGCCGGTGGGATCTCTCTGGTGTTGGCTATGACAATGGCCGTTTCCAATTCACTGGTAACTCTGGTGCCGTAAAAGATGGCGCGGGCTCCGTGCAGTATGGCGGGAGCATGCAGTTCACCGGGCACCACGGCAAGTTGGACCTCAACATCTCCAACCTGGAAATCACCTTCAACGGCAATTCCGGCGAGCTTATCGCTGACGTGCGATCTTCCAATATGGAAGGAAAGAAGAAAGACTTTGGGCACGCTGTTATTGGCACCTTGAGCTTTACTTCTCTCGACGTCGGCACGGACGCCGTGTCCGGTGAAGCTGAGGTATCGCTTTCTGAAACCGGCTCCCAAGCCCTCGCTGAGTTCTATGAACCGGGCACCCAGCTGGATCCATTGAGCTTCCACGCCACCTTGGGCGGAAGCGCTGATTGCGGCGCCGTATCCGGTGGCGGCGGAGCAAGCTCCGGTTCTGGATCTGGTGGCGCCGGCGCGGGCGGAAACGGAAAGGGCGGCTCTGCTTCCAAGGGCGGAGCTCATGCCGCAGCCGGGGACCCAGCGCATGCTGGTGATTCCTCGCAGGGATACGAGGACGGCTCGAACAAGTTCAAGGTCAAGTCCGCGACTTCTCCCAGCGGAAACATGGATAACCCGACTACCTATCTCCTGCTATTCATCGTCGGATTGATCATTGCCGGCGGTTCCACCAGCCGCCTTGTCATGAACAACTCTTAGAAGGATCGCCGTGAAACTCGTTCTTCGTTTCCTCGTACCACTCCTGTGCATCTTCAGCCTTACCGCGTGCGGTGTGCAGGGAAGCTATACCGATCAGCTACCGGATCCTGCAGATGTCTCCGATCCCAGGTCCTTTGAAGGTGTCAGTGACGTCAAAGATTTTGACGATATCGAGCCGGTTACTGAAAAAGCAGAGCCGGCGCTTCCGGTGGAACTTACCGATGCCGATGGTAATGACGTCACCGTCACCGATACTTCCCGCATCCTCGCGTTGGATATCTATGGCACCTATACCAAGACCCTGAGCGGCTTGGGGCTTGCGGATAATATCGTCGGCCGCACGATTTCTTCTACCGAGCCCAACTTGGCGGATCTCCCAGTAGTGACCGAAGGCGGCCACAACATCAACGTGGAGGCGGTGCTGGAGCTCCAGCCGACGCTCGTCATTGTGGATCATTCCATTGGCCCGCGCGATGCCATCGATCAAATCCGCGCGGCGGGCGTCACCACCGTGGTGATGGAACCTGAGCGCACCATTGATTCCGTGGGCGAGGACATCACCGCGCTTGGCGATGCCCTCGGCTTGCCCGACGAAGCACGCGAGCTGGCGGATCGTTCCACCAAAGAAATCGACGAGGCAAAGGAAGCCATCAAGGAACTCGTTCCCGATGATCCGATGCGGATGGCGTTCCTCTATGCGCGCGGAAACGGCGGCGTCTTCTTCATCATGGGTGACGGCACCGGTGCACAAGACCTGATTGAAGGCATCGGCGGCGTGGATCTGGCGGCAGAAAACAACCTTTCTCATGCAGAACCCGCTAACGCGGAGGCATTGGCGCGCATCAACCCGGAGGTGATCATCATGATGACCAATGGCCTGGAATCCACCGGCGGAATTGATGGCTTGCTGGAGAGGCCTGGTGTTGCTCAGACCACCGCCGGCCAGAAGAAGCGCATCGTGACCATTCCGGACGGTCAATCGCTGGCATTCGGTCCCATGACCGGTCAGACGCTGGTGAAGCTAGCAAAGGCTGTGTATGACCCAGACAATGAGTAAGGAGACGGATACCTTCGCGCGCCGCCGCACTCAGCGCGCCTGGGTATTCGTACTGCTGGGGATCCTCACCGTTCTCGCGGCGCTCATTTCCGTCGTGCTGGGGCAATACTACGTACCCCTGTCTGATCTCTTCCCCATTTTGGCAGCCGGGCACGCGCAGGATTCCTTGACCGCAAGCGTGGTGTGGGACATCCGCCTGCCACGCTTGGTCTTAGGGCTCGTGGTGGGCGCGGCCTTGGGGGTGGCCGGCACGCTGATGCAGGCGGTATTTGCCAACCCCCTTGCAGAACCTTCCATCATCGGCGTTACCTCTGGTGCGGGCGTTGGTGCGGCCGTGGTCATTGTCTTCAATATCGAGTTCTTCGGTACCTTTACTGTTCCCGCGGCAGCCTTCCTGACCGCGTTACTGGTTACCTTCATTATTTATCAGCTGGCGCGGTACAACGGGCGCGTGGCCGTAGTGCACCTGATTCTCACCGGCATCGCCATCAATGCGGTATGCAACGCCATCATCTCCTTCATGGTGTACCTGGCGCCGACCGCCAACCGCGAAGCGATCGTCTTCTGGCAGATGGGCTCCCTCAACGGCTCGCAGTGGAAACACGTGTGGGCGGTACTTCCCATCGTGGTGGTAGGCCTCGCAGTGGCCCTGCGCTTAGGCAAGCAGCTAGACGTCCTCGCGCTCGGCGAGCGCGCCGCCGCGCATACCGGCGTGAACGTGCCGCGTCTGCGCATCGTGGCGATCGTGGCATCGGCAGTGCTGACTGCAGCGGCCGTCTCCTTCGCCGGCCTCATTGGCTTTGTGGGGCTCATCGTTCCCCACCTGCTGCGCAGCATCGTCGGGCCAGAAAACCGCATCCTACTGCCCGCCTCCGCCCTGGGCGGCGCTGTGCTTATTGGTTTCGCCGACGTGGCAGCGCGCACGATGATTCCTTTTGCGGATCTTCCCATCGGAATTTTTACCGCTCTGGTGGGCGGTCCAACGTTTTTCATCTTGCTGCGCCGCATGATGCGCAAAGGAGTGCACTGATGATAAACGTCAAAGACTTAACCGTCCGGGTGGGGGAACATACCCTTGTGGATCAAGTGTCCTTTGCTGCCCAAGCGGGCGAAGTTACCGGGCTTATCGGTCCGAACGGTGCCGGTAAATCCACGGTACTTGCCGCCGTGGCCGGAGACATTGATTATTCCGGTGAGATCACCGTGGGTGGGCTTTCGCCCAAGGCACCAGCGCGAGAGCTCGCCCGCACGCGTGCGGTGATGCTCCAGGATGTCTCGGTGTCGTTTGAATTCCTCGTCCGCGATGTCGTTGCGATGGGGCGCCGCCCGTGGGAAGGAACTGCCTATGCAGACCTTGACGATGACTTTATTCACGCCGCCCTCGATGCCGCCGGCGTTGCGCACCTAGCTGGCCGAGACATCAGCACGTTGTCTGGCGGTGAGCGCGCCCGCGCGGCCTTCGCACGCGTGCTTGCCCAAAATACCCCGGTTATCTTGCTCGATGAGCCAACGGCCGCGCTCGATATTCGGCACCAAGAACAACTGCTGGGTTCAGTCAAAGCCCTCGCCCGCGAGGCCGGTGTTGCCGTCCTCGTGGTGCTCCATGACCTCAACGCTGCAGCTGCATATTGCGATCGCGTCGTATGCCTGTCGTGCGGGGGATTAGCAGCCCAAGGGCGCGTAGATGAGGTCTTTACCAGTCCCACATTGTCTCAAGTGTATGGCTGGCCAATATCCGTCGATGGACTGCGGGTACATCCACAGCGTGCCACGCCCACCATCAACCCACTCTTTTCACATAAATTGGAGGATTTCCATGTTTAAAAAAGCACTGTTCACCGCTCTCGCGGCGACCGCCCTTACCGTGCCACACGCTTCTGCGGAAGAAACCTGCACCATCGAATCCGGTTCCTTGAATTGGGGCATTAAGCACTCGTGGCGTTCCTACCTCAAATCCGGTTTCGCTGCTGGTGATTGGTCCACTAGTGGTCCAGTGACGCAAACCGGTGATCCTAAGGGGAAGGATTTCTCTTTCGGCTTCGACGTCGATCCTGCAACCTCTACGGTAACGGTAGATGAGGACGGCAATGTGGTGTCGTCCAACATCGAGAGCAAAGACTCTTCGATCACGTTCACCGGTCACCACGGCGCTCTACATTCCACGGTAGTGGCACCTTTCATCAAGACCTCCGGAAATGAAGCCCAGCTCGGTTCCGGCTACGAGGTCTATCACGTAGAGGGTAAGAATATGTTTCAATACACCGAGGACGACCGCATCGACGCCAATAAGCGCACCGGGGACGGGATCTTTGGCCACGGCACGGCGCAATGGACCAAGGAGGGCGATACACTCACCCTTTCCGCCAGCGATGTGCGGTACAAGGAGCAGCAGGGAACAAAAGATGGAAAAATCGAGGGCGTAGACCAACTTTTCATGGGCATGTATAGCTCAGAGAGCAAGCCTGAGCTTGATGATGCCCACTTAACCCTCAGGGTTTCCCCGGGCTGTGGCCAGAAGAAGGAAGAAACTCCGCAGAACGAACCTGCTCCGCAGCCGCCGGTAGCTGCGCCGGAAAAGGAAGAGAAGCCACAGAGTCAGCCACCGAAGGGCAATCCAGCTCCGCAGTCACCAGCGACCTCGCAGATCCCGGCACCGCCGAAGAAGCCGGAGACCCCAAAGAGCCCCGAGACTTCGGAGTCTAAGAAGCCGGGAACCCAGCAACCAGAGGAGGACGCTCCCTCAGGTTCTAGCTTTGCCAAGGTGTGGAACTACATCTTGGGCGTGGTAACCATTGGCAGCATGTTTGCCATCCTTGGGCAGGCGTTTATAAAGTCGGGCGCCCTTGATAGCGTGCGTGCCCTTCTCCACCGATAAAAGCACCGCTGATCCAGGAATAGGGGGTCAGCTAAGCACGCTGTGCCGGCAGCCATCTCAACGCCGCGCGCAAAACCCTTTTAAGGACGGTGCCGCGCCGTGCGTACCGCAGGCGGTGGGGTAGGGAGTTAGTCCTTTTGGTTGATTTCTCCCCACAAGTCTTGTAAATAAGGGTTGCCTAACCTTAAATTTATATTTAGAAGTTAGGTAAGCGTTACTTTGGAGGAAGTCAGTGACTGTGACACTCAAGAAACCATTATCCGTCGCATTGCGCGAGGAGACCGCTCACGCCCATGAGAACGCGGAGGGCTCGGCGTTTATGCAGCGACTTATGTCAGGTCGGCTGAGCGCTGAGGCCGCTGCCGATCTGAGTGGCCAATTGTGGTTTGTCTATGAGTCTTTGGAGCGCGCCGTCCGCGGCGTGGCGCAAACTTCAATCGCCGGTGCGGTGGCCGATCCACGCTTGGAGCGGCGCTTCGCTCTAGAGGCGGATTTGGCGGCGCTCGTCGGCGGCGACTGGCGCGAAAAGATCCGGATCCTGCCGGCCACAGCATCCTACGTTGCCCGCCTAGAAGAAGTATCCGGCAGTGCGGTAGAAGTGGTGGCCCATCACTATGTCCGGTATCTCGGTGACGTCTCCGGCGGCCAGGTGATTGCCGCGCGCCTCGGCACCCTCTATGACATCGAACCGGATGCGCTGAACTTTTATGACTTCAGCGCCATTGGCAAGATTCCGCCGTACCGCAAGGGCTACCGCGAACGCCTTGACAGCCTCATGCTAACCGAGGAACAGCGCGAGTCTTTGCTCTCGGAGGCGCAGCGCGCATTCGCCTTCAACTCGGGGATATTCGCCGAGCTTGATAAACGCCACTGATTTACTTTTTCCAATTTATTAATTAAGGTAAGGCTCGCCTAATTCACTAAGGCGAAGCTTTACCACTGCTCTCAAGAGGAGAAATTCATGAAAACAACATCCGTCATCGCTATTGGCGCGGTTGCGCTCGGCGCCGTCACCGCCCCAGTAGCCTCTGCCGATGAGGCTCCAGCCACTGTCCCCGCCGTGGAATCCGGCCAATTGAACTGGCCCATCAAGGAATCCTTCATTCACCACGTGGACACCAGCCCTCTCGCCAAAGGCGTAGTCAATACCACCGGAGGTGCGGAGAAGGTAGGAAAGGACTTCACCTTCCCCGTCGATGCGGCCCACACCACGGTGGATGCAGAGGGAAACGGCACTATAGGCACTCAGGGATCCGTGCAGATTCAAGGCTATCCAGGCTTTGGGCCTAATGGTTCCTACGGCGTCGACCTCACGTTCTCAGATATCAAGGTGGAGGTAGAAGGCCACAACGCCACTATCACTGCGGACTATAAGCTTACGGGCGCCTCGGGCCCGCTGAAGAACGAGCCGGTTGAAATGTCCGGTGATGACGCCGCAATCTCTACCTTCACGCTCACTGAGCCCTTGGTACCGGAAACCGGCAAGACTCACGCCACAACTGATGCCCCCACCTCGCTGACCCAGACGGGCTCCGACATCTTTTTGGGCAAGTACCCGGTGGGGCAACCGCTTGACGATGCCAACACGGATCTCACCGTGGCATTCGACGGCGCCTCCGAAAACCCTAAACCATCTGACCAGGTAACCCCAGAAAAGAAGCCTTCGGGCGACGACGCTGCAGACGACGGCTCTTCTTTCCACGGTTCTTCCTCAGGCAACCTAGGCGAGACCATCGCTGCTATTATCGCGCGGGTAAAGAAAATCAGCGCCTTCTTCTCTGACCTCGTTCTTCCCGGCCTGAGCTTGTCGAAGTTCGTTTAAATAGCGCGCGCTCTCTCGCGGCTGCATCGTCTAAGCCGCTCCGCCGTGGCCACCCGATCTAGTCTTTGACTGCATTGGGCGGCCACGGTTCTTTTTGGCCCGCCGCCTTGGCATCGTCTGTGAATAAGGGCCGCACGGTGGCTAAGTAATAGGGAATAAGGGGCACGGCAACTACACTAGGGCGAAGTTAAATCCGTCCGACTACGCGAATGCGAAGGTACATTTCCCGTGGCTAAACTCCTCTACCGGCTCGGACGTTGGTCTTTCCTTAATAAATGGAAAGTCATCGTTACCTGGGTGGTCCTGCTTGCTGCCGCCGGCGGCGCTACCGCCTTGTTGATGAAACCGATGACGAGCGAGTTCGCTATCAAAGGCACCCCATCCATCGATGCCACCTACAAGACGATGGACCTCTTCCCGGAAGGCGGCAATCCCGCCAACTCGCCGTCAGTGAACCTGGTCTTCCAGGCCCCGGAAGGCCAAAAGCTCTCGGATCCCGCCAATGAAAAGGCCATCAACGCGGTCATTTCCCACCTCGAGGACAACCTGGAGATGGGCGATACCATGCGCTTTGGCAATCCGCTTGAGGTCTCGCCGCGGCTACAAGATGAGGTTATCCACCAGTTCACGGAGATGGGGCTGCCGGAATCGTCCGCGCGTGCCGATGCCGATAACCTCGCGATGGTCAATGAGGATGAGACCATTGCCTATACCACCTTCGACTTCGACGCCGAATCGCCCTATAGCGTGGACCAGGACGATAAGGACATCGTGACGGAAGCGATGGACATCGGCAGGCAGCAGGGGCTTACCGTTGAGGCCGGCGGCGCCGGGTTTGGCGATGAGATTCGGGTCAATTCCACCTCCGAGGTTATCGGCCTTGGCGTGGCCTTCCTCGTGCTCATCTTTACCTTCGGCTCCCTGGTCGCTTCTGGAATGCCGCTGATTTCGGCCGTCATCGGGGTCGGCCTGGGCGCTTGCGGCATGCTGATTACCACGCACTGGATAGAGCTCAACAACATGACGCCGGTGCTGGCCATCATGATTGGCCTGGCGGTGGGCATCGACTATGCGCTGTTTATCCTGTCCCGCTACCGAGCCGAGCGCGCCCGCATGTCCGCCCCAGAAGCCGCCGGCATGGCGGCAGGAACGGCGGGCTCGTCCGTGGTCTTTGCCGGCACCACCGTCTTTACCGCGCTGTTTGCCCTGCTCATTGCGCGCATCGAATTCCTCACCGCCATGGGGCTTTCCGCCGCCGCAACCGTGGCCATCGCCGTCCTCGTCTCCCTCACGCTCATCCCCGCGATGCTGGGGCTTCTGGGGGACAAGGCATTTGCCGGCCGCATCCCCGGCGTGGCCGGCAACCCCTCCCGCAAGGGCAAGGTGCGCCGCGGCCCGACCATGGGCAATCGCTGGGTACGGCTGGTACAAAAGGTGCCCGGCTTGGCGATGGCCCTCGTCGTCCTCTCCCTCGGCGCCATGACCGCCCCCGTGCTCCACATGGATTTGGCGCTGCCTGCCGATACCACCTCGAATCCCGATACCACTCAGCGCAAGGCCGCCGACCTGATGGCCGAGGGCTTCGGCCCCGGCGTCAACGGGCCATTCCTCGCGGTTGTCGATGCCCACACCATCAACGCCAATTCCGCCGCTCTCGCCCCATTGGTGGCGGCCCAGGACGGAAACGACGACGCCGAAGAAGGCTCCGGCGAAGCACCCGCCGATTCGCCCGCTGACTCGCCCGGCGACGCAACTGGCCCTGCGCCTGAGCCCGCGCCCAACGAAGCCCCCGACCAGCCAGGTGAGCAGCCAGCGGACCAGCCCGGCGAACAACTGGCAGAACACCCTGCTGACCAGCCCAGCGAGCAACCTGCTGAGCCGGATATCGCCCCCGTCGCAGAGGTCGAGGACAAGGAAGAGGCCGCTGCGCCGACCAGCGCCGAGGACAAGGCGGCACTGGCGTCCTTCCTCTACACCGCGGATCAACTGAAGACGCTTGGCGGAGTAAAGCACGCGCAAATTGTTTCGGTCAGCGAAGACCAGCGCGCGGCACAAATTATGGTGACCCCGGAAACCTCGCCAACGGAAGCCGCAACCATTAATGTCGCGCACGCCCTGCGCTCTGCCACAAAGCAGATCGAAGGCACCACCGGCACCGAGATCGGCCTGACGGGCCTGACCGCCGTGCAGCTGGACATCACCGAGCGCCTCCGCGATGCCATGGCACCGTACCTCAGCATCGTTGTGGGGCTGGCGATCGTGCTACTGCTCGTTGTCTTCCGCTCCCTCCTGGTGCCACTGGTGGCGGGCCTGGGCTTCCTGCTTTCGGTTGGCGGCGCCTTCGGCCTGACGGTGCTGGTATGGCAAGACGGCCTGTGGGGCCTCGTCCCGGGCCCCGGCCCGCTGCTGTCGTTCATGCCGATCTTCCTCATCGGCGTGACTTTCGGCCTGGCCATGGACTACCAGGTCTTCCTGGTCACCCGCATGCGCGAGCACATCGCGCGGCATCCGAAGGGCACGTCGGGGCCCTATAATGCCGTCGACGAGGCCACCATCACTGGCTTTACCCAGGGCGCGCGCGTGGTGACGGCCGCGGCGATCATCATGATTTCGGTCTTCGTGGCCTTTATCAACCAGCCGCTGCCGTTCATCCAGATCTTCGGCTTTGCCTTGGCGGCGGGCGTGCTTTTCGATGCCTTCTTTGTCCGCATGACCCTCGTCCCCGCCTCCATGTTCCTCATGGGCCGCGCTACGTGGTGGATGCCCAAGTGGCTGGATAAGATCCTGCCTACCGTAGACATCGAAGGCACCGCGCTTGAGGAAGAATGGGAAGCACAACACGCGGATGATGGCCAGAAGACCAGGGAAGAGGAAGATAAGGAATGAAGGACTTAAGTTTCGACATCGATAAGCGCCTGCCCGAAGGCCCCGGCAAGCATGGCCGCAGTGGTGTTATCCACACTCCGCACGGCGATATCGCCACGCCGGCGTTTATCCCGGTGGCGACCAAGGCCACGGTAAAGACCCTGACGCCGGAGCAGATTCGCGCGACTGGAACGCAGGCGATTTTGTCCAATGCCTATCACCTCTACCTGCAGCCGGGCCACGACATCGTGGACGAGGCCGGCGGCGTGGCGAAATTTGAGAACTGGCACGGGCCGACCTACACCGATTCCGGCGGATTCCAGGTGATGTCTTTGGGCGTGGGCTTTAAAAAGGTCATCGCCATGGACTTGGCGGATCTCACCGAAAAGGATATTCGCGCCGCGAAAAGGGAGCGCATGGCCAAGGTGGATGAGGAAGGCGTGGACTTCCGCTCGATTATCGATGGCTCCAAGCACCGCTTTACGCCCGAAAAGTCCATGCAGATTCAGCACGGGCTGGGCGCGGATATCATGTTCGCCTTCGACGAGCTGACCACGCTCATTGATTCGCGCACTTACCAGGAAGAATCTGTCGCCCGCACGCACCGGTGGGCGCAGCGCTGCCTGGAAGAACACGACCGGCTTACCCGCGAGCGCTACCACCGCCCGAAGCAATCGCTGTGGGGCGTGGTGCAGGGCGCGCAATACGAGGACTTGCGCCGCCAGGCCACCCGCGGCCTCTTGGACCTGGACCGCGCCGCGCGGGAGAAGGGCCAGCGCGGTTTCGGCGGCTTCGGCATCGGCGGTGCGCTGGAAAAGCAGAACCTCGGCACCATCGTGGGCTGGGTCTGCGATGAACTGCCGGACGATAAACCGCGCCACCTGCTCGGCATCTCCGAGCCAGATGACATCTTTACCGCGGTCGAGGCCGGCGCCGATACCTTCGACTGCGTCGCGCCAACCCGCCTAGCCCGCCGCGGCGGCGTCTACACGCTCGATGGCCGCCTGAACCTCACCAATGCGCGGTTCAAGCGGGACTTTAAGGGTGTAGACGAGGAGTTCGGCGGCTACGTCACGGAGAATTACTCGCGCGCCTACCTGCACCACCTGCTCAAGGCGAAGGAATTTTTGGCCGGCACGCTGTGCACCATCCACAACGTGGAATTCATGGTGCGGTTAGTGGACAATATCCGCGCCGCCATCAATGGCGGCTACTACGAGGACTACCGCGATGAGTTCCTGGGCCGTTACTACGCGGCGTCGAAGGCGCGGTAATCCTCGCGCTTTTTCACCAGCTTGATAACCGCGGAGGTAATGGGCAAGAGGACGACCTCAATCAGTGTCTTCCACACAAAGCCCACCACCACGTAGTTGATGAATCCGCTCGTGGTGTCGATGCCGATGACGGGCGCGGCGATGGCGCAAAACAGCAAGGTATCGCCAAACTCGCCCACCACGGTGGAGGCGATCAGCCGGGAGAAAAGGCCCTTTTCGCCGCTGCGCTTCTTCATCGCAGTCAGCGTCCACGCGTTGAGCAGCTGGCCCACCAAGTAACCGGCCAGGGAAGCCAAAACGATGCGGGGCACCAGGCCCAGCGTGGCGGCGAAGGCCTCTTGGCCCTCATAGAAATCCGCCGCAGGCAGCCAGATGGCGATATAGAAACACACGACGGCGAGCAGGGCCATCGCAAAGCCGATGTAGATGGCGCGCCGGGTGGACTTGAAGCCGTAGCACTCGGATAAAACGTCGCCGACGATATAGGCCAGCGGGAAGAGGAAGAAGGCGCCGTCGGTCACGAGCGGCCCAAGCTGGACGCCCTTGGTGGCGTTGATATTAGAAATCAAAAACGTCACGACGAAGATCGTGACGAGCCACGGATACAGAGTGGAATGAACGGGGATAAAGCGCACTTGAGAGGAGGGGGATTTTTCCATGCCCACCATTGTGCCAAACCGTATGCTGGGAATATGAATTCCGCGACCACCGGGGCGGGCCGCTACGCCCCGAGCCCTTCCGGCGATCTGCACTTTGGCAACCTCCGCACGGCGCTTCTCGCGTGGCTCTACGCGCGCTCGACGGGGCGCAGGTTTGTGGTGCGGGTGGAGGACATCGATAAGCAGCGCTCCTCCCGCGCGGCGGCCGAGCGACAGCTCGCGGACCTTGCAGCCCTGGGGCTGGAGTGGGACGGCGAGGTCATCTACCAGCAGGATCGCGAGGCCGCCTACGCCGCGGCGCTCGAGAAGCTGCCGGTCTACGAGTGTTACTGCTCGCGCAAGGATATCCGCGAAGCCTCCCGCGCCCCGCACGCCATCCCCGGCCAGTATCCGGGCACCTGCCGTGCGCTATCCGATGCCCAACGTGCCACCAAACGCGCCCAGCTCGCCGCCGATAACCGCCAGCCGGCGCTGCGCCTGCGCGCCGATGTCTCCACCTTCACCATCCACGACGCCCTGCACGGCGACTACACCGGCGACGTCGATGATTTCATCCTCCGCCGCGGCGGGCAGGATGGTGGCTGGGCCTATAACCTGGCGGTGGTTGTGGATGATGCCTACCAGGGCATCGACCAAGTCGTCCGCGGCGACGATCTCTTATCCTCCGCCCCGCGCCAGGCCTACCTGGCTTCCCTTTTGGGGACCACACCGCCGACCTACGTGCACGTGCCGCTGGTCCTGAATTCCGCGGGCAAGCGACTGGCCAAGCGCGATGGCGCGGTGACGATGCGGGATATGGGGGAGCAGAGGGGCATCGTCAAGCAGCTGGCGCAGTCTTTGGGCTATGAGGCGGAAACCGCCGCCGAGCTCTTGGCGCAATTCCGGCCAGAGGAATTGAGCCGCGAGCCGTATATTTGGCGCGCGTAATACTATCGAGCCCATGGAAGTTTTACTGGTTCTCATCGGGCTCATGCTGCTGACCGTCTTCGTCGTTGCGATCGGCGATAGGGTCGGGCTGCCGTGGCCCGCGCTGCTGACGATTATTACCGCCTGCGCCGTTTTCGTGCCGGGGCTGCCGCAATTCGACATCCCCACCGAGCTCATCCTTCCCATCTTCTTGCCGCCGCTGCTGTGGGCGCTGGCGCGGCGCACGTCCTGGGGCGTGATTCGCGGGCAGTGGGTGACCATCCTGAGCCTGTCCGTGCTCCTCGTCGTCGCCACCACCCTCGCCGTGGGCGCGACCGCTTACGCATTCCTGCCGGGAATTAGCATCGCCGCCGCCATCCTCATCGGCGCGGCCATCGCCCCGCCAGACCCCGTGGCCGTGGATGCGGTGGCCGAGCCCGCCGGCATCCCGCGCCGCATCATCACCACCCTGCAAACAGAGGGGCTGTTTAACGATGCCGCCTCCATCGTCGCCTTCCACCTCGCGCTCGCCGCCGTGACCCAGGGCGGCGATATTTCCTTTGGCAGCGGCGTGCTGAGCTTCCTCTATTCTTCCGTCGTCGCGCTTGCCATTGGCTGGCTCATCGGGCGGCTGACGGCGCTGTTTATTACCCACGTCCACGATGTGGTAGCGCGCAACGCCCTGACCTGGGTGGTTCCCTTCGCCACCTTCCTCGTGGCTGAGGAGCTGGAGGCCTCTGGCGTTATCGCCGTGGTCATCGCCGCCGTCGAGCTCAACTCGCGCGCCGATATCCAGGCCGAGGACCGGCTTTCCGGCCAGTCTTTCTGGGAGACCATGGAGCTGCTGTTTACCGGTGTCGCCTTCGGCCTTATCGGGCTGACGGTTAATACCGCCATCGCGGAGGTGGGCTCGGATTTGTGGCACTCCGTTATGGTCGGCGTGATCCTATCGCTCGTGGCCTTCGTGGTGCGTTTTGTGTGGATGTTCTTCTACTACCGCCTCAACGTCTCGCGCGGGCGCCCGCACGTTGCCCCGCTGCGGATGCAGGAGGTGCTGCTGATGACTTGGTCCGGCATGCGCGGCCTGGTGACGCTGGCGCTGGTGCTGTCCATCCCCACCGGCGTCTTCGCCTTCCACCACGAGCTGGCCGTTATCGCCCTGACCGTCTTGCTGGTCACCATGGTGCTGCCCGGCCTGCTGCTGCCGTGGCTGATGAGGCAGCTCGATCTCACGGAGGCTTCGCAGGCCGCCAACGATAAGATGCGAGCCGCGGTGGTTTCGCGGGCGCGCGCCGCCAGCATCGATGCGCTATCGCGATTCCGCCCCGAGGACGATGCCACCGGCGAGGCCGAAACGGTCGATCCGGAAATTTCCGCCAACGTCATCCAGTGGTTCGAGGACCGCTTGGGCGATGGTGAAAACCCCGCCGAGAACAACGACGAGCGCAAGCAGCGCGCTGAGGAGGCCCGCCGCGTCGCGCTGGAGGCCCGGCGCACCGCGCTCAACGCCGCGCAGAGCGAGCTCCTAGCCCTGCGCAAGGATAAGGCCTTCAGTCCGGCCATCGTGGATGAGATACTGGAAGAGATCGACCGCATGGTCATCGGCACCAATCACCGGGAGATTTAGCTCATGGACCCACGACACTATGCCGAGCTCGAGGACGCGATGGATTACCTCTACGATTTCCTCGACGAGGACTTGGCGGACCGCGTGCGCGCCGAGCGTGAGTTCGTTCCGGCGGGCTTAGAAAGCTTGCTTGCCGATGACTCCCTCGACGACTACGTCTGGCTCTGGATCAAGGATTCCGGGCCGAACGGTTTCCGGCAGTACCTGCGCGACGGCGGTTATTCCGAGGCCGAGGTGCGCCAGACCTTTGCCTGGGCGCGCAGCGAGTGGGGTATGAATACCCCGCCGCATATCGCGTGGCTCAAAGAGGACGGCTACGAGCCACCGCGCATCGACTAGGCGAGGCGGTACGGCCCCGCCTTGCGCACCGCCGCATCGATGACCTCTGGGTCCACCGTGACGGACTCGGAGTGCTTGATGACGACATCCGCGGTGGCCTCCCCGGTCATCTCGAAGGTGGCTTGGCCCATTCCCGTATCGGCAAAGATACCGTAGAGTTTTTGCAGGCACTTGCGCACGTCGTTGTCATTGCGGATGCCTTCGATGGCGATGCGGGTTTCGGTGACAGAAGATTGATCGGTCATAGAAACAGATTCTAATCCTTCGGTGTTAGATGCGGCCGTTGAAGGCCTGGAGCGCGGAATCCTCGCGGGTGCCGCCGCGGCCATCGCCGTAGTCGGCGTAATCACCAATCCAGGCAATCCGCGATACCCACTTCACGGCCTTATACCCATGGTTCGATTCCACGCGGGCGCGCACTGGGGCGCCCAAGTGCAGATCGATGTCCTGGTCATTGCGCGAAATTGCCAAAATGGACTGATCCTCCATGGCGGTCTCGATATCGAAGGCCGCGTAGAAGGGCTCGCGCGGGCGGTTATCGTACATCTTTTGCGCTAGACCATAGGACTCGATGAGCACGTAGTTGGCGCCTTCGGGGCGGGGGCAGAGTAGCTCGAGGACATCGGCAAGCTTGGGCCCACCCCACTTCGAGGTCGCCGACCACCCCTGCATGCAGGTATGGGTGGCGATGTAGGACGTCTGCGGCAGCTCTCGCAATTCCTCAAGGGTGACGGTCTTTTCGGTGCCGTTGACGTCATCGGCCACGGTAATGGCGTAATTCTCCCAGCCATTGCGCTTGTACTCGGTCCACTCCGGGGACTCCTTCTCCGTCGGCGGCAGGCCGTTGGTCCAGTGGAAGGAGGAAATGGGCAGTGGAGAGTCCTTGGTCTCCTTGGGCTTGCGCGGGTGGAAGTGGTTGAGCGAAAGCTTGCGGCCGATTTCGGTGAACGAGACCAAGAAGTTATGCGCCCGGGCGCGGTCCGCCAAGGTCCAATAGGACAGGGCAATCCAGAAGATGATGACCGCCACGATGGTGATGACGACGGTGGTAAAGGCCTGTACATAGCGCTCGGTGGAGACGTCGCCGAAGACGATGTGGACCATGTTGTACTCGCGGTGCACGAAGAAGACCAGGACCACGTGGACCAGGATGAACGCGGACATCAAGACCATGCCGATAAAGTGCAGCGAGCGCGCGCCCTGGTGGCCGCCCAGCATCTTCACGAACCACGGGAAACGCACGCGGATGGCCGGCGACATGCCCAGGCCGGTCACCATCATGAAGGGTGCGACGATGAAGATGACGAAGGCGTAGGCAAGCTGCTGGAGGGCATCGTAGGGCGTGAAATGCTCGATGCCGGGCGCGCTGAGGCTGATATAGACCTTGAAGGTATCCCAGGCCTCCGGGAAGATATCCCAGGACGTAGGGATGATGCGCTGCCACAGGCCCGTGGCAAAGAGCAGCACGACATACACCAAGCCATTGAGGACCCACAGCATGACCGAAAGGCCGTGCCAGTGGCGGCCGAGGCCCACGTTTTCGCGGCCCGGCAGGGTCACCAGCGGCGACCACGAAAGTTCGTCCATCAAAGAGGTATATACGCCCTCTTCCTTCGGCAGCTTGCGCTTGGTAAAACGCAGCCATTCGGTGCCTGGGGCGCAGTCATTGCGCCACCATAGCCGCGGCATGGAGGAAAGCATTTCCAGCCCGGAGCGCAGGAGCATGCCGATGAGTACAAAGTTGATGAGGTGCGTCGCGCGAAGCCACAGAGGGAAATCGGGATTTTCGCCGAGAGCCAAGACATAGTCCATGAGGAGCGTCCTAGGGAGATAGTTTATGGGGACAAGAGGCTATCCCTATTTTGACGGCTTTTCACGGATTAAACAAGCGGGCTGCAGATATGCGAAGAATCCCGACTCTTTCGAGCCGGGATTCGCAGTGGCGGAGGATGTGGGATTTGAACCCACGAGGGGCGTGAACCCCGCACGCGTTCCAGGCGTGTGACATAGGCCGCTAGTCGAATCCTCCGAGAAGAAACATTAGCAGCCGTAGCAATTAGAATGCCAATCGCCTGGTCAGACGTAATTTCTGGGCAATTATTGGGTTTCGGTGGGGCAGGGGCCGGCGATCGCTGTGCTGCCGCCGCTTGCCGATGCCCCCGTAGCCTTCCGTCTCGCCCCGAGAGACGCGTATTTGGCTAATGCGGGTTGCGGGCGTTAAAGTAAGGGCAGGATTCCGCGTGGCGTCCATCCTCTGAACTCCCCCAGGGCAGGAATGCAGCAAGGGTCAGGAGGCTCTGACGGGTGCGCGGGGTCCCTTTTTTGTGCAGGGTGCGTTAGTATTGGTGGCTAAACGTCGCACCACACTATGGAAGGTAAGACATACTAATGTCGCTTCTCACTCTGGAATCGTCCGCCTTGGCAGAACTTGCCGCGAAAGTCCGCGAAGAATACGCAGACCTGAAAGCAAAGGGCCTCAAGCTGGATTTGACCCGTGGCAAGCCTTCGAAGGCGCAGCTCGATCTCTCCAATGCGCTGTTGTCGCTGCCGGGTGAGGGAAACTACACCGATTCTGAAGGCGCTGACCTGCGCAACTACGGCAACCTGAAGGGCGTCAAGAAGCTGCGCGAGCTGTGGGGCGAGCTTACCAATATTGACCCAGAGCTCTTGCTGGCCGGCGATAGCTCCTCGCTCAACATCATGTTCGACCTCATTTCTTGGGCTTATACCTTTGGCACCAATGATTCGCCGCGCCCGTGGAGCGAGGAAGAAACCGTCAAGTGGATCTGCCCCGTGCCCGGCTATGACCGCCACTTCGCCATCACGGAGCTCTTCGGATTCGAGTTGGTGACGGTGTCGATGGAAGACGACGGCCCGGATGTCGAGGCCATCGCTAAGCTCGCCCAGGACCCACAGGTCAAGGGCATGTGGCTCATTCCCATGTTCTCCAACCCCACCGGCGTACTCATCTCGGAGGAAAAGACCCGCCGCCTGGCGGAAATGGATACCGCGGCGCCCGACTTCCGCATCGTGTGGGATAACGCCTATGCCGTGCACACGCTGACAGACGAATTTCCGGAAGTCTTGCCAGTGCTGGACATCGCCAAGCAGGGCGGGCACCCCAACCGCTTCTGGGCCATGTCCTCGAGCTCCAAGGTCACCTTCGCGGGCTCCGGCGTGAGCTTCTTCGGCTCCTCGGCGGAGAACCTCGATTGGTACCTGGAGCACGCAGGCATCCGCGGCATTGGGCCCAATAAGATCAACCAGTTCGCCCACGCCGAGTTCTTCGGGTCCGCGGACGGCGTGCGTGAGCTGATGCGCCGCCACGCCGAGCTGCTGGCGCCGAAGTTCGCCGCCGCTCGCCGCATCTTGGACGAGCGCCTGGGCGAGTACGGCGTCGCGGAATGGACCGACCCGGAGGGCGGTTACTTCATTTCCATGGACGTCGTGGACGGCACCGCCACCCGCGTGTGGGAGCTGGCCAAGGACGCCGGCATCGTGCTCACCAAGGCGGGCGCGGCCTACCCCCACGGCCGCGATGAGAATGACCGCAATATCCGACTTGCGGTGTCGCTGCCGCCGCAGGAGGAAATCGAGGAAGCCATCGACGGCGTTGCCACCTGCGTGCTCCTGGCGGCCATCGAAAAGGCGGAGGGCTAAAATCAACGCCGCCGAATCCGCCGTGTGGCTCAGCGAGGTCATCCCGGCCCCGCTGGAGTTCCGGTACGTCGACGGGCGCAGGCTGGGTTTAGCCACGCTTGCCGATGCCCAATCCCTCGCCCTCACCACCACCTTCAACGCCGTCGATACCGGCCTGCGCAGCGATGCCGAAGGTCTGGATGTGCGCTGCGAACTGGTGACGGTGGCGCGCGTGGGCCAGCCCGAAGTCGCCGCCGCTGTGGGGGCCGCCGCCGCGAAGCTCGAGAAGGCGGGCGGCCTCTTGCCCGCGCAACCCGGCGTCTTGCTGCCATCGCTTCTTGATCTGCCCGGCGAGCCGACCGTGCACCACGGGCTGCTTATTGCCCCGTACCTCTGGGGCGGGCAGACACCGCAGTACCGCGAGGATGACCGCCTGACGCTCGTGCTGCAGCTGGTCATGCTGACGGATGCGGAATATGCGTTTGGGGTGGAAGAGGGCGTCGGCAAGCTGCAGGAAGCTGTGGCCGAGCAGGGCATTGACCTGCTGGACTGGTCGCGCGAGGGTTAGCCGGTAAACTGGCTAACCGTGGCTTTATACCGGAAATACCGTCCAGCAACGTTTGCCGAGGTCGTGGGGCAAGAGCAGGTCACCACGCCGCTATCTGCCGCCCTCGACGCGGGGCGCATCAACCACGCCTACCTCTTTTCCGGCCCGCGCGGCTGCGGTAAGACGTCTTCGGCGCGGATTATGGCCCGCTCGCTCAACTGCGAGCACGGGCCCACCTCGACGCCGTGCGGCAAGTGCGATTCGTGCGTGTCGCTCGCGCCCGGCGGCCCGGGCAACCTGGACGTGACGGAGCTCGACGCCGCCTCGCACAATGGCGTGGAGGACATGCGCGAGCTGCGCGACCGCGCCTACTATGCGCCGGCGGAATCGCGCTATCGCATCTTCATCATCGATGAGGCGCATATGATTTCCCCGTCCGGTGCCAATGCGTTGCTCAAGGTGGTTGAGGAGCCGCCGGAGCACGTGATTTTCATCTTTGCGACGACGGAGCCGGAAAAGATCATCGGCACCATTCGCTCCCGGACGCACCACTATCCCTTCCGCCTGCTTACCCCGCCCGCGATGAAGGGGCTGCTGCAAAGGACCGTCGCCTCTGAGGGCGTGCAGGTTGAAGACTCCGTCTATCCCATGGTCATCGAGGCCGGCGGCGGTTCCCCGCGCGATACCTTGTCGCTACTGGACCAGCTTTTGGCCGGTGCGGGTCCCGATGGCCTGACCTATAACCTTGCGCGCCCGCTGCTGGGGGTTACGGATGTCACGCTTCTCGATGACACCATCGCCACCCTCGCCGAGAACGACAAGGCCGGCCTCTTCGCGCAGATCGACAACGTCATCGAGGCTGGCCACGACCCGCGCCGCTTTGCCGTGGATCTGCTCGACCGCTTGCGCGACCTGATGATCCTGCAGGCCGTGCCGGGCGCCATCGATGCCGGCTTGGTCTCCGCGCCTACCGACCGCGCCGAGGTGCTCACCGCCCAAGCGCAGCGCTTTTCCGGACCGCAGCTGACCTACCTTGCCTCCACCGTCAATGACCGCATCAGCGATCTGACCGGGGCCACCTCGCCGCGCCTGCTGCTCGAAATCATGTGCGCGCACCTGCTCATCGGTACCTCGGCCGGCGCGGCGCCGGGTGCAGCTGTCGGCGCCGTGAGCCAGCCGGGGCAGTTGCCTCAGGCCACCCAACCCAGCGGCGCACCGCAATCCGCACAGTCTGGCCAGCACAACCAGGCCGGCCAAGGGGCACAACTGGCGCAGGCAGCGCAGGCAGGGCAGCCAGGACAATCGGGGCAGGCGGCACCCTCTGCGGGAAACGGGCCAGCCTTTTCGGGTGCCCAAGACCCGCAGTCGGCAGCGGCCGCCATCATCGCGCGGCGCCGCGCAAAGTCCCAGGCCCAGCAAAACCAGGCCGCCACGGGCCCTACTGCATCAGAGGCGCCTGGACAACAACGGAATCAAGCGGCCGCGGGCACCGAGGCACAGGGGACGCAATCGACATCACCATTGTCTCGGCCTGAGCAACCGGAGACAACTGCGCAGCAATCGCGTGGCGAGCATGAGGGTTCAGCGCAGTCGGCACAGCCGGCACAAACGGGGCCGGCAGCAGCTGAGAATCAGGAGCGATCTGCGTCGCAGCCTGCGCAACCGAGCGCGGAATATGCGCAGTCGGGGCAGCAGCAACAGGCTGGGCAGCCTGAGCAGCAGTCCACGGATTCGCAGTCTAGCGATGTGCCTGAAAAGGATGCTTCGGCTACCGCGGCAGGCGGCGACGTAGAAACTGACGATGGCGCGGATCCATGGGGCCAGGAGCGGCAGATTCCACAGAATGCGCCAGCCCGCGGCAACGGCCAGGCGGAACCGCTGGAGAAGCCGGTGCCGGCGGCGCCTGCGCAGGGGGCATCGGTAAGCGGTGATGACTTCGTGGATGCGGTGAAGAGGAAATGGGTGGAGCTGAGGGGGAGCGTCGGCAAGCGTAATAAGGTCGCCGAAATCATGCTTGCCGAAGCCCGCGTGCTCGGATTCCGCGATAATACGCTGACGCTGGGGCATACCACCGGTGCGCTGGCAGAACGCATCAATGCGCCGGCGAATAATTCCGTCATTGTGGACGTGCTGCGGGAGGAATTCCAGCGCGATATTCAGGTCAACTGCGTGGTGGGCACGGATCCTAAGAGCGCCGGGTTCGATGCGCCGCGGGCTCCGCAGGCCAAACCCGAATGGAACCCCAACGCGCCCGAGCGGGAGCCGAGCGACGACAAGGAGGCGGAGAGTAAGCCCGGGTGGCGCTCGCGCATTGCCAAGGCAAGCGAGGTGGCGAAGCAACGCGATGAAGAATTCGCGCGCACGCCGCAATTTAGCAACGGGGTGCCGCTGCCGCCCGAGCCGGAGGGCCCCGCGGACGAGCCGCCGCCGGAACCGGCCTATACGCGCGATGACGAAGAACGCGACATGGTCGAAGCCGCGCAGTCCGCAGGCGAAATGGACCATCGCAGCGCCACCGAGATTGCGATAGAGCTCGTGGAAAAGGAACTAGGCGCACGCCGTGTATAGGACTGTGGCACGGTAGACTCGGGCGGTAGCAAAGCTATTGAGAAAGGACGAAAGCTATGGCTGAACAAGATTCCACCCCACAACCCAATGACATGAACGACCTCATCGCGCAGGCCGCGCAGGTGCAGGCCGAGCTGCAGAAGGCGCAGGAAGAGATCCTGGCTACCAACGTTGAGGGCAGCGCGGGCAATGGCCTGGTTAAGGTGACCATGACCGGCGGCGCCGAGCTAGTAGACCTGCAGATTGATAAGTCTGTGGTTGATCCTGAGGACATCGACACGCTGCAAGACCTGGTCATGGGCGCGTTTAAGGATGCCCACGCCGCTGCGGGCAAGCTGGCACAGGAAAAGATTGGTCCCCTCTCGCAGGGCATGGGCGGCCAGGGTGGACCGTCGATGGATGACATGTTCGGCGGCAATTTCTAGCTGCGCGATATTCTAAAAAGGCCGTTGTCCCGATAGTGGGGCCGCGGCCTTGACGTAATTTTGGGAGTTGTGGTGTTTGAAGGACCTCTGCAGGACCTCATTGATGAGTTTTCGCGCCTGCCGGGCATCGGCCCGAAGTCGGCGCAGCGTATCGCGTTTCATGTGTTGCACATGGAACCGGAGGATATTGAGCGCCTGCAAAATGCCTTAGGCGGGGTGCGGGACGGCGTTACTTTTTGCCGCATTTGTTGCAATATTTCGCGCGAGGACGTCTGCCGGATTTGCATCAATTCGCAGCGCGACGCCTCCACCATTTGCGTCGTGGAGGAGCCGAAGGACATCCAGGTTATCGAGCGCACGGGTGAGTACGAGGGCCGCTACCACGTGCTCGGCGGTGCGCTGGATCCGCTGGCCAATGTTGGGCCGAAGGATTTGAATATTTCCACGCTCCTCCAGCGCCTCGGCGGGGTGCTACCGGATAGGGAGTTGGCGGATTCCACGCCAGAGGTCCCGCTTTACGACGACACCCCCACCATCCGCGAAGTCATCCTCGCCACCGATCCAAATACGGAGGGCGAGGCCACCGCGGCGTACCTGGTGCGGTTATTGCGGGACTTTCCCGATTTAAAGATCACCAGATTGGCCTCCGGCATGCCGCTCGGAGGCGATTTGGAGTTCGTGGACGAGCTGACCTTGTCCCGTGCGCTTTCGGGGCGCTTGACCATTTAGGCGTTTAGGGCACGTCGGCGGTTGGCCCGCGTGGGGCGCGGCCAGTGAAGACTGGGGGAGGCGAATTCGGCTCCGGCGGCGAGGCAGAGTGCGGCGGTGACGCTGAATTCGGCGGGGCGGCTGGTTGATTCGCGTGGCGAGGATGCGGCGGCAGCCAGGCGATGCGCCCGTTGATGCGCGCCATCCGCCCGCGCCCCGGAAGGCCGTTGATGGAATTGTGGTATGGACACAAGAGGCACATATTCGCCGGATGGGTGTGGCCACCGCGGGCATATTCGAAGATGTGGTGGGCTTGGCATTCGGCGGCGGGACGTCGGCAAGCGGGCCACGCGCAGCGCGCGCCTTCGGCCTCGAGCATGCGGCGCTGCTTGGCGGAGGCGTGGCGGGCGCGGTAGAGATTGACGGGGCCTTCTTCGGGGTGGATGAGGGTGAAAAGGCCGGCGCCGGCGAGCGTGCGGCGGATGAGGTCGGCGCCAGTGATGGTGGCACCGTTAGTCATGGCGAGGCGGACTTCGGAGCCCTCGCCGCGCAGAACTTTCAGGTAATCCGGCAGCTCGATGATGACATTGGTGGTCACGCTGGCCGGCGCGACGGCGCGGGAACCGGTGAGCCAGGCGAGGGGATTATCCTTCGCGGTGGCCCAGATATCGGCCATTTCGGCGGCGGGGCCGGTAAAGCTCAGCGTGGTTTTCTCGCCGTGCAGGATGCGGCGCCCGCCGTCTTCGCGCTCGGGCGGCGGGGCGATTTCGCGCAGCAGGCGGGTGGCGGCCCGGGACACTTCGGCGGTGGTCCCGGCGGTAGCACACAGGGTTTCGCGGAAGCGCCAGCGCTCGGTGGGATTCTTCACCCGCCGGGAGCGGCGCGCGATGAGCGCGAGCGTGGCCAGACTGTGCTGGTTGCGGCGCGCGGCGGCAAGGGCGCGGCGTTGATAGCGCGAGTGGCTTGTGGGCGCGAGGAAAGCCTCGGCGGTGCGGCGCAGCTCGCGCGCTTGGTCCGCAGGCAGGGGCAGGTCAGCGGCGGCGTAGGCCTCTTCGATCAGGTCTACGCCGCGCTTGGCGATGTCCCCCAGCTGCTCCAATAACGTCATGCCCCGCAGCCTAGGGTTGGGGCCGGGGAGCTACAAGGCGACCGCGGCCAGCCTGTGGATAACTTGGCTCAATTCGGCTCTTTTTGGTTGTGAAGGCCGCGAATTGGGGAAGTTATCCACAGATTTAGCGCTGGGAGCGCGGCGGCTCGGCGGCGTTGAAGCGCTCGGTGCGCAGGCGGTCGACCGCGGGAATGTCCAGCGGATCGAGATCCGCGAGCGAGACGCCCATGGCTTGGGCGAGGAGCAGATCCGCGAGCTGCGGGTTGCGGGCAAGCGCCGGGCCGTGCATATAGGTGGCGATGACGCTGCCCTGCACGGCGCCTTCGTAGGTGCGCTGGCTGGAGCCGTCGGCGA
Source organism: Corynebacterium sp. MSK204 (assembly GCF_030229885.1). NCBI lineage: Bacteria > Bacillati > Actinomycetota > Actinomycetes > Mycobacteriales > Corynebacteriaceae > Corynebacterium > Corynebacterium sp. MSK204. The sequence goes on along the minus strand of NZ_JASPGQ010000009.1, from coordinate 69,943 downwards.
GATCCGCGGTGGCGGCTTGGTCGGCGTTGCCGTTTCCGCGGGTGAGGGTTCCCAGCGGTTGGGCGGATGGGCCGAGGATGGTCGCGCCTAAGTGGTTTTCGAAGCCGGTGAGCGGCTCGGTGAGGTCTGCGGTCACGCCGGCGCCGGTAGGGGTGGAGGATACCTCGCCGATGGCGCGGTCTTGCATGCCGGCGGTGGTGGCATCGATAAGCCCGACGCCATCGATAACCCGGCCGGAAGCGCGGAAGGATTCGCCGAGGACCTGCAAGCCGGCGCAAATGGCCAAGATGGGGCGGCCAGCGGTGGCGGCGCGGGTCAGCCCGCCATCGGCAATGAGGTGTTCTGCGGCAAGAATCTGTGCGGTGTCTTCGCCGCCGCCGATAGTATAAATATCCAGCGTTTCGGGCACCGGCTCGCCCAGCCGGATGGGGTGGATCTCGGCGTCGAGGCCGCGCATGCGGGCGCGCTGGCGCAGCACGAGGGCGTTGCCGTCATCGCCGTAGGTGCCGAGGACATCGGGAAGCACTAGGCCGATATTAAGCATTATTAGCCTCCTTGGACAGGGCCTTTTTCAGATCGCGGAAGGCGGTGTAATTGGCAAGGACCTCGATGCGGCCCTCGGGGCAGGCGGCGAGCGCATCCATGGGGTCCGGGATGAGCTCGTGGGTGATATCCGCGTAGACGAGGCGGACGGCAAGGTCGGTGCCGCGCTCGCCGGCGGCCTTGACGCTGAGCCCGTTAAAGCCCTCGAATTTCACGTCCCAGAGCCAGGACATGTCGATGCCATCGGCAACCTGCCCGTTGGTGGCGATGACCAACCCATCGGCGCTGCGGTCCACCATGGACAGGGCCTCTTGCCAGCCGGCGGGGTTCTTGGCCAACAGCAGGCGAATCTCGCGGCCCTTCCAGTGGATGGTGGAATACCGGCCGGCGACGTCATCGATGCTTTCCGCCGCGGCAATAGCGCGGTCCAAGTCCACGCCGAAGCCCTCGACGGCCGCGGCGATGGCCTGTGCCGCGTTACCGCGATTGGCGCGGCCCGGCAGCGCGAGGTTGAGCGGGCGCTTCGCGGTGGGGGTGATAACGCCATGCTTGTCGATGCCCCACGTCGGCTGCGGGCGGCGGAACTCGCGGCCATCGGCAAGCGGCTTGACCGCGTACCAGTCATCCTCGGTGCGCACGACGTGGCCGCCGGTGCGCGGGCAGGTGACGGAATCGCCGAGCCAGCCGGCGCCGGCGGAGACCCAAATGACGTTCTTGGCGTCATAGGCCACCGAGGTCATGAGCACGTCATCGCAATTGGCGATGACCAGCATGTCCGGGTGGGCCTCCACGGCGCCGCGGAGGGCGCGCTCGATCTTGTTGATCTCGCCGACGCGGTCGAGCTGATCGCGGGTGAGGTTGAGCAGGACGAGCGCCTGCGGGTTGAGGTTATCGGCAACGTGCGGCACGTGCAGCTCGTCGACCTCGAGGACCAGGTGCGAGGCGTCCTTGCCCGCCATGAGCGCGGAGATGATGCCGGCGTCCATGTTATCGCCGCCGTCGTTGGTGGCGACGCGGTGCTCGGCGCGGACCGCGGCGGCGAGCATGCGGGTGGTGGTGGACTTGCCGTTGGTGCCGGTGACCAGCACGGCTGGGCGCCCGCCGCCGAGGTTGGTCATGATGGAGGGATCAATGGCATTGGCGATAAGGCCGCCGATCATTCCGCCGGCGCCCCGGCCGGTGGCGCGGGAAGCGGTGGTGGCCAGATTCGCGGCGGATGTCGCGGCGGTGGTGCGCAACTTCTTAAAGGCACCCGGGACTGAAAAACTCATGCCCTCTAGGGTAGCCGGGGAAGTGGCCTAGGCGTTGTTCTTGGGCGCCGAGCCGCCAGAATTTCGCCGGCCCCGGCCGCGCCCGCCGCGCCTGCGCCGCCGTTTCTGGCTCTTGCTCTGGTTATTTCCGCCGCTCTTTTGCGGGGGCTGGCGCCGCGCCGGCGGCTGGGCGGTAGTGGGGTCTTCGATGCGGGTGAGGGCATCGAGAAACGCGGCATCAGACATCAGCGGGATGCCCTTGCGCTGGGCGTGCATGGCCTTGCCCACGAGATCCGTGGTGACGTTGCACACGACAAGCGATGCCTCGCGGGTGAGCTTTTCCGAATAGTTCAGCTCCTCGCGCATGAGGGCGGAGATGATGGTATCCGGGTCCTCCAGGATTTCGGGGGCCACGACGATTTCCATGCCGCGGCGCAGTTCCTTGCCGGGCTCGTACTTGCCGGGGTTGTGGTGCTGCACGGGAGCTTCGGCGGCATCGACGCGCACGTGCGAGCGCTGTAGGCCAAAGCGGTCGGCGCGGACCTCGTCCGGGGCATAGCTGCGCACCGGGCCGCGCTGCTGGTGCTGGTAGAGCTGGATGAGCAGCTCCGTCTCCTCGCGCGAGGTCTCCTGCTCCGGGCGGCGGGCGCGTTCCACTGTTGCCTTTGGATCGGCATCCAGGCCATTCTGCTTAGCGACGCCCCTCAGCCGCACATCATTCGACCGCACCCCCTGCGCATACGAGGTGGCCAAGGTATCGATGATGCGCACGGGCGCGGGCATGTGGCCCACCTTCTGGCGGCGCCGCTTGCCCTTATTGCGCCCGCGGTTGCGCGCGCGGTTTTGGCGGGCGGCGGTCATCATCGCGCGGCGGGCCTCGGCGACGATAAAGCCCCAGGTATAGGGGATATCGTGGACGACGAGGGTGCGGCCATCGATAAGCTTATCCAGCGACTTGAGGACTCTGCTAAAGGCCGGTGCCTGCTCGATATCCGCGACGGTCAGCCCGTGGAGGTGGTGCGGGCCGGCGTCGATATCCGGCTTGAGCACGGCGTGGAAGCGCTGGCCAATATCGCCGGCATTATCAAAGGCCACCGCATCGATGGTGACGATGCGCCCGGTCGAGGGGTGGATGCCCGTGGTCTGCAGCGTGAGGGCCACGTAGGGGTGCTTGGTGACGGTCTCGGTTTTGTCCGGCTGCTTTTGCGGCGCGCTGTCCGCGCTGGATGCGGAGGCCTCGGATGCTGTGGGGCTTGGAGCGGCCGAAGCAGCTGTATCGGCCGGGGTTTTCGGCTTCGCCGGCCCGCCGGAGGGGCGGACGGCGCGGCGCGGCCGAGACCGGCGCGGGCCCGGCTGCGCGGGGTCGGCGTCAGGATTGGCGGAGTCGGCTGCGGAGTGAGGGGACGCCTGGGCGTGGGTCCTAGCCGCATGCTGGGACGCCATAGTCGCCGGCGAGGGAGCCTGCGGCGACCGTGGGGAGGGGCCAGGTGTGTTATTCATCAACCTTAGTCTAGTATCCCGGAATTCCTGTGGCGGGACAGGGCGCGCCGTGCCTTTTCGGTGCCTAATCCGGTTTAGTGGAAACTAAACCGCGACGATGAGTACGGTCACCAGCGCCACGACGGCGACCACGGCTATGGCCGTGACCCACCACCCAGTGTGGCGCGTGGGTTCCGGGGTAGCCGTTACGGCGCGAAAGCTGCTGGTTTCGAAGGTCTCGGTCGCCGCCTGCGTGGTCGGGGTGGCAACGGCCACGGAATCCTCGTTGGAAGCGGGCCGCGGATCGCCGGCGTAGATACTCAGCACGCGATCGTTGCCGCGCGGGGCATGGTAGGCGTGGGCGAGGATGGGGGCATCGGCAAGCGGGGGCAGCGAGGGGCCCGGGGATAGGGTGGTGAGGAATGTGGGGCCGAAGAAGACATCGACGGCGTCGGTAGAAGGCACCAGGTTGACCAGCACGTGCATCCGGGCTTGGGCAGGGATATCGAGATCCGCGGGGAGATCGGTGATATCGATGGGCGGGGCGTAGCCCAGCATCGTATAGGGCCCGCCGGGCGGATTATTCGCCGGCAGGCAGAGCCCGGGGCGGGGAAGCAGGAGGGTGACGTGGCCATCGGCATGCGGCTGGGCCGTGGCGGCCGGGGTGAGACCGGCGCGGAAAAGCAGGTCGATCTCAGGGTATTCCGCGCGGTCCGCGGCGCTGATGGTGCCGATCTGGCCCTGTGCTTCCACGCTTAAACCGCCCTCCTGGCTGGGAGCCAGGGTGACGGTAAATTCCTCCGTGCCCTTCACCGATGCGCCGTGAATGGGCAAGGTCTGCACCGCGCCGAGGCCGCGGTGGGGGATGAGGTAGGTAGAAGAAGGCATAGTCGATCTTCTACCATGCCCGGCCGCGCCCGCGTTATGCCAACGCGCGGTTTACTGCGGAGGTAATCGCGTTGATGGAGGCGCGGGTCGTGGAAGCGGCGATGCCCGCGCCCCAGACCTTGTTCTGGTTGACGTCGGCGGCAATGTAGCAGGCGGCCTCGGCATCATCGCCGGCCGAGCGCGATTGCTGGGAGTAGTCGATGACATCGAAATCGATGCCCAAGGACTCCAGCGCATTGGCGTAGGCGGCGATGGGACCATTGCCGGTGCCGGTGACCTCGGATTCCTTGCCGTTGTAGGTCACGGTGGCGGTGACGGTGGCATCGGTATCTTCGGCGGAAATATTGTCGATTTCGAACGATTCCAGCTGCAGCGGGGTGGTGCGGTCCAGGAATTCGGTGGCGAAGATGTCCCACATATTCTTGGAATTGACCTCGCCGCCTTCGGTATCGGTGATTTCCTGCACGACGGTGGAGAATTCTGCCTGCATGGCGCGGGGCATATTGATGCCGTGGTCGGTCTTCATGATGTAGGCAACGCCGCCCTTGCCGGACTGGGAATTGACGCGGATAACGGCCTGGTAATCGCGGCCCACGTCCTTCGGGTCGATGGGCAGGTAAGGCACCTCCCAGATGGCATCGCGCAGCTCTTCCCAGCTGACGTCGGTGGAATTGGCCTCTGGGCGCACCGTTGCAGCCAGCGCGTCCAAGCCCTTATTAATCGCGTCCTGGTGCGAGCCGGAGAACGCGGTAAAGACCAGTTCGCCGCCGTAGGGGTGGCGCTCCGGAACGCGCAGCTGGTTGCAGTACTCCACGGTTTCGCGGATCTTGGGCAGATCGGTGAAGTCGATCTGGGGGTCAACGCCCTGGGTGAGCATGTTCAGACCCAAGGTCACTAGGTCCACGTTGCCGGTGCGCTCGCCATTGCCAAACAGGCAGCCCTCGATGCGGTCGGCGCCGGCCATATAGCCCAGCTCGGCTGCGGCAACGCCCTCGCCGCGGTCATTGTGGGGGTGCAGCGAAATCAAGATGGAATCGCGCCGGGCCAGGTTGCGGTCCATCCACTCGATGGAATCGGCGTAGACATTCGGCGAAATCATCTCCACCGTGGACGGCAGGTTGATGATCATCGGGTTCTCGGGGCTGGGATCCATGATGGCGACCACGTCATCGCAGACCTCGCGGGCGAAATCCAGCTCGGTGCCGGTGAAGGACTCGGGGGAGTATTCCCAGCGCCAGTTGGTATCGGGGTAGTCGGCGGCAATGGATTTGATGAGCTCGGCGGCATCGGTAGCCAGCTTCTTGATGGCCGGTTTGTCCTTGCGGAAGACCACGCGGCGCTGCAGCTTCGAGGTGGAGTTATAAAAGTGCACGATGACGTTTTTTGCGCCGGCGCAGGCCTCGAAGGTGCGGCGGATCAGGTGCTCGCGGGCCTGGACGAGGACCTGGATGGTGACGTCTTCTGGAATCTTATCACCCTCGATGATTTCGCGGACGAAGTTGAAGTCCGTCTGGGAGGCGGAAGGGAAGCCCACCTCGATTTCCTTGTAGCCCATCTGCACCAGCAGGTCGAACATGCGGTGCTTGCGCTCGGGGCTCATGGGGTCGATCAGCGCCTGGTTGCCATCGCGCAGGTCTACGGCGCACCACTGCGGGGCGTGGGTGATCTTCTTGCCCGGCCAGGTGCGGTCCGGCAGGTCGATGTCCTCGACCTCTACTGCGAAGGGCTGGTAGCGGTCGAAGGGCATGGAGGAGCCGCGCTGTTTATTCCAAGCGGGCTGTCCCTCGCGGGGAGGGCCTGCAGGGGTGGTGATTTCGCGGGGTGCGCTAATGAAGGAATCGTTGGGAGACATGGGGTGCGGTGTCCTTAATATGTTTGGTGTCGGGAAGTGCGACGGCCAGCTGGGCTAAGGATTGCCAGACTCCGCGACGGGGCGCTGGCCGTAGGTTCAGGCCGAAATCCCGCCGCGGCAGATAAGGAGTAGGTCGTTCCGCAATGTCATACCGGTCACACTACAGAGGATCTCACGGTGTGGCAACATATTTCATTCAGCGGGACACCCGGGCGCGTGGCGTACCATGCTGATGTGCCTACTGTTCCTACCACCCGCCGCCCCGCAGCCGCGCCCGCGCTGCGCTGCTGGTTTTATGCTGCACTGGTGGCGGTTGCGGGAACGGCGATTCGCCTCAGCGTGCTCGCGGCGCTGGCCGCGGCGCAGGGCGATTCCCTCTGGGGGCTGCTGAATAAATGGGACGCCCACTACTATGTCGACATCGCCCGCGCGGGCTATGGCGGGGAAACCGCCCTCGCGTTCTTTCCCGGCTTCCCACTGGCGGTGCGGGCGGTCAGTAACCTGCTGGGCGCGGATATTGCGGGCACGGCAATGGTCCTCAACCTCTTTTTCACCATCGCCTTGGCGGCGGGCGTTATGGCGCTGGCTAGGCAGATGGGGCTGGGCACGCGCGGCCAGGTGCTCGGCGCGACGGTGGTCACCAGCGCGCCTATGAGCATCGTTTTTGTCATGCCCTATACGGAGGCGCTCTTCGGCGCGCTCGCGATCTGGGCCGTGGTGATGTTGCATGATAAGCGCTGGATCGCGGCTGGGGTGCTCATTTTCCTTGCCTCCTTCGTCCGCCTGACCGCGGTGGATCTCATCGTGGTCTTCGCGCTCATGGTGCTCTTCAAGGCGCGGCGCACTTGGTGGGCTTGGCTGAGCGTGGCGGTATCGGCGCTGCCCTTAGCCGGCTATATCTGGTGGGCGAATCGCCATTTATCCGGCGCCGGTGGGTACTTTGGCCTGCAGGAAAAGCACTGGAATTCCGGTTTCGACGGCGGCCGGGCGACGGTGACCTGGGTGGCGGAGACGCTGTCTAGCGCCACGAACGGCGGGTATCTGCTCAGCGCCGCGGTGATCATCGCCGCCCCCATCTGCCTGCTGCTGGCTTGGGGGCGCCTGCCGCTTCCTGCCTGGCTGTTTGCCGCGGTGCTGATGGCAAATGTGCTGCTTTCCGATGGCATTATGCACTCCCGCCCCCGCCTCTTACTGCCCGCAGCGGTGGTCTTGCTGCCGTGGGTGGGCAAGAAGGGGGCATCGGCAAGCGTGGGCGCCTGGGTGCTCTTCGGGGCCTGGTTTTCGGCCTATATGCTGGCCGTATTCGAGTGGGCCATCTAGCTGCGCTGGCTGACAGGATTGCGGGACAAAATGATGGTCGCGGCAATCATGACGCCGAGCGCGGCTATCATGACCAGCCAGCCAGCGGTGGAATCGATGAGGAATTTCTCGCCCAAGACCATGTAGCCCAAGCCGAAGGCGACGATGGGCTCGAAGATGGTCATGGCCGGCAGCGACTGCGCCAGCGGGCCGGCGTTGAAGGAGTACTGCTGCACCACGGTGCCGGTCAGGGCGAGGCCGATGAGGCCGTAGAACTGCCAGCTGCCCACCAGGACGCTCAGGCCCTCGTGGGTGAAGATATCGACCACGGCCTTGGATAGCAGGGCGACGAAGCCGTAGATGACGCCGCAGGCGGTGCCCAGGGCGAGCGGGCGCTGCTCGCGGAATTTATGGCCGGCAACGCCCAACGCGACCAAGGTGGCCAGGCCCAATAGCAGGGCGGGCCACCACTGGCTCCACTCGGGCCGGGGGTTACCGGCAACGGGGCGGCCGTAGACCACCATCACGCCGACCGCAATCGTGAGCGCAATGGACCAGAAGGTCTCGTGCACGGGCATGGGGCGCTTGGCATACCAGGCCGAAAGCGGCAGGGTAAACATGAGCGAGAGCACCAAAATGGGCTGGACCACCAGCAAAGTACCAAAGCCCAGGGCAACGACCTGGAGGCCATAGGCAAGGATGGCCGCGCCGGTGCCGACCCACCACAGTGGATTGGTCATAGCGGAGCGCATGACTGAATCGTCTGCTTCAAGGGCGATGCGGTGGCGAACCACCGTGCCCCAAGCAACCGTAAGCGCGGAGGCGAGCGCGAAGAATGCGGCCAGGAAGTTGCTTAACACCCGCTCAACGCTAGTAAAAAAGTCCCGGAGATGCATTTTGCTTGGCGATGCCGCCCCCGCCCCGCCGCCTCGCGCGTGCACGGGGGTGGGTGTGAATAAAATAAAAGTATTGTTTCGGAATTATGATGAGGTGTAGCGCCTTGCGGGGTAGCATAGGAATTTGACTAGTGTCCGACAGGTATTTCTGTGGCGCGCCTGCGCCCAGGAGTGCCTTTTAAAACGAAAGGTGGCAACCACACCGTGGCCCTGATCGTTCAAAAATACGGCGGCTCCTCCCTCGAATCCGCAGATCGCATCCGCGCGGTAGCGGAGCGGATTGTGGCCACTAAAAAGCAGGGCAATGATGTCGTCGTGGTGTGTTCCGCAATGGGGGATACCACCGATGAGCTTCTTGACCTTGCAGCGCAAGTCAATCCCGTTCCCCCGCAGCGCGAAATGGATATGCTCCTTACCGCGGGCGAGCGCATCTCTAATGCGCTAGTGGCCATGGCGGTGGAATCCCTGGGCGCGAAGGCCCAGTCTTTTACCGGCTCCCAGGCGGGCGTGCTGACGACCGAGCGCCACGGCAATGCGCGCATCGTTGACGTCACCCCCGGCCGCCTGACCGAGGCCCTAGAGGATGGGCAGATCTGCATCGTCGCCGGCTTCCAGGGCGTGAATAAGGACTCGCGCGATGTGACCACCCTGGGTCGCGGCGGGTCCGATACCACCGCGGTCGCCTTGGCGGCGGCGCTGAAGGCGGATGTGTGTGAGATTTACTCCGATGTCGATGGCGTCTATACCGCCGATCCGCGCATCGTTCCGGATGCGCAAAAGCTAGAAAAGCTCTCTTTTGAAGAGATGCTGGAAATGGCCGCCGTAGGATCCAAGATTCTGGTCCTGCGCAGCGTGGAATACGCCCGCGCTTTCAATGTTCCGTTGCGAGTTCGCTCGTCTTATTCAAATGACCCCGGCACGTTGGTGACCGGCTCGATGGAGGATATCCCCGTGGAAGAAGCAGTACTTACTGGTGTAGCAACTGATAAATCCGAGGCGAAGGTAACCGTGCTGGGCATCCCAGATCGCCCGGGCGAGGCCGCGAAGCTTTTCCGCGTCATCGCCGATGCAGAGATCAATATCGATATGGTGCTGCAAAACGTCTCCTCCTTGGAGGATGGCACCACCGACATCACCTTCACCTGCCCGCGTGCCGATGGTCCCCGCGCGATGGAGCTATTGAGCAAGCTGCAGTCTGAGGGTGGCTGGTCCAATGTGCTTTACGATGACCAGGTGGGCAAGGTCTCCCTCGTCGGCGCCGGCATGAAGTCTCACCCAGGCGTGACGGCGGACTTCACCGAGGCCCTGCGCGATGTGGGAGTGAATATGGAGCTTATCTCCACCTCCGAAATCCGCATCTCCATGCTGACGCGCGAGGCGGACCTAGAGAAGGCGGCGCGCGCCCTGCACGATAAGTTCCAGCTCGGCGGCGAGGAAGAAGCCACCGTCTATGCTGGAACCGGACGCTAAACCAGAACAAATAAAGAGGAAGACAATGACTACCGTTGCAGTCGTCGGCGCCACCGGCCAGGTCGGCCGCGTGATGCGCTCCATTTTGGAAGAACGCAATTTCCCGGCGGATAAGGTGCGCTTTTTCGCCTCCGCCCGCTCCGCCGGCACCGAGCTGGAATTCCGCGGCGAGCAGATCGAAGTAGAGGACTTGGCCGAGGTCACCGAAGAATCCGTGGCCGATGTCGATATCGCGGTATTTTCCGCAGGCGGTTCCACCTCTGAGAAGTGGGCCCCGGTCTTCGCCGCCGCGGGCGCTACCGTGGTGGATAATTCTTCGGCCTACCGCAAGGACCCGGAGGTTCCGCTCGTGGTATCGGAGGTAAACCCCGAGGAGGCGAAGAACCCGCCGAAGGGCATCATCGCCAACCCGAACTGCACCACCATGGCCGCCATGCCGGTGCTGAAGGTGCTGCACGATGCCGCTGGGCTTAACAAGCTGCACGTATCGTCCTACCAGGCGGTATCCGGCTCCGGCCTGGCCGGCGTGCAGACACTGGCCGCGCAGGTCTACAGCCTGGGCGATCACAACGTGGATCTGGTCCACGATGGTTCTGCGCTCGATGATGAGGACCTGGGGCCCTTCGTCGCGCCCATCGCCTATAACGCGCTGCCCTTTGCCGGCAACCTCGTCGATGACGGCAGCAACGAGACCAACGAAGAGCAGAAGCTGCGCAACGAATCCCGCAAGATTCTCGGCCTACCGGACCTCAAGGTTGCCGGCACCTGCGTGCGCATCCCCGTCTTCACCGGCCACACCCTGACCATCCACGCGGAGTTCGACAAGCCCATCACCCCGGAGCAGGCCACCGAGCTTCTGAGCGATGCCCCAGGCGTGACGCTTGCCGCTGTCCCCACCCCCCTCGCCGCCGCCGGCAAGGACGATTCCTTGGTTGGGCGCATCCGCCAGGATCAGACGGTAGATGACAATAAGGGCCTTGTGCTCGTCGTCTCCGGCGATAACCTGCGCAAGGGCGCTGCGCTCAATACCATTCAGATCGCAGAACTGTTGGTATAGCCGCAAGGCACCACCGCGCCGGCGCATAAAAATTCGGCTCCTCCTTCCTGTAGTAGGAAGTGAGGAGCCGAATTGCGTTTGGCTTCACTAAGGCTTAAGCCTTAGTCTTCGTCTTTCTTGCCAAAGTCCAGGTCGCTATCGACGGAAGGTACTTCCGGCTTCGTGTGCTGGACGTAGGTGACAGAAGGCGCGGGCTCCGAACGGTCGTAGTCGAGTTCATCGTCCTCTTCGAGTTCCTCGTGGATATCCTCGGCGAGGTGATCGATGAATTCTTGCGTGTGCATATTGGAGGCTGCGGCTAGCATGCGCAGCTCGCGCTCGTTCTTCTTGGTAAAGCGCTCGCGCGGGTCCAGCTTGCGGGCGACGAGATCGTGGGCGCGCATGCGGCGATCGGATTCATCGGCAAGCATGCCGCGGTTCTTAATGCGGTTATAAACCATCACGACAATCATCAGCAGGCCAAGGTAACCCAGGATGGGGTAGACGTTGCTGACTAGGGACTGGAAGCCGATGAAGGACAGGATGAAGCCGATGATGCAGGATGCGGCATAGACGGGGTAGAAGCGCTTCGGGTTATTGCGGGTCAGGCGCTTGCCCAGGGCGTAGAACATACCGATGGCCGTGTTAAAGACCATGCCGTAGATGACGAAGGTCATCAAGATACCGAGAACCGGGTGGATGCCGGTAATCAGCTTCAGCACCGGCATGTCCTCGCCGTTGACGTCCTTGGCCTCGAAGAAGAGGGCGAAGACGAGCAGGGCCAGCAGGATGAGGTAGAGGAAACCACCGATGAGGCCGCCGATGCCCACGGCGCGGTTATCCAGGAAGTTACCGCCGATGACGATGGACATGGACACGGCCGTCATAACGTTCAGGCCGGTGTAGTTCAGGGCGGAAAGCCACCAGTTAGGCAGCGAGGTATTGACGTTATCGATGGCCCAGGTATTCAGGGACGCAAAGTCAACATCGGCCGTGAGGATGGTATAGCCGGTGGCCAGCACCACGAAGAAGATGATGAATGGGGTGATGGTACCGATGACGCGGGTAACGCGGTCCACATCCATAAGGCCCACCAGCAGCACGAGGATCAGCATGACGGTGCCGCCGACCCACACGGGGATGCTGGGGAATTGCTGGTTGATATTGGAGCCACCACCGGCGAACATGACGAAACCGATGGAAAACAGCGTAATAAGCGTGGACCAGTCCAAGATCTTGGCGGTGATTGGCGAAGCGATCTTGTTATAAACAGCGGTGTGTTCCACCGCTTGGAAATAGGAGCCCAGCTGCAGGATGGACACGCCGGTGACCATCATGAGGGCGGCGGCGAGGGCGATGCCCCACAGGCCCCATTCACCGAAAGCTACGAAGTACTGCATGGCTTCTTGGCCCGAAGCAAAGCCTGCGCCCACAACGATGCCAATAAACGCCATGGAGATTCCGATTGCGCGTTTAATCATGAGGGGAGAAACTCTCTTACTCACACTCGCCGGGCCCGACTTTGGGAACGCGCGGGCCCGGATCGACGGTCGATTTATCACGTGTGTGTATCTAATAGAATCACATTTCACCCGTGACTTCACAGCTGAAATCGTGTCACTTTAGTATTTTTCTACCCCGACCTCAGGCCGCATGCGCCCGCTGCGCTGCCCTAAGTACCTGCACTTTGATAAGTATTGCGGCGAAAGTATGTGTCCAAGCGCTCGAACATTCGGGGGTATTAATTTGCGCCCTCGATGAGGTCCTTGCGGGCGCGCGCCACGCGGGAGCGGATGGTGCCAACGCGCACCCCGGCGATCTTGGCCGCTTCCTCATAGGTATAGCCCAGCACCTGGGTGAGGATAAGGGCTTCGCGGCGGTCGGCGGGCAGGGCATCGATAAGCGCACGGGCATCGATCCAATCGCTCCAGGAACCGGAGTTTTCCGCGGCGGAGCCCATGGCGTCCTCGTATTGCGTGGCGGATTTGCGGGGTCGGGCCATGTCGTGGCGGATATTATCCACCCAGACGCGCCGGGCCAGCGAGAGCAACCACGTGCGTGCGGAAGAGCGGGCGGCAAAGCGCGGCAAGGCGCCGATGACGCGCAGGTAGGTCTCTTGGGTGAGATCGTCGGCGATTTCGGGGCCGCCCAGGTGGGCGAGGAGGCGCCAGACATCATCCTGGGTGGCCTTGATGAACTCCGTAAGCGCTGCTCGGTCGCCGCGCCCAGCCCGGAGGGCGAGCTCGGTGACGCGGGCGTCGTCTGCTGCGGAGTGGTGTGTCACCTGAATGAATCTACCAGTAGCTCCTGCATTTCTTATCCAAGGTTGCGGTGACTGGGGCATCGGCAAGCGGCAAATGTGCGGAAAAGGTAGCGCAGTGCCGTTATACGTAGTAAGCTATGGGTTGTCCGTGATTGATAATTGACCCCAAATTATCAACTGATTGCCAGGAGGCAAAGACTTACCATGACTGATTCCACCGCTGATGACATCCTGAACAAGGGACAACGTCCCGCAGGTAAGGGCAATACTACCCGCCCGTCCGGCCAGCCCGTGCCTTCCGAGAACACGTCCGTGACCGCCGGTCCCCAGGGTCCGGTCGCGCTCAACGATATTCATCTCATTGAAAAGCTCGCCCACTTCAACCGTGAGCGCGTGCCCGAGCGTACCCCGCACGCCAAGGGTCACGGTGCTTACGGTGAGCTGCACATCACCGAAGACGTGTCCGCCTACACCAAGGCAAAGGTTTTCCAGAAGGGCACCGTCACCCCGATGATGGGCCGTTTTTCCACCGTCGCCGGCGAGCAGGGCTCCCCGGATACCTGGCGCGACGTGCACGGCTTTGCCCTCCGCTTCTACACCGAAGACGGCAACTTCGACATCGTGGGCAATAACACCCCGGTATTCTTCCTGCGCGATGGCATGAAGTTCCCGGACTTCATCCACTCTCAAAAGCGCCTGGGCTCCAATGGCCTGCGCGATGCCGATATGCAGTGGGATTTCTGGACCCGCAACCCGGAATCCGCCCACCAGGTGACCTACCTGATGGGTGACCGCGGCACCCCGAAGACCACCCGCCACCAAAATGGCTACGGTTCCCACACCTTCCAGTGGGTCAACGAAGACGGCGAGGCATTCTGGGTGAAGTACCACTTCATCTCCCGCCAGGGCGTAGAGAACTTCACCGATGAAGAGGCAACCGTGGAAGCTGGCCAGAACCCGGATAGCCACCGCGAGGATCTTTATAACGCCATCGAAGAGGGCAACTACCCCATCTGGGATGTCAAGGTACAGATCATGCCGCTTGCGGAGGCTGAAGATTACCGCTTCAACCCCTTCGATCTGACCAAGGTTTGGTCGAAGAAGGACTACCCGCTGCACGATGTGGGCTACTTTGAGCTCAACCGCAACCCGCGCAACTTCTTTGCCCAGATCGAGCAGGTTGCGCTGGATCCCTCCAATATCGTGCCGGGCGTTGGCCTGTCCCCGGACAAGATGCTCCAGGCCCGCGTCTTTGCCTACGCGGATCAGCAGCGCTACCGCATCGGGCCGAACTACAAGCACTTGCCGGTCAACCAGCCGCGCAATGCGGAGAAGGTCAATACCTACGAGCACGAGGGCCCCATGCAGTATTTCTACAATGCTCCAGAGGATCCGGTGTACTCGCCCAACCGCCATGTGAAGGGTACGGGCGTGCTTGACGATGCCGCAGTGAACAACCGCGAGGATCTAGAGACCACCACCGCGGCGGACCTCTACGTGAACCCGGACCCCCACGGCCAGGACTTGGTCCGCGCGCCGTACGTGCGCCACGCGGAAGACGATGACTTCGTCCAAGCGCGCGACCTGTACGAAAACGTCTACGACGACGCCGCCAAGGAGCGCTTGGTTACCAATATCACCAACGCGATGGCCGGCGTGTCCGAAGAAACCGAAGAGCGCGTGTACCAGTACTGGACCAACGTTCACCCGGACTTGGGCCAGCGCGTGCGCGAGGTCTTCGCTGAAAAGAAGTAGCACGCCACTGCGGTTGTACTGCTTCTTAGGGGCATAAATACAAGGCCGCCTTCGACCATCCCCGCGTCCTCACCCCACAGCGATCTGCTGTGAGATGGGTGCGGTGGGGTAATTGGTCGAAGGCGGCTTGTGCGTTAGGCGAGATTAATCGCAGCGGCGCATATTGTCTGCAACAAAGCTAGGCGCGCCCTGATCGATCCATTTGTCCACGTCATAGCACGGTGCGGTCAAACCACTATTTGCTACACCGATGGGCTCAATAGTTGTCCATGCGCCATCGTTAAAGCGCGCCCAGGCGGTCCAATCTGTACTGTCTTTGCCAAAATGAGCCCATTCCCCGTCGCAATCCGACACCAAAATATTGCCCATATCGGGCTCTAGAGAAGAGAAGGCGCTTGGGGAGCAATCACCTTTGGCTTGCGTGGTAGTGGTAGTGACTGTTGTCTCCTGCGGTGCAGGTGGTTGTGCAGTAGTCTCTGCCGGGGAGGTTGTGGGCGAGTCGGTCGTAGTCGCCGTTTGCTCCGTGGAACTTGTAGGGCTGGAGCTAGAGCTGGATTGTGCCACGGCGTCAGAAAACTGGGGCTCACTGGAATCGACAGAGTTATCGGCGTCATCGGCGCAGGACACCAATGCCATGCACAGCGGAAACGCGGCCGCGCACGCCAAAGCGCGGGAGTGAGAGAGTTTTAGAGAATTAGGCATGTCTTAATAGTAGATTCTCTTTGTTATGCGTGGGGATCGGCGCGCCTGCGGAAAGGGAATGACCTGCAGCGATAGTTTACTAGCATGACCAAACGCCTTGCCTCGACCGCGCCCACCGCGTCTGCGAGTTCCTCGCGGTGGCGCAACTTCTTACTGCTCGTATTGCTCGCCGTACCGCTTATCGTTGGTACCGCAGTGGCGGCCTGGTCGCAGTGGGAACCGGCGCATGCGTGGTCGAACGCCGCGCAGCCTTATGGCGCACCGCAGGCGAATTCGGCATCGCCAGAGCTCAAGGAAGCCGCCGAGGCCGCCAGCCGCGCCCAAGCTCAGGCCAGCATCCTGAAATCCGGCGCGGATCGCTTAAACAAGGGCACCAGCGAGTTGGATAAGGGCGCGGGGAAGCTAGGAGAGGGCGTCGACAAGCTCGCCGGCGGCTCGCAAGAGCTGGTGTCGGGGCTTAACCAGCTGCAGTCAGGGACCAATACCCTCGGCGGAGGGGCGACAGAGCTGGCCAATACCGTCGGTGGGGCCGTCGACCAGGTCGTGGGCCTGGGAGCGGTCCAGGGCCAGATTCTGGAGGCCATCGATGGCACGGTGCGCGACCTGGAGGGAAATGATTCCAAGGAAGCGAAGCAAGTGCGCTCCCAGCTGGGGGATCTGCGCAAGCAGGTAGAAAACTTCCGCCTCGATGAATCCCTGACCGGGGAGCTGAAGAAGCTGAAGGATGGCTCGCGCGATCTCTCCAACCAGCTGGCGGTAAGCGGCTATGCTTATCACGATGGCATCAACCAGGCCGTGGCAGGCGCGCAGCAGCTCAACCAGTCCATCGCGGAGCTTAATAGCCGCGTGGATGAGGCGCTCGATGGGGTGGGCCAGCTTGACGATGGCGCCGGCAAGCTCACCGGCATGGCGGAACAAAACCAATCGAACCTGGGCGAGGTGCAGCGCTCGTTGCCGCCCGCACACGTGGGGCCGGAGGAGGATGTGAGCCAGCTGAGCCCGGTCATCGCCATGCTCATTTCCGCGCTCGTCCTGCTGGCTGGCTCCGCGGCCGGAGTGGCGTGGAAATTGGGATTCCGCCCGTGGCTGATGGTCCTGGGCGGATCGCTGGCCGCGGTGGCCATCGGGGAGATCCTGCTCTTCGTCTTGTCCATCGGCCTTACCCCTATCGCCGCCGTGGCCGCCGGCGGGGCGCTGTTTTTGGGTGCCCTGTCCTCCGCGCTTATCGTGCGGGGCCTGCTCGAACTGTGTGGCATGACCGTGGGGTCCATCCTCGCCGCAATCTTTGGCATTGGGCAGACCGCGTTGGTGGGGTGGCTGTGGAAATCCGCGGCCATCGCCGGGGTGGATAAGGTATGGCAGGTAGTAGCTAACCTTTTGCCGCTCAACTGGACAACGGCCGCCGTCACCGTGGCGGGCAACGATGGTGAGGCAGTGGTGCTGTGGACCGGTATTGCCGTCTTGGGCGCTATCACTCTTGTAGGTCTGAGTGCAGTGAAATGGTTCGTGCCTGCCAGGAAGGACTCAAAAACAGGCGCTAAAGTCTGAAATTTTATACTTAAATAGCCAAAAGCTTGTATAAAGCTGGCAATATTTGCCATCGCTATGGTTGGAATGCGAGGAGTGTTATTCTTACTAGTGCTCACGCCGCCTACTTAGGGGGGTAGGCGAACGGCTTGCGCCGTTGTGAGTGATAGGGAATAGGGACGACGCGGTGCTGTAGGGGCGCCGCGTCGTTTCCCGTTTTACCCAAAGCTATATATCCACGGCGGTCTAGGGTGATATGTGCGGCTCACCGCAGGAATGTGCGCTACCACACAGCAGTGTTTAACATTAGCTATACGTCTATTGGCTAATGGCGTGCGCCAGGCGGGCGCCAGTGACTTTTAAAGGAGCGCAATGCAGACCTCCCTGGGACTGACCCTGATGGGACTGGCCATCATCTTTGTGACGGTGGGCATCCTCATCCGGGGCCGCGTTAATCCCATTATTCCCATGACCTTGGTGCCCGTCATCGGCGCTGTGATAGCCGGTTTCGGCGTAGAAGATATAGCGGATTTCTTCGGCGAAGGCTTAAGCTCTGTCATAAACGTCGTGGTGATGTTCATCTTCGCCATCATTTTCTTCGGCATTTTGCAAGATGTGGGACTTTTTACTCCGGTGATCCGCAGCCTCATTAAGGCGACCCGCGGCAATGTCATGGCCGTGACCATTGGCACGGCCGCCATCGGTATCGTGGCGCACCTCGATGGATCGGGTTCCACGACCTTTCTTATTACGATTCCCGCATTGCTGCCGCTGTACCGGGCGCTGCACATGTCCCGCTATGTGCTGATTACCATCGTGGCCCTAGCCGCTTCGGTGATGAATATGGTCCCGTGGGGCGGGCCACTGGGGCGTGCCGGTGCGGTGGTTGAGCAAGACCCCAACGATATCTGGCTGCACTTATTGCCCATCCAAGGTGTGGCAGTGGTCCTCATCTTCACCATTGCCGCCCTGTTGGGATGGCGCGAAAAGCGCCGTTTGGTCAAGCTGCAGGAAAGCGGCGAAATCAAGGGCTCTATCTCTGTGGACGTGAATTCCTTGGCGGATGATTTTTCCGCCAAGCAGGCCGAGGAACAGCAGAAACTCGGGTTCAGGTACAGGAAATCCCGGTGGGTGACCATCGCGAATATCGTCGTTGCTTTGGCCGTGCTTGCTGCCCTGCTTTCGGGCTTGCTGCCACCGGCGCCCGCGTTCCTTATTGCTACCACCATTGCCTTGGTGGTCAACTTCGACGGCGCGATGGAGCAGGGCGATGCCTTGCGGCGCCACGCCCCCAACGCTTTGTCCATGGCCGGAGTGATCATTGCGGCCGCGATGTTTTTGGGCGTGCTCAATGAGACCAAGATGCTAGAAGAAATCGCGCTGAGCCTGGTGAATATTCTGCCGGAAGGAGTGGCACCGTATCTGCACGTCATCGTGGGATTCTTTGGGGTTCCGCTAGACCTGTTGACCTCCACGGATGCGTATTACTTCTCGGTACTGCCCATTGTCCAAGGCACGGTGGAGTCCTTCGGCGTCAGCGGAATGGGCGCTGCGAGCGCCCTCATTATCGGCAACGTGGTGGGAACCTTCGTCTCCCCATTTTCGCCAGCGCTGTGGCTGGCGCTGGGACTGGCGGATGGTCAGATGGGCAAGTACCTCAAGATAGCCTTCCCCATCGCATGGATATTTTCCATTATCCTCGTCGCCATCGCATTCTTTACCGGGATGCTGGCCTAAGCGGGCCTGGAATCCAAGGGCCCTATAGGGATAGAAATAGCCCGCAGTTTCCTGCGGGCTATTGTCGGGATAACAGGATTTGAACCTGCGACCTCTTCGTCCCGAACGAAGCGCGCTACCAACCTGCGCCATATCCCGGTCACTGCTTAAAAGCAGTACTGAGATACTTTAACGCATGGTGAATGAGATCGACAAAACGGCAGGTCTAGTCCACCTCAGTGATCCTCAACAGGGTGGCTGAGGGGCGGCAGAATAAACGCACCGGGGCGAATTTGGACGTGCCCAAGCCATTGGAGACGTGCATCTTCATCGGGCCGAAATCGTGCAGGCCCTGTGCGCGCGGGCGGTCGATGCCGCAATTGGTCACGATGGCGCGCGAACCAGGAAGGCAAATTTGCCCACCGTGGGTATGGCCGGAAAGGGAGAGCTGGTAACCATCGGCGGCGAACTTTTCGAGCACGCGCGGCTCGGGGGCGTGGAGTAGGGCGAGCGAGAGATCGGCGTCCTCGTGGGGCGGGCCGGCGATTTCGGAGTAATCATCCAAGTCGTGGTGCGGATCGTCCACACCGGCCACGGCGAGGCGAACATTGCCCACCTTGAACTCGTGACGGGCCTGGTTGCCGTCGTACCAGCCGTGCTCCACAAAGGCCGCGCGCATGCCGCGCCAAGGAAGATCCACGTAGGAGGGCTCGCGCTTTTTGCCCAGCAGGTATTTGAAGGGGTTGACCGGGCGCGGCGCCCAATAATCATTGGTGCCGAACACGAAGACGCCGGGCCGGACGAGCAGCGGGCCGAGCGCGCGCAGGGTATCGGGCACGGCCTGCTTATCGGAGAGGTTGTCGCCGGTATTGACCACGAGGTCTGGCTCCAGCGCATCGAGGGCGGAGACCCAATCGATCTTCGTCTGCTGGCCCGGGATCATGTGCAGGTCAGAAATGTGCAGCAGGCGGAACTCTTCTTCGCCGCGCAGGGTGCCTTTGGGCAGGAGCGGAAGGGTAAATTCCTTGAGTTCGAATTTCGTGAGCTCGCTAAAGCCCCAAGCAGCAACACCTAGGCCGGCGGCGACGCCGCCAAGAATCCGTTGAAGTTTCACAGCTTCTACACTACCTGCCTTAAATGGACGTATATTGAAAGGCATGAGCGAGCTAAAAGATACTATTCGAGCAGATCTGAAAACGTCGATGAAGGCCAAGGAAAAGCAGCGCACCAGCGCCATTCGCGCGTTGCTGGCGGCAATCCAGGCCGAGGAAACCACTGGGTCCCGCCACGAGCTAGAGGATGAAGACATCCTCAAGGTCATCGCGCGCGAGATTAAAAAGCGTCGCGAGTCCGCAGAGGTCTATGAAGAAAATGGCCGCCCGGAATTGGCAGAGGCTGAGCTTGCCGATGTCCCCTTCTTCGAGGCCTACCAGCCGCGCCAGCTCGATGATGCGGAGCTTAAGGCCTTGGTAGAAGAAGCAATTGCTGAGGTAGAAAAGGAAAACGGCGAAGCACCCACCATGAAGCAGATGGGTGCGGTCATGAAGGTGGCCAACGCAAAGGCCGCCGGCCAGGCCGACGGCAAGCGCCTTTCCGCAGAGGTAAAGGGCCAGCTTAACTAATCTTTAGCGGCCGAGGAGATTGCGGATATCGTTGCGGAAGTTATCGATATCTTCTTGGCGGATTCCAAAGTCCTCTGGGCTGAGGTTCAATCCGCCGCCGTTATTTCCTCCCCAGTTGCTCACACCGGTAGTGTTCGCGCTGCCGGTGTTATTTTGTGCGCCGGTCGTATTCGCACTGCCCACGCCGCTGGAGGGGGATTGGGTGGCAGAGGTGCCATCGGAAAGCTGCAGGGTAATCTCGGCGCCGTCCTTCTTGCCATCCTTCCCGGTAATCGCGCGCACCACTCGGCCGTAGGGGACATCCCCGCCGACGACGCGGGAGGTTTTTACCACATAGCCCTTGGCTTCAAGGGTGCTGCGGGCCTGTGACTCGTTTTTGCCGCGCAAGCTATCGAGCAACTTATCCCCGGTGGTGCCGTCATCGTATTTCTTATTGTAATTGGGCAGACCGCTCTGAGTAGCCTGCGGTAGCTGCGATGCCATGGTGAAAAATGTCTGCGCGGGCTCTAAGCCACCAAAGAGGTTGCCAGCACCGGTGCACTGGCGCACGGGGGAGGTACACAGAGGCTGGGTATCGGTGCCGTCGTTATAAATATAAGGAGCGGCGGCGAGCCCGTCGTTGAATCCCAAAAATGCCGAGGACTGGTTGGACTCGGTGGTACCGGTCTTGGCGGCGATGGGGGAGCTAAAGCCAGCGGCCTGGGCGGCATCCTTAGCGGTGCCCTGCTTGGCATCTTCAGATAGCGCATTGGCCAGGGCGTGGGCGACATCCTGGTCTACCGCCTGCTCGCACGGGGTCTCTTTGAGGTAGACCTCGTTGCCGTTCTTATCTAGGACCTTGTCAATGGGATTGGGCTCGCACCACCGGCCATTGGAGGCAATCGTTGCGCCGACATTGGATAGTTCCAGCGGATTTACCGGATTGGGGCCCAGGGTAAAGGAACCGGAATTGGCGTCCTTCGTGCGCTGCGCGATGGAGGTGTCCTTATCAAAGGTGCCCTTTTCGTCGTAGGAGCGCAGGCCGAGGCGCACCGCCATATCCACGATGGGTGCCACGCCAACTTGCTCGGTGAGCTTGATAAACGGTGTATTGGGTGAGTGGGCCAAGGCCTCTTGCAGCGTCATCGTGGCCTTATAATTGCCCGCGTTTTCCACGCAGTAGCGGTTGGCGGGGCAGTTATCAGCGCCGCCATGGCCAAGGCCTTCGGCTTCATAGCGGGTGGGCACGTCCACCGTATTCTTAATGCCGTAGCCAGCCTCGAGGGCGGCCGCGGCGGTAAAGGCCTTAAAAACCGAGCCGGCGCCATTGCCCACCAAGGAGTTGGTCTGCGGCAGCAGGGTTTCATTATTGTCCTGGTCCAGCCCGTACGCACGGGACGAGACCATGGCCAAGACCTTGCGGTCTGACGTGCCCGGTTCGATAACGTCCATCACCTCAGCGACGCCCTGGGCATCCGGGTTGGTACGCGACTGCACCGCAGATAGCGCCGTATCCTGCACCTGCGGGTCCAGCGTGGTCTTTACGGTATATCCACCGTGGGCGAGCTGGTCTTGGTCTAGACCCTTTTGCTCAAGGTACTGCAGCACAAAGTCACAGAAAAAGCCGCGATCATCTGCGCCGATACAGCCATTGTCCAGGGTATTGGGCCGCTTGCCGACGCCCAATTCTTCCCCCTTATACTCATCCGCATCCGCCTGCTCGAGATAGCCATTATCCACCATGGATTGCAGCACGACGTTGCGGCGGTCAAGCACCTCTTCCTCATTGGTATAGGGGTTGAGGCGCTCCGAGGACTGCACCATGCCGGCCAGCATCGCCGCCTGCGGCACCGTGAGGTCCGCGGCGTGGCTATCAAAGTAGGTTCGCGCGGCGGCCTCTACGCCGTAGGCATGGTTACCAAAGGAGACTAGGTTGAGGTAATTTGTGAGAATTTCCGACTTGTCTAGTTCCTCATTCATCTGCGTTGCCATGCGCATTTCGCGCAGCTTGCGGGTGGCGGATTGCTCGGTCGCCGCGGCCCGTTCTTCATCGTTTTGCGCGGAGACGAGCAGGAGGTAGTTCTTGACGTACTGCTGGTCAATGGTGGACGCACCCTGAGATACCCCGCCGGAGGTCAGGTTGGTCCACAAGGCGCGGAAATTGCCTTGGAGATCAACGCCGCCGTGCTCGTAAAAGCGCTCGTCTTCAATGGAGACGATGGCGTTTTTCATCGCGTCCGAAATCTCGTCACCGTCTACGGGGTGGCGGCGTTGGCTATAGACATAGGCCATATCTTTGCCCGAGGCATCCTGCACCGTGGTAACACCAGGGATATTGCCCGCTGTTAGGTCTTGCAGGTCCGATTGCATGGTCTGGTTGGTGCGGGCGATCGCTACGCCGGAAATGCCCGCGAAGGGGGCAAGCGCGAGCGCGATGAGCGCGGCTACCAAGACCGTGGACAGGGCTATCTTGGACAAAGATTTGAAGACAGTCACGCCCAATACCCTACGTGGTATGCCTAGCAATGGGGAAGGTGACCTGCACCCCCTAAAGTGTGACCTCGTAGACAATCTTGCGTTCTAGTGAATAGACTCAGGCCTCGGTACATAGTATTCCGTCTGGGAAGGAGCACACTCACCCATGACCGTTCGAGTGAAGACTGCGGGAATGTCCAATACAGCCCGAAATCCCGAGCGTGGTGAGTGGGTCACTCAGGCAAAGTGCCGCAATGAGGACCCAGACGCATTATTCGTGCGCGGCGCTGAACAGCGCAAAGCCGCCGTCATTTGCCGCCACTGCCCCGTATTAACGGAATGCCGCGCAGACGCCCTTGATAACCGCGTGGAATTTGGCGTGTGGGGTGGGTTGACCGAGCGCCAGCGCCGCGCCCTCCTGCGCAAGAACCCCCACATCACAGACTGGGCCAATTACCTGGCTAAGGGTGGCGAACTCGTCGGCATTTAAGGCGGTCAGAGGCGTGACTGCCCGCGCAGCGGCGGCAGCGCTGCGCAATAGGGGCGGCATAAGTCGTATTAAATCGCTAGAATAAAACCCATGACTAAATGGGAATACGCAACCGCACCAGTACTGACCCACGCCACCAAGCAGATTCTTGACTCCTGGGGCGAAGATGGATGGGAATTGGTCTCCATCACCCCTGGCCCGAACCCAGAGAACGTGGTGGCCTACTTCAAGCGCGAGGTGGCAGAGTAAATGAGCTTTTCCGCTCGCTTGAAAGAATTAGGGGTGGAGCTGCCGGGCGTCGCTAAGCCGCTGGCTTCCTATGTGCCGGCGCTGCGCGTGGGCAACCAGGTATGGACCTCTGGCCAGCTTCCCTTAGTGGAAGGCTCCCTGCCGGTGACCGGCAAGGTTGGTGCTGAAGTCACCACGGAGCAGGCCCAGGAACAGGCTCGCACCGCCGTGCTCAACGCGTTGGCGGCTGTCGATGCGGAGATCGGGCTGGACAATATTTCCCGCGTGATCAAGATCGTTGGCTTCGTGGCTTCGGATCCCAGCTACGAAGAACAGCCCGCGGTGGTCAACGGGGCATCGGATTTCATCGGGGAGGTATTCGGCGAGGCTGGCACGCATGCGCGTTCTGCAGTCGGCGTAGCTGCCTTGCCAAAGAATGCCCCGGTGGAGATCGAATTGATCGTAGAGATCGCTGAGTGATCGGTTAGGCTGGTAGGCATGGAGCACCCCGCATACAGTCAATTGCGTCCCGTAAGCCAATCCGTTGGCGTAGTTCTTTGTGATAATCCCAGCTATACCGCCCTCGAGGGCACGAATACCTGGATTATCAGTGCCTCTGAAGACTCTCGGTCGATCGTCGTAGACCCGGGGCCGGAAGATGAAGGCCACCTCAACGTTGTGCATCGCCATGCCGGTGAGGTGGCTTTAATTCTGCTTACCCACCGCCACGATGACCACGCTTCGGGCGCGCAACGGCTTCGGCAGATGACCGGCGCGCCCATCCGCGCCTTCGATCCCAGCTATTGCAATGGCGCGGAGGCGTTGCAGAATGGTGAAATTCTGACTTTGGAAGGCATCACCCCGCAACTGGAGGTCCTGCACACGCCGGGCCACACCGCGGATTCCACGTCCTTTTTCGTGTGGAGCGGTGAGGTAGAACATTCCCGGCTAGAAGGCATTATCACCGGCGATACCATCGCGGGGCGCCACACCGTTTTGCTCTCAGAAACGGACGGCGATTTGGCCGATTACCTGCATACCCTGGATGTGCTGGAATCTCGCGGCAAGGATGTTCCGCTCTTCCCGGGCCACGGGCCGGATTTGGAGGATACCTCGCAGGTGGCGCGCAAGTACATTGACCGCCGCCACTACCGCCTCGACCAGATCCGGGAAATTCGCTCCCGGCTGGGCGATGACGTGGACCTGACCACCTTGGTCAATGAAATGTATGACGATGTGGATCCGGTGCTGCGCCATGCCGCAGAGCAGTCCACGCGCACCGCGTTGAAGTACCTCGACGGTACCGGTACCGATGGTACCGGTACCGAAAACTAACGCGCTGCGCGGCAGGCAGCCGGCTTAAAACGTTTATTCCCTCCACCCCTAGTGCTTATGCACGGGGGACGGAGGGAATTGTTTGGTTTTAGCGCGCTCGGCGGGCGAGGTGCTCGGTATCGACGATGAGCACGGACTTGCCCTCGAGGCGAATCCAGCCGCGGTGGGCGAAGGTGGCTAGGGCCTTGTTGACGGTCTCGCGGGAAGCGCCCACCAACTGGGCAATCTCTTCCTGGGTGAGATCGTGGTTGACGCGCAGCGCGCTGCCTTCCTGGACGCCGAAGCGGTTAGCCAGCTGCAGCAGGGTCTTGGCAACGCGGCCGGGCACATCGGTGAAGATGAGGTCCGCCAAGTTGGCGTTGGTGCGGCGCAGGCGGCGGGCCAGCACGCGCAGCAGCTGCTGGGCGATGGCGGGGTGATCGCTGACCCACTTATCCAGCAGCTCGGAGTTCATGGTGGCGGCTTGGACCTCGGTCACGCAGACGGCAGACGAGGTGCGAGGGCCCGGATCGAAGATGGAGAGCTCACCGAACATATCGGAGGGGCCCATCACGGTCAGGAGGTTTTCGCGTCCATCCGGGGCGTGGCGGGCCAGCTTAATCTTGCCGGAGGTGATGATATACAAACGGTCACCGGGCTCGCCTTCATCGAAGATGGTGGTACCGCGCGGGAAGCGCACTGTCTCCATCTGCTCGAGAAGATTCTGCACTGCTACGGGATCAACGCCTTGGAAGATTCCGGCGCGGGAGAGGGTGTCCTGTACGCCTTCCACGTTTTACTCCTTGGATGTCGACTGCGAAAAGTCACTAAAGTGCTTGGGCCACATCCTTTTGCGGGCTCCAGGGAGGCACGCTAATGCGGAACAAGCGGGGTCAATTTTTAGCGTACCCCATTTTACAGTGCAGTTAGTCACTTTTGGGCACTGTCCCCATAATGGTCACACGACAGAAATGGGTTCACTTACGCCCCTAGCGTTACAGCCAGCGGGTTTCCGGCTAATCGGCGAAGACAACTGCTTCCAATTTTTCCATGAGGAGGGCGAAAAGGGCGATGCCAAGCGGTACAAAAATAACAAGTGAAATCATGTATTCCTATCCTACTAAGCTTGGCGGCATGAGTTCATCACTGTCGGCCACCGCGGCCCCGAGTAAGAGAGCGCCCATCATTAACGAGCGATTGGCAAGCGAACACCCCGATGCGCGGTGCGAGCTCGATTTCGATTCTCCCCTCCAGCTTTTGGTGGCCACGGTGCTTTCCGCGCAGTGCACGGATGCGCGCGTGAACTCGGTAACCCCTGAGCTGTTTCGCGCCTATCCCACCGCGGCCGATTTTGCGGCAGCCAGCCGGGAGGATCTGGAGGCGATCCTGCGGCCGCTGGGGTTTCAGCGGGCGAAGGCGGGGCATCTCATGGGTATCGGCGAGCGCCTAGTTTCTGAGTTCGATGGCGAGGTGCCACAGACCGTAAAGGAACTGACCTCCCTGCCTGGGGTGGGCCGCAAGACGGCGCTGGTGGTGCTGGGCGATGCCTTCGGGGTACCGGGCCTTACCGTGGATACACACTTTAGCCGCCTGATGCAGCGCCTGGAGCTGACGGGGGAGAAGACGCCGGTGAAGATAGAAAGGGACATCGCCAAGCTCATTGCAGAGGAACAGTGGACGATGTTTTCCCACCGCGTCATTTTTCACGGCCGGCGGATCTGCCATGCCCGGAACCCGGAGTGTGGGAATTGTGTGGTGCGGGATCTGTGCCCGGCTGCATTAAGCTAGCGGTATGAAAAAATACGTCTTCGGCACCGTCATTGCGGCCATTGTCATCGCAGCCCTCGTGGTGGTGGGGGTCATGCAGCTGCGTGGGGATGACAACAGCACGGGCGATTCGGCGCAGGCCCCTGGCGCGGGATCGGAATCGGGCTCGGCGGGTGACCAGGACGTGGCCGAACGCCCAGATTGCCCCGCAGGGCCCATCGCCGGAGTGGATCTGGAATGCTTGGGCGGCGATGATGCACGCGAAGGGGACAAGGCGGATGAAGGCATTACCATCGCCAATGTGTGGGCGTGGTGGTGCGAGCCGTGCCGCGCGGAATTGCCCCACCTGGACGAGGTGGCAAAGTCCCACCCTGACTGGAAGGTCGTTGGGGTGCACGCGGATAAAAACGCCGCCAACGGGGCCGCGTTCCTCAATGACGTGGGGGTAGACCTGCCGAGCTTCCAGGATCCGGATAATAGCTTCGCGGGCACGCTGGGCCTGCCGGGCGTGGTTCCCGTGACCGTGATTCTCCGCGATGGGGAAGTGGTTAAGCAGGCAGCCCAGCCGTTTACCTCTGCGGGCGAGATCGAAAAAACGGTTGAGGAGGCGCTCGCCGGATGAGTGAATTATGGCCCGAGTACGCACCCGAGTGGATAAAACCCGCGCTGGGCGTCGATACGAGTCAGGTGCAAGAGCTCATTGGTAAACGGCAGGCATCGCAGCTCAATGGCTCGGAGGAAGAAGTGCCGATCAAGCGAGAAGCCGCTGTGCTGATGCTGCTGAGCGGGAACAGTGTGGAGGATGGCGAAATTTTGCTTACGCACCGCTCGCCGTCCCTGCGCTCGCATTCCGGTCAGATTGCCTTTCCTGGCGGTCGGCGGGATCCGGGCGATACCTCGCTGGTAGACACCGCGCTGCGGGAGGCATGGGAGGAAACCGACCTGCAGCGCCACACGGTCACGCCCTTAGAACAGTGGGAACAGCTGCACATTCGCGCCACTGGAAATCCGGTAAGCCCGATTTTGGCCCACTGGAAGCAGCCGGGCGAGGTCTATCCCGCAAGCCCGGCGGAGACCGACGATGTGTTTTTCGTTCCGATTAAGGAGCTCATTGATCCCCGCAACCGCCTGCTGGTGGGCTTCAAGCAGTGGCAAGGGCCGGCGTTTTATGCCAATGACTACGTGATTTGGGGCTTTACTGCCGGGGTGCTGGCAGCGTTATTGGATCATTCTGGGTGGAGCGTACCGTGGGATAACAATTCGGTCATAGACCTGCGTGACACCCTCAAAAAGTCCCGCAATAATGAGAAGATGTCCTAATTGCCCGCGCGCTTAAGGCGTCGGGGGACGCACGAGATTTCGATGAAGAAAGAACCAAATCCATGACTGCTGCGCTCATTGTTGACGGCTTGATCGTGCTTGCCGTATTAGCAGCACTGCTCAGTGGTTGGCGCAATGGCGCGCTCGCCGCGGTGCTCTCTGCCATCGGCGTGGGCGCGGGCCTTGTGGTGGGCATCGCCGTAGCGCCTAGCGTATTGCGCAAGGTAGACGAGCCTTCGCTGCGCCTGCTCCTGCTCGTTGGCATCCTGGTTTTGCTGGTGGGCATTGGGCAAATCATCGGTTCCTCCCTGGGCACCAGCGTGCGCGATCGCATGAAGGCGCGCAGCACCCAGCGGATAGATTCGTTATTCGGCGCGGTTTTTCAGTCCTTCATCGCGCTCATTGTCATCTGGATGATTTCCATTCCCGTGGCCACCAATTT
The DNA here is from genome assembly GCF_030229885.1 of Corynebacterium sp. MSK204. Classification (NCBI taxonomy): domain Bacteria; kingdom Bacillati; phylum Actinomycetota; class Actinomycetes; order Mycobacteriales; family Corynebacteriaceae; genus Corynebacterium; species Corynebacterium sp. MSK204. The sequence continues at coordinate 41,630 of NZ_JASPGQ010000009.1, read as the reverse complement.
GGGCGGATCCGCGGGGCAGGGGCTGCGCGATTCCCGCATCCTGAGCAACCTCAACGCGGCCGCACCGACGCGCCTGGCTTCCCTTCCCAATGGCGTGGCGGCGTTGCTCAATGAATCGGGGCTTCCGCCCTTGGTCTCGCCGTGGGAAAATTCCATCAGCGGCAAGGACGTTGAGGACCCCGCCCCAGACGTGCAGGATCCGGAGCTGGTGCGCAGCATCCGCCCGTCCATCATTCATGTGCTTGGCGATGCCGAAGAATGCTCCCGCCGCCTCATGGGTTCCGGTTTTGTGGTGGATAATGACTACGTGGTCACCAATGCGCACGTAGTGGCCGGCACCCAAACGGTGAGGTTGGATACGAAGCTCGGGCTGAAAGACGCCACGGTGGTCTACTACAACCCAGAGGTCGACATCGCCGTCTTGCACGCGCCGGATTTGGGCATCCAACCCCTGCCGTGGGCGCAGCAGCCGGCCCAGACCGGCGACGATGCCATGGTCATGGGCTTCCCACACTCCGGCCCCTTTAATGCGGAAATGGCACGCGTGCGCGATCGCATCACCATCGCCGGGCCAGATATCTACTCCCAAGGCCGGGTAGAGCGCGATTCCTATACGGTGCGCGGCAATATCCAACAGGGCAACTCTGGCGGCCCCTTGGTCAATACCGCGGGTGAGGTCTTGGGCGTTATCTTCGGTGCCTCAGTGGATGATTCTGAGACCGGATACGCGCTGACCGCAGACGAGGTCATCGGCCACATTGGGGATGTCACCCAATTGAAGCGCCCGGTAGAAACGGGCGAGTGCGTGGCGCACTAGCTTTCGTACTAGATCCGCGTAGGGCTATCCGCCCTACGCGCCCCATGCGCCGCCCTACGCACCCAGCCACCGGCGCAGCTCGTCGACGAACCGTTCGGGGGCCTCGAGGAAGGGCAGGTTCTTGGCACCTGGAATCGAGGTGGCACTAAATCCGGCGCGGGCGCGGAGGGCGGCTCGCTGGATGACGGGGTTCCACAAGCGCTGCTGGGCGTGGATGAAAAGGACGGGGCGTTTTACGGCTAATTCGGACCAGTTCAAGGGCACCACGGCGGTGCGCATCCGATGATTCCACAGGATGCCGCGGCGCACCTTGCCAATCTGGGAGGCGCGCAGGCGCAGGGCAAGGATGGACTCTAAGGTGGCATCGGCAAGCGCGGGCCCCGTATCCAGGCTGAGCTCCTTGCGGTAGGCCCGGGGACTGAGCAGCAAGGTATTCGCGCGGGTGACCTTTGGCAGGTGGCAGAGGAGGGAACGCAGGATTATCCACCCAAAGTCCCAGGGGCGGGCGGCGATGGCGCGGCGGATATCCACGGGGTGCGCGGCCGAGACGGAGACTAGGCCGCGGACGCGGTTGGGGCGCTCGGCGGCCAGGCACCACGCCACCGCGCCACCGGTATCGGCGCCGACGATATAGGCATCATCGTGGCCCAATGCCTGGATGAGGCCATCCAGATCCCCGACCAAGGTGCGGATATCCTGGCCGGGATCGATGGGCGGCTTATCGGACATGCCAAAGCCGCGCATATCCACCGCGGCAACGTGGTACCCGCACTGGGCGAGGGGCCCGATGACCTCCTGAAAATCGAACCAGCCGCCAAAAGCGCCGTGAATAAAAACGACGAGGGGATCGGCGCTATCGCCCGCTATGGCCACGTGCAGGCGGATGCCCCGGGTGTGGACAAACTCGTGCGCAAAGGGTCCTTCCAGCTCAACCGTGGAGGGGGGAAGTGGTGCTAAGGCCATGGAGGGCAAGGCGCCTTTCTATGTGTACAGAAAATCCGCCCCAGGAAAGGCTGAGGCGGATCTAATGGTGCGTGCGGTTTAGGTGTACAGGCCGTGAGTGTCCTTGCGGTCCAGCGACTTCTGCGCCTTGCCCGGAATCAGGTTCTTGAGTTCCTTGGTGGAATCTATGGTCTTTTGCGGTGCCTTGACCTTCTTGACGTTCTTGACGCCGAGCAGGGCAAGGGCACCGGCCGCGACGATCATCACGAGGAAGACGATCAGGAAGGCAGCCCAGCGGTCCAGCCAGAGGGCGAGGAGCTCAGCGAGGAAGAAGAAAAAGAAGAAGGAGCTGTACAGCGCGATGGTGCCGGCTGCGCCGAAGAAGCCGGCGCCGATGCCGCCCTTCTTGGCGGACTCCGCCAGCTCCGTCTTGGCGAGCTCTACTTCAGAGCGCACGAGCTGGGACATCTGCTCGGTGGCATTGGAGACCAACTTGCCGATGGAGGTTTCGGAGGACGATGCATCAGCATCGCTCAAAGGAATCGAATTAACCTTTGGTGCGAATTGATCGGTGCCGTCAGTAAATAATCCATCGTTGCTCACGATTAATTCTCCTCGTTTTCATCTAAACCTTGTAACGGCCCCAATGATAATAGATACAGCGCGGTTTTATGGTGCCGCGCCAACGATAGGGGGCCTTCGGGGCTCGGGGCGTCTAGGGCTATCCTAATGTATATGCCAGAAAATGACGCGTTATCCCCGCTATTTCGCCTCCCGGGGGTGAAAGAAGGTGCGGAAAAGGCCGCGGCTGCCATCGCGCGCGCCCACCGCAGGCCCGCCGGGCTGCGCAGGTATGAGGTCATCTCCGCGGAGTCCTTGATGCGCGGGGCGCGCGCCAGCGTGGCCTTGGATGGGCATTCCATCCCCCCGCATCCTAGCCCGGGTGATGTGGAAAGCGGGCCGCTCGCCGGCGCGGTCAGCGCGTATTCCGTGGTAGCACCTGAGGTGGTAGATTCCACCGTCCGCTCCTTTGCCCGCGCGCCGCTGCAAGTGCTCGCGCGCATCGACGTTGCGGCCGGCGGCAACGGGATCCCCAGCGGCGATAGCGCGCGCTTGCAGGGCCTGGCACGCCTGATTGCGCAGGGCAGCGGCCCCGCATTCCGCGATCTTTTGCCGAGCGTCGTGCATGCCGAAATCGCGGCCGGTGAATTCTTTGGCCCGCGCAGCGGCGTGGTGGCGCGGGTTGCGGCCCGCCTGGCCGCCATACACACCGGCTTTGATCCTCGCGGGTTCGCCGTTCCAGAGGTGTATTTCCACCGCCATTCCACGGCCTACCACGAGTGCCGCGCGAACTACCGCGACAAGCCTGCTGAGGTGGTGCTTTTTCACCTTTCCGCCTGGGAGGTAGGTGGCAAAGAGGCTGATGCCATCGCCCGCGCCGCTTAACCGTACGCCCGTCCCCGGTGGGCAGTGAACATCCATTCGGTGCAGGTCAGGGCCGTGCAGGTAGATAGTTTTTCTTAGCTGTTGTGATCGGGTAATGAACGTGTCATAATAAGCGGTGCAAGGCCCCGATATACAGTGTGGCCTGCCCCGGCTCGCCCCCCGAGGCCGGGTTACTGACGGCCCGCGCGCACCCCCCGATGCGCGGGTCGTCACCTATATCTACGGTTATCCACAAGGCTTAGTTGAAAATGCAACTAACTGAGCGCTAGGTGGTGCCTTTCGCGCATTTATCCACAGACGGGAAGTTCCATCCCTAGTGTAGGTGGAGCGGGTGCTTCAGGCTAGGGGGCATGAATACAGCACAGTCTCGCTCCACCATCGTCGTTGCCATAGGCGAGGAAGCCTTGCGCGCCGAGGCGGTTCATGCCGCTGCGGCGACCAGCCACGAGGTCATTGCGGTCGCCGATCCTCGCGATATTCCGCGCAGCCTCGCCGGGGCTTATACGGTCTTGGTCGATGCGCTCATGGCGCGCGTCCTCGCCTCGGCCCAAGCCGCACAGATCGCGCCCGCCCCGGTGCTTTTCCTCGCCGCGGACCCGGGGCCCATCGATTATGAGGCGGCACTTGCCTGCCATGCGGACCGCGCCTTTATTATCCCCGCGGAGATTAAAGACCTGCTGGCGGCAATCGCCCAAGCCGCGCACCCACCGGAAGACCACCTCGGTAGCGCCACCATCGCGGTGGTGGGCGCCAGCGGCGGGGTGGGTGCCTCTACCTTTGCCGCAGCCCTGGCGCGTTCCCACTGCGCGGCGGGTGAGCAGGCGCGGGCGCTGCTTGTCGATGCCACCGCGCACTCCGGCGGCCTCGATCTCCTCCTCGGCGTGGAGACCTTGCCAGGCGCCCGCTGGCCGGAGCTCAATATTGGCGATGGCAGCATCGATGCTGCTGATCTGTACCGCGCTTTGCCGTCTACCGCCGATGGCATAGCGGTGCTATCGGCAGCGCGCAGTACAGTGAAAGACACCTTCACGCTAGATGCCACGCTCTTGGCGGCGGTGACGTCTGCGGCGCACGCGGGCGAGGGCCTGTGGGTGGTGGATTGCACGGCCGAAAATATCCCTGCTTCCTGCACACACGTGGTGCTGGTGGTGGCAGCGGAGGTGCGCTCGGCAGCGGCGGCCGCACAACTCATCCTGCGCCTGGATGAGACGCGACGCGACATCGTGGTGGTCCTGCGCCAACGGCAGTGGGCGGCGCTCAGCGCGCCAGAGGTAGAAGACATCATCCACCACCGAGTTAGCGCCCAATTGCCCACCGTGCGCGGGCTCACCCGCAGCATCGAGATCGGTGGGCTACCGGCCCGGCTTCCCGCAGCACTTGCCAAAACCGCCCGTGTGGTGCGCGAGGAGGTAGGGGTATGAGCGCGGCGATGGATAGCTCGGCCGAAAACATGGAAAAGACCATGGAGAAGATGCAGCGCGTCATTGCCGCCGAGCCGGATCTGGTGCACGACGCCTCTAGCCTGGCGCGGCGGATCCGGGAGGAAGCAGGGGTTATCAGTGACGTCGCCGTAGTGGATCTGCTCCGGCGCCTGCGCCAGGATGCCACCGGCATGGGGCCACTGGATGCCTTATTGGCCCGGCAGGGCGTCACCGATGTCGTGGTCAACGGGCCCGAAGACGTCTTTATGGACCGCGGTGAAGGATTAGAGCGCAGCGATATCACCTTTCGTAACGATGGGGAGGTGCGACAGCTCGCCTCCCGCCTGGCCGCGGCCTCGGGCACGCGGCTTGATGATGCCCAGCCTTTTGCCGATGGCCGCGTCACGCGCCCCGATGGCGTCGTGCTCCGCGTGCATGCCCTTTTAAGCCCACCCGCAGTGGGCGGGACGTGCATTAGCCTGCGCGTATTGCGGCAGGCGCAGACCACCCTGCCGCAGTTGGTGGCCAATGGCACCGTGCCGGAGGACATCGGCCAGCTGCTTGCCGCGATGGTGGATAAGCGAGTGTCCTTCCTCGTTATCGGCGGTACCGGCTCCGGCAAGACGACGCTGCTCTCGGCGCTATTGGGAACCGTATCCGAGCGCGAGCGCATCGTGGTCATCGAAGACACGGCGGAGCTATCACCCCACCACCCGCATTGCGTGAGCATCGTCTCGCGCCGGGCAAACGCGGAAGGCAGCGGCGAAATCACGATGGCGCAATTGCTGCGGCAGGCGCTGCGCATGCGCCCGGACCGCATCGTCGTCGGCGAGATTCGCGGTCCAGAGGTAGTCGATCTGCTCGCCGCACTGAATACCGGCCACGATGGCGGCGCGGGTACCTTGCACGCCAATTCCCTCTTTGAGGTACCCGCCCGCATGGAGGCCCTCGGCGCGCTCGGCGGCCTGGACCGCAGCGCCCTGCACTCGCAATTGGCGGCCGCCGTCAGCGTGGTCCTCACCATGGAGCGCACGCCGCACGGCCGGCGCTTGGCCCATATCGGCGTCTTAGAAGGCAATCCGGTCACCCCGCGCATTGTCTGGAGCGCGACCGAGGGGCCCGCGCCTGGCTTTGCGGAATTCTCTGCTTCGCTGCTGGATGACCCGCACGAAGAAGAAGGAGGTCAGGCGGATGCTTAGTTTCTTACTTCTCGCCGCAGCCCTCTTGCTGTCTGCGCCCTCGAGCGCGGCCCGCATCGCCGGAAAGGACGGCCGTATAAAGGCCAGCTCCTTGGTCATCTTGGGGGCCGTATTCTGTGGCAGCTTGGTTTTCTTCTCGGTCGGCCGGATAAGCATTGCGGTCGCGGCAGCGATCATCGCCTGGTGCGTGTCGTGGTATATCAAGGACGTCATGGCCGCCCGCACGCGCCGGCGCGGCCGCGAGGCCCTGGCCGGATACTTCGGGGTCGTCACCGCTGACCTGCGCGCCGGGGCAACCCTGGCAAGTGCGCTAACGCGCGGGGCGGAGTCCCTTCCCTCGACGACGCCGCGGGATATGAGCGCGGCCTTAGAATCCACCGCTACGGCGGCGGCGCGCGGTGCGCCCCCACACGTGGCGCTCTCTGGCACCCATGCGGATGCAGAACTAACCCGGCTGGGCCACCTGCTCGAATTATCCACCCAGCACGGCATCGCGGTGGCCAGCCTCTTTGAGCAGGCCCAAAGCCGGATGGATGCGCTGCGCCGCCACCACCAATCCACCGCGGCCGGGTTGCAGGGACCCCAAGCAACGGCCACGGTCTTGGCCTGCCTTCCCATCGCGGGCATCGCCATGGGCGGGGCGATGGGGGCCAATTCGCTGGGCTTTTTGCTCGGCGGGGGATTAGGCGGAATCCTGCTGGTCATCGGGGTGGGGCTTGCCTGCGGCGGCTTTGCCTGGTCCCGCGTCATCATCAGGAAGGCGGCACCGTGATGGCCTTTATCTGCTTAGCGCTGGCCGTGCTGGTTGGGCTGCCGGCCACCACGGGGCGGCTGGGACCGGCTACGGTACAAAACTCAGCGCAGCACACGGCGAAGACCCCGCGCGCCGGCCCGACGAAGCGCGATGGCGCGACAGTGCGCGGGGGATTGATGAGCAAACTCCAGCCCTCTACCACCGTGGATCCACTCCTTGTGGCCGGGGATATCGAACTTTTTGCAGCTTGCCTGAGTGCGGGCCTGACGGTGCACGCCGCTGCTACGGCGGTCGCGCGCACGGCAGCGGCCGATACCCAGCACCTGTGGGAGACGGTATCCGCGCTCCTAGGAGTTGGCGTGCCCACGGAATCTGCATGGGACCACATGAAGGGCCATGCGGGACTAGAGGACGTGGCGGGGCTTGTCATCTTATCGGGCCAGTCCGGCGCCACCATAGCCGCCGGATGCACGCGAATCTGTACTTCTTTGCGCGCCGAAGCATCTGCTCACGCTACGGCTAAAGCAGAGCGCGCAGGAGTATTCATTGCCCTCCCGCTGGCAGTGTGCTTCCTGCCAGCATTCATCGTTCTTGGCCTCGCGCCCGTAGTAATCAGCTTGGGCGCGCAGCTTTTCTAGATGCACCATTGTTCACTTCTACTCAACCACTCAACCACCACACCTTTTAAGAAAGGACTCTCCATTATGTCTGCACTAATTATTAAGTACTCCCAGCTCACCCGCGCCCTCGTCCGCAACGATGAAGGAATGAGCACCATTGAATACGCCATGGGATCGCTCGCGGCCGCGGCACTTGCCGGCGTGCTGTACATGGTCATCAACGGCGGCGGCGTGGTCGATGCCATCGAGGGAATTATCACCGATGCGCTATCGAATACCCCGAGCTAACCGCGCGCACTAGAACACACGAAAGGAGGAATCATGCACACGGTAGTCGATGACGATGGTTCCGTGACCATCGAAGCCGCCCTGGCATTAAGCTCCCTCGTTCTCGTGGCGGCGGGCATCATCGGCGCGATCGCGACGATGGCGTCCTATATCGCGGCGGTGGATATGGCGGGCGCGGCGGCGAGGTCGCACGCCATCGGCGTCGAGTACCAACCGGCCCGCGAGGATGCCCGGGGGAGCGTGCGGGAAAGCGCGGGGCTTATCAGGGCATCGGTAAGCGTCGATGCTCCCATCGGCACCATGAGCGCGGAGGCGGTCTTTCCCGCGGAGGTGGCTGGCAATGACTAGCAAACTGCGCGGTGAGGAAGGATACGCCACCATCGCCGCCACCGGAATCATCGTCGCCATCATCAGCTTGTTGCTGGTCATCGCGGCGGTGGGGTCTCGCGTGACCGCGCGCCACGAAGCGCAGGTAGCCGCGGACCTTGCCGCCGTGGCCGGCGCGTGGGCCTTGGCCACCGGCAAGGATGCGTGCGCGGCCGCAGAAAGCACCGCGCGGGATAATGGCGCGAGCCTCGAGGAATGCACCGACAATGCACCCGATATCATCGCCGTTGCCGCGGTGCGCGGCCAGAGCGCCACGGCCAAGGCGGGCCCGGTCTAAACCGCGGCCTCCTGCGTCATGGTGACGAGCGCGCCGAGCAGCTTGATGGCACCGTCCTTGCTCAGCGGATTATTGCCGTTGCCGCACTTGGGCGATTGCACGCACGATGGGCACCCGGCCTCGCAGGGGCAGGAGCGCACCGCCTCAAAGGTGGCCGCGATCCACTCGGGGAAGCGGCGGAAGCCTTCTTCGGCAAACCCGGCGCCGCCGGGGTGGCCGTCGTAGACAAAGACGGTGGGAAGCTGCGTATCCGCGTGCAGGGCGGTGGAAACGCCGCCGATGTCCCAGCGGTCGCAGGTGGCGATAAGCGGCAACAGTCCAATGGCGGCGTGTTCTGCCGCATGCAGGGTGCCGGGTATATCGGCGGCGGTAATACCCATCGCAGAAAGCGCCAGTGGGTCGATGGTATAGGCCACGGCGCGGGTGGTCAGCCGCTGTTCGGGGAGATCGAGGGGGATATCGTCGCCGATGGTGCCATCGGCAAGCCGCACCTGGTAGCCGGTGACGCGGTCGGTGACCTCGACCTCCACGTCCGCTACCCACAGGCCCGGGGAGTAATTGACCAGGTTATCGGCCTCGCGCACGATGCGAATATCCGTCGTGGAACGCGGGGTGGTCGAATACTCGGGAGTCTCCGGGCGGGCAAGCGCCACATAATCGGCTAAGAGGAGCTCCTCGATGACAAAACTTTCGCCCTGGTGCAGGTAGACCGCGCCGGGGTGGACCTGGCTGGTCGCGCGTGCTGCATCGATGGTGCCCAAGAGCCGGCCATCTGAGGCATCCACGATCATGACCTCCTCGCCCGCCCCACCGCGCAGCGATACCGCTGAGTGGGCGGTTTCTGGCGAAAGCTCTTCCGCGCTGGAGGCGGGAATCGGCACGGCAAACCACCCGCGCTCGCGGCGGCGTACGAGGCCCTGCTCTGCAAGCTGGTGGATGACCTCGCTGGCACCCCACTCAGTAATGGTGGCATCATCCAGCGGTTTTTCCACCGCCGCGCAGTAGATATGGCCAAAGAGGATATAGGGATTCGTGGGGTTGAACACGCTCGCTTCCACCGGCTTGCCCAAGAGCGCATCGGGGTGGTGCACCAGGAAAGTATCCATGGGTTCATCGCGGGCGACAAGCACCACGAGCGAGCCTTGCCCGCGCCGGCCCGCGCGCCCGGCCTGCTGCCAAAAACTGGCCACCGTGCCCGGAAACCCTGCGGTGACCACGGCATCGAGCCCGCCGACGTCGATGCCCAGCTCGAGGGCAGAGGTGGTGGCGACGCCTAGTAGGGAGGCATCGTCAAGCGCCTGCTCCAACCGGCGGCGGTCCTCGGCCAGGTAGCCGGCGCGGTAGGCGGCGATGCGCTGCGCGAAATCAGGTCGGCCCAAACTGCCGGAGAGGGTCTCGGCGGTTACCATCGCCACGACCTCGGCGGAGCGGCGGGAGCGCACAAAGGTCATGGTCCGGGCGCCTTCCGCGATGAAGGTCGCCATCATCTCGGCGGCCTCGGTGGTGGCCGCGCGCCGCACGGGGGCGCCGTGCTCGCCCTCCGCGCCCTCCAGAAACCCAGGTTCCCAGAGCGCGACCGTGCGCGCGCCGGTGGGGGCGGAATCCTCAGTAATAGCGTGCGCCGGGCGGCCGGTCAGGCGCTCGGCATGCCGGGCCGGGTCATTCATCGTTGCGGAGGCATAAATGATGGTCGGCCGCGATCCATAGTGCCGGCACAGGCGGAGCAAGCGGCGCAGAACCAGAGCCACATTGGCGCCGAATACGCCCCGGTAGGAGTGGCATTCATCGATGACGACGAACTCCAGGTGGCGCAGCACCCGCGCCCACCGCGCGTGCGCGGCCAGCATGGACATGTGCACCATATCGGGATTGGAAAACACCAGGCGCGAATAATCGCGCACGCCCGCCCGCGACTCCTGAGGCGTATCGCCGTCATAGGGAGCGGGCACCACGTTTTTAAGCTCCGGAATCCCGCGGCACAGCTCGAGCGCGGACTGCAGCTGGTCCGATCCCAGGGCCTTGGTGGGGGTGAGGTAGAGAGCGCACGCGGTCTGATCCTCTGCCAGCCGGGTGAGGATGGGAAGCTGGTAGCCCAAGGATTTGCCGGAGGAGGTGCCGGTAGAAATCACGGCGTCGCGGCCCTGCCACGCGCATTCGGCGAGCTCGGCCTGGTGGGCATAGAGCTTGCCGATGCCCCCATTTACCACCTTCTCCTTCAGCCCCGGCAGCACCCACTCTGGCCAGTCGGCGTAGCGCGCCCGTTTTGCCGGGAGCGTGGTGTGAAACGTCAGGGTGGACTCAGAAAGGCGCCGCTGGATGAGTTCTAGGAGCTCTTCACCAATGGGGTTATCACCAGCCGGGTGAGACAATTTTTACCCCCTTGTGAGTTAAATCTATCGCTTTGGCGTGGAACGTGTCACACTGTTGACAGGCCAATGTTGTCTTGGTGCGGTTTTATACTTCACGGTACTGCTCGAGGACCCATTTACCGAATAACTACCGGCGCGGCATTCCGCGCTACCTCTTTAAGAAAAGGAACTTAGTTCACCATGACACAAGGAACCGTTAAGTGGTTTAACTCCGAAAAGGGATACGGCTTCATTGAGCGCGAGGACGGCGGCGGAGACATCTTCGTGCACTACTCCGAAATTCAGGGCAGCGGTTTCCGCACCTTGGAAGAAAACCAGAAGGTCAGCTTCGAGGTTGGATCCGGCCCGAAGGGCGACCAGGCGCAGGCCGTTTCCATTCTCTAAAATTCTCTAGGGTTTTAAGCGCCGTAGGGCGTTTCGGCGTAGCCGCGGCGGGTGTCCCACCACTCTATGATGCTGTTTTGGGCCTTTTGCAGCCCCAAGCCGATGAATACGGCGGCGATAATGCTGATAACCATCGCAAACAGTGGGGTATCGGAGAACGCCATGCCGCCCACATAGCCAATGGCCAAGGCCTGGAATATCCAGAGCATTACGCCAATGGTGTCGAAGAAGAGGAAGACCGGCCAGGGAAAGCGCATTGACCCCAGCAAAATGGTCATAAAGAGCCTGGCTGAGGGGATGAAGCGGGCAATGATAATGGCCGCTCCACCGCCGCGGCGCACATTGCGTTTTACCCAGGTGAGGGCCTCGTAGGCCTTCGTTCCTTTTTGAATGCGGTTAAGCAGCGGCATAAACCGCGTTCCCAGCAAAAAGCACAGGTTATCACCCAGCATGGCGGCTACGAGCGCCACAAAGAACATGGTGGGCAGGTGCGGAAATCCCTGCGAACCGGCCCAAGCGCCGACCATATTCAGCGGGATTTCAGAGGGAAGCACTGGAAAGAAACAGTCCCCGAAAATGAGCAGGCCCACGATGGGATAAACCCACTCCGTGCCCATGATGGCTTCAATCCACATCGTTACTGTGTCAACCATCTAATCCTCCACGGGGTGTGTTGTGGGTGTGCTATCGTCCCCAACAATGCTTTCACAGCTGCTGGACTTTCTAAAAAGGTCAGTATAGACCGGTTCGGTGGGGGTGCGAAGCGCCCCCTACTAAGCCTTTTGGTAGTACCAAGTATATGGTGCGAAGAACGGTATAAACCACCTGTGTACGCTAGGGGCGATTGCTGAAAGCGCACAAATTTTAATGTTCGCATCATCGAAAGGGATGAAGTCGAAGTGGCAGAAGCGGCCGAGCCGGGCAAAACTTTAGTGATTGTGGAGTCGGCAACTAAGGCGAAAAAGATCCAGCCGTACCTGGGAGATAACTACATCGTGGAGGCCTCCGTGGGGCATATCCGCGATCTCCCGCGGGGCGCTGCCGACGTGCCGGCGAAGTTCAAGAAAGAATCTTGGGCCCGCTTGGGTGTTAACCCGGAAGATGACTTCGCCCCGCTCTACGTCGTTAGCCCGGATAAAAAGAAAAAGGTCGCCGACCTCAAATCCAAGCTGAAGCAGTGCGATAACCTCTTGCTGGCAACAGACCCGGACCGTGAGGGCGAGGCCATTGCTTGGCACCTATTGGAGGTTTTAAAGCCCAAGGTGCCGGTGCGCCGCATGGTCTTTAATGAGATCACCAAGTCCGCCATCTTGGAGGCGGCGGAAAACACCCGCGACTTGGACTATGACCTTATCGATGCCCAAGAAACCCGCCGCATCCTCGACCGCCTCTACGGCTACGAAGTCTCGCCGGTGCTGTGGAAGAAGGTCATGCCGCGCCTTTCGGCTGGGCGCGTGCAGTCGGTGGCCACGCGGGTCATCGTCGAGCGCGAGCGCGAGCGCATGGCGTTTATCTCCGCCGATTACTGGGATTTGCTCGCCACCTTGGACGCGGGCACCGGCAGCGGCGAGGGCCCGTCGGCCTTTGACGCGCGCCTGACCGCGGTTAATGGCAAGCGCGTGGCTGTGGGCCGCGACTTCGACGATCGCGGAAACGTGAAGACAAAGGACGTCATCGTCATCACCCAGGCGCAGGCGGAGGCCTTGGAAAAGGCCCTGCAGGGCGCGGGCATGACCGTGGCCGGGGTAGAGCACAAGCCTTATACCCGCAAGCCTTATGCGCCGTTTATGACCTCGACGCTGCAGCAGGAGGCGGGCCGGCGCCTGCACTTTACCTCGGAGCGCACGATGCGCATTGCGCAGCGCCTCTACGAAAACGGCCACATTACGTATATGCGTACGGACTCCTCTTCGCTGTCCAAGCAGGGCTTGAACGCCGCGCGTAGCTCCGCTACCAGCATTTATGGCGAAGAATACGTCTCGGATTCCCCGCGCGTCTATGACCGTCGCGTCAAAAACTCGCAGGAGGCGCACGAGGCGATCCGCCCTGCCGGTGAGTCCTTTGCCACCCCGGGCCAGCTGTCTAGCCAGCTGGATGCGGAGGAATTTAAGCTCTATGACCTGATTTGGAAGCGCACAGTGGCCTCGCAGATGGCCGATGCCAAGGGCACCTCCATGAAGGTGGCCGTGGCTGGCACCGCGACGACGGATAATGGCGCCTATGACGTCGAGTTCTCCGCAACCGGCCGCACCATTACCTTCCCGGGTTTCTTGAAGGCTTACGGCGCCGACGAGGATACGAGCAAAAAGAGCGAAAACCGCCTGCCACACTTGGAGGAGGGCCGCGATCTGAAGGCCGAAGAGGTATCGGCAGAGGGCCACTCCACCAACCCGCCGGCGCGCTATACAGAAGCCAGCCTGGTGAAAAAGATGGAAGACTTGGGCATCGGCCGTCCTTCGACGTATGCCTCGATCATCAAGACCATCCAGGACCGCGGTTACGTGGTCTCGCGCGGCAACGCCCTGGTTCCTTCCTGGGTAGCCTTCGCTGTGGTGGGCCTTTTGGAGGAAAACTTCACCGAGCTGGTGGACTATGACTTCACCTCCTCCATGGAAGATGAGCTGGACTCCATTGCCACCGGCACGGAGGATGGCACGGACTGGCTGAACGGCTTTTATTTTGGCAACGCTGAGGCCAACGAGCACAAGGCGGCATCCATCGCGCGGCATGGCGGGCTGAAATCGCTTATCGATGTCAACCTCGAGGCCATCGATGCCCGCAAGGTCAACTCGTTGAAGCTCTATACCGATTCGGAGGGCCGCGAGGTCTTTGTGCGCGTCGGCCGCTACGGGCCCTATATCGAGCGCGCGATCGGCACCAACGAGGACGGCAGCGTGGAATACCAGCGCGCCAACCTCTCGGAGACCGTGACCCCGGACGGGTTGAACGAGCAGCTGGCGGAAAAGCTCTTCGCCACCTCGCAGGGCGGGCGCCAGCTGGGCGAAAACCCTGAAAACGGCCGCATGGTGGTGGCGAAGGAAGGCCGCTTTGGCCCCTATGTCACCGAGGTCGTGCGCGATGATGAGCGGGAGAAGGCTGAGGCGGAGGCCTTGGAGATCGTCGCGAAGGAACGCGCCGAAGAGGATAAGCAGCGCGCCGAGGAAGGCAAGCGCGCCAAGAATTGGGAGACCAAGACCGCAGCGAAGCAGAAGGAAAAGCGCATCAATGACTACATTGATGAGAAACTGAAGCCGGGCACGGCCTCGCTCTTTAGCTCGATGGAGCCGCTGACCGTCACGCTGGAACAGGCCCTTGAGCTGCTGTCTTTGCCGCGCGAGGTGGGCGTGGACGACGGGGAGATGATCACCGCCCAAAACGGCCGCTACGGCCCGTACCTGAAGAAGGGCACGGATTCGCGCTCCCTGGCTAAGGAAGAGCAGATCTTTAGCATCACCTTGGAAGAGGCCCGCCGCATTTATGCGGAGCCGAAGCGCCGTGGCCGCGCGGCCGCACAGCCGCCGCTGAAGCAGCTGGGCGATAATGACGTCTCGGGCAAGCCTATGACCGTTAAGGATGGCCGCTTCGGCCCGTACGTCACGGACGGCACCACCAATGCGTCCCTGCGCCGCGGCGATGATCCGGAGCAGCTTACCGATGCCCGCGCCAACGAGCTCCTCTCCGAGCGCCGTGCCAAAGAGGCCTCTGGGGAGACGAAGAAGAAATCAACGAAAAAGTCTTCTAAGAAGAGCACAAAGAAGTCGACGAAGAAGGCGACCAAGAAGTCCAGCAAGAAGGCCAGCAAGAAGGCCACTAAGAAGGCCACTAAGAAGGCAGCCAAGAAATCCAGCACGAAGCCCTCACCCGGCACGAAGAACGTGGTGAAGGCCGGCTCGCGGAAGAAATAAGTGCAGTAATAAGTAAGGTGGCGGGCATGAATGATTTTCTTGCCCGCACCGAGGAAGGCACGGCGGCCTTGACCCGCGCGGTGTCCGAAACTTTTGCTGATGTCACCGACCCAGCCCGGCGCACGCCGCGGGGCTGGCGGCGTTTTGCGTACCTGGCGCTAGGCGAGTCCACGGTGTGGTCCCGCCTTTTTGGCTGGAAGAAGGCCCACGCCGTCACGAGCGCGCCGCTTTTGCCGCTACTGGCAGCGGAGGCGCAGGATCCCACCCTGAGCCCCGCCCTGTTGGTCGGCGCGGTGGGGCAGGCGGAAAAGTCGCGCCGCTTGCACCGCCCCTCCCTCCTCGGGGTAGCTGGCGTTAGCGCTAGCCACGCGGCGTATTCGTGGGTGCTTTATCGGCGCGGCGCGCGCAACGATGCCCGCGGGTGGGGCCTGCGCGCCATCGCTTGGGTAGCGGCGATCGTCGCTGCGCGCAAGCAGCCCACCCGGACCGCGGTAGCGGTCGGCGGCGCGGCGGTGCTCACGACCTCGGCGCTGGCGAGCGATCCGTGCCTGCGCACCGATGCGACGAAGGGCTTGAGCCACGGCGCGAACCTCTTGGTTGCGGCGGAAGGCCTGACGGCGCTGCGGGCGCGGCTGTCTTTTGCTGAGTCTCAGCAGAAGACGCGGATACTGAAGAAAAACAAGAAACAGGCCAAGCCCACGAAGGCGGCCCGGGCGGTGGGCGCAGCGGAGGCCGGCGCCTTTGCCCTGGGGCACTTCCTACTAGTCGACGCCCTGACTAGGTGTCGACGCCCTGACTAGGTAAGGCCCTGACGAGGTAAGCTCCGCTCCGGCTGCATGCTCGGCCCATAAGATAGCCGGCGGTGCACCACCTCGAAGGGCCCGCGCAGGCCCAGCGCTTCGAGCACGCAGGCACCAATCACGGTCACCAGCCACACGCCGCAGGCGAGGGCGGCTTGGCCGAAGGCCCCTAAGTCGTGGCCGTAGTCCAGCGTGAAGGGGTGCACGATAAGGAAAAACAGTATCGACTGGCCCACATAACCGCTCATAGAGCGCTTCCCCAGCGCGACGAAGGGCCACAAGAGCACGGGCACGGAGGCGCCGGCGGCAAGGCGTTCTTGTACGGGCTGCAGGATAAGCGCGAGCCCGGCAAGGATTCCGGGGCCGGTCAGCACGCCGAGGGTGGAATTGGCGCTACTGGCGGCGTTCGCCCAGCGCTCATCAATGACCCCGAGGGTGCCCAAAGACCAGAACGTGCCAATGACGAGCGTTACGGCCGCGGCGATGGCCACCCAGCGCAGGAGCTGGGGGCGGTGAGAGGGGACATCAGCAAGCACGCCCTCGCGCGCCCACACAAAGCCCACCAGCATGACCGGCAGGTACATCAGCACGATGAGCGGGGCGGAGATGATCTGTGCGCCCAGGGTGAGAAGCTGGCTTAGCAGCAGGTCACCATAGGAATTCACGGTGCCGATGGCATCGACGGGGATATCGAGCCCGCCGTCCACCGCGGAGAAAATAAACGCGGCGATGCCGAGCACCGTCAGCACCCCAAGCGCGATATAAGAAATCTTGCGCAGCGTAGAATTGTACAGCGTGAGCAGCAAGGCAATGACTATGCCCGCAATGCCGTAGACAAACATGATGTCGCCCCAAAACAGCAGCACCATGTGCACCGCGCCCAACAGCGCGAGGAAGCCATAGCGCTTGGCGATGACCCTCCTTGCCTCCCCCAGCGGAAATCCCCGCCGCCACAGGCTCATTGCGATGAGCCCCACGCCGAAGCCCAGCAGGGTAGAAAACATGGGCAGGCCGCGGTTGTGCACGAAGAAAGCGCCGAATATGACGGCGATTTTATCCAGCACGCTGTCATTGAGGATGCCGCCGAAATACGCGCCCGGGCGATCCTCGGTGATGATCCACGCGGTGGTCATATTCGCTATCGCGATGCCTAAAAGCGCCATTCCGCGCGCCGCGTCGGGCACGATGAGGCGGGTGCTGGCCATTAGATTTCGCACCTTTCTGCCAGGCTGGCGCGAATGGGACGGGCCAACTGCGTCATGCGGCGGCGCCCGCGCAGCTCGATGGATTTCATGACGGTCCAGCGGGCCTGCTCGGCCTCGTTGGCGGTCTTTAATGTAGCGGCGTTGGTCAAGACCTGGCCGGGGGTGTCCTTGGCCATCTCGGTTAGGCGGGCGGCCTCGTTGACGGCATCGCCGATGACGGTGTACTCGAAGCGATCCGCGCCGCCGATGTGGCCGGCCACCACGTGGCCAGAGGCGACGCCGATGCCGGCCTGCAGCTCGAGCCCGCGCAATTCGCCGCGCAGCTCGCGGGCGGCTTGCAGGGCCATCGAGGTTGAGTCGTACACGTTGAGCGGCGCGCCAAAGACGGCGAGGGCGGCATCGCCCTGGAACTTATTGATGATGCCCTTATTGCGGTGCACCACCGTCACGACGTGCTCGAAGAATTTATTGAGCTCCGTGACCACTTCTTCGGGCGAGTGGTTGACGGCAAAGGTGGTGGAACCGATGACATCGATAAACAGCACCGCGACCTTCCGGTCCTCGCCGCCCAATTCGGGGCGCTCATCAAGGGCGCGCTGGGCCACTTCAGTGCCCACGTAGCGGCCGAAGATATCGCGGACGCGTTGGCGCTCGCGCAGCCCGCGCATCATCTCATTAAATCCTGCCTGCAGGACGCCGAGCTCGGATCCATCGTAGATATCGACCTCGGCATCGGCCTCGCCGCGGCGCACGCGGTTAATCGCATCCTGCAATTCTACGATGGGATCGACCACGCTCATGATGGCGAAGCTGGTGCCGATAAACCCGGTAGCCAGGGCGGTGAGGGCCAGTGCCACGATGGCCGGGATGATTTCGCTGGCATCGCCGGAGAAGAGCCCGGTGTGCTGCCCCAGCAGCACCAACACGATGCCGAGCAGTGGCACACCGGAGGTCATCAGCCAGGTGGAAAACAGGCGATACTTGATGGGCGGTTCGACGGTGGAATCTTCGAAGCGGCGGGCGACGGCTTGCGCGGCGACGGGCCGCACGAGGCGCTCTGCCTGCAGGTAGGTCAAGATGATGACCACCAGGCCCGCCAGGGTGGTGGAGACACCCACAACGAGCCCGAGCCGCCCGGATTGCCCGCTGGAGATAGCCACCGTCAAGATGATGCCGATGAGCCAGACCGCGGCCGCGACCAGGGATTGGTACACGGGGATGCGCAGCACGAGGGTGCGCACCATATTTGGATCGTGCGCATCGGGATTGCGCTGCCAGTCCAGCACGGGGCGGAAGAGTAGCAGGGTGGCAGCGATGCCGATGATGACGGCAAAGATGAGGTAGACAGCCGCTACGCCCTTGAGGTTGGGCAGCTCGGCGGCAAAGTCCTCGATTTCCGGCATGGGTAGGAAATAGAGGATGAAGGTCATGATCGCGATGGCGCCGATGATATTGGCGCCCAAGACCAAGGCAGCGTATACCGGCCATTGGGTTCCCATAAGCCAACGAGCGCCACGCAATAGTCTGTTCATAACTACTTACTGTAGTAAGACCAGTAGGCTAGAGCGAGTGAATACGGGAAGCGTTGCGCAACGATTGGCAGATACCCCAGGTGTGGCCCGCACTATCTTGGGTGCCGCGCGGGCGGCGCGGGGGATGCCGGGGGCAGATCCGCGGGCGATGAGCCATTCCTGGCTCTTTACTGGACCTCCCGGCTCCGGGCGTTCCTTGGCCGCAATCGATTTCGCGGCCGCGCTCATGTGCACCGATCCAGAGGAGCCGGGCTGCGGAAAATGCGAGGCCTGCCGCGCCGTGCTGGAGACTAAGCAGCACACGGATTTGGTCTTGGTGGACCCGCAGGAGGTCATTATCCCGGTGGATACGGTGCGCGAGGTCATTGGGCGCGCCGCGAGCCTGCCCACGGTCGCCCCGTGGCGCGTCGTGATCTTCAATAACGCGGATCGCCTCAACAATAACGGCGCCAATGCGCTGCTTAAAACGGTGGAGGAGCCGCCGGAGCGCACCGTGATCATCATGTGCGCGCCTTCCGATGCCCCCGAGGACTTCTCCCAAACCCTCCGCTCGCGCTGCCGGCACCTGTACATCCCCTCGCCGTCGGTGGACAATATCGTCGCGCAGTTGGTGAGCGAAGGCGCCTCGGATCACGATGCCCGCCTCGCCGCCGTCACCTCCCTGCGCCACGTGGGCAGGGCGCGCCACTTAGTGGCGGATCCGACGGTGCAAAAGCGCCGCGCGGTGGCCATCAACCTGGCCGAGGACATCTTCCACGAGTCCCAGGGCTTTCAGGCGGTGACCTCGCTTCTCAAGCTGGTGGATGCGGAGGCGAAGGAATCGCACAAGGAGGAAGAAGAAGCGGAGCTGGCCAAGCTGGAAAATACCTTTGGCGTGGGCGCGAAGGGCAAGGGCGCGGCGAAGGCGCAGCGCGATGCCCGCTCCGCCATCAAGGACCTACAAGAACAGCACAAGAAGCGGGCGAAGAGACGGGTCATCGATAACCTCGATTTGGTGCTCGTCGATCTCTCCGGAATCTACCGCGACGCGCTGATGACAAAGGTGGGCGCGCAGGTGGAGATGACCCACCCGGATTTCGCGGGGCTATCTGGCGAGCTGGCGCAGCGGGTGAGCGAGGAGGGCCTCTTGGAATGCCAGTCCGCCATTTCTTATTGCCGCGAGCAGCTAACCCAGAACGTGGGCACGCAGATTGCCTTCGACGGCTTGGTGGGCAGGCTGCGCAGGGCCTGCCTCTAGCGCTGGGGCTGTCTAGTACCGGGCCGGTGTTAAACGCCGGCCCCGCCAAAAACCGGCCCGGAGCCCCGATTTCTTTTCCGCGCCACCCCTGCGATAGAATCGCCAGTGCTGCTTAAGCAGCGCGCCGCCTTAGCTCAGTCGGTAGAGCATTTCACTCGTAATGAAAAGGTCGCGAGTTCGATTCTCGCAGGCGGCTCCATTTTTATATGTGCGGGTTTCTTCCTTAATATAAACTCTCCTTCAATAGAAGCAGGCCATATGGCCTCGGTGAGAGAAGGAACGATACACTGCTTATTGCTACCGTCGCAGCAGAAATCCTCTTTTGGGCGTGCCTTATTCTGGGCGGTGTTCTCCGATACATCGTTAAGGCCCCAAGAATTGGACTGGCATTCTTTATCGCTACGCCAATTATTGACATAGTCTTGTTAATTTTCTCATTTTTCACCATGCATAACGAAGGCGAAGCGGGATTCATGCACGGTTTCGCAGCTTTTTATATCGCATTTTCGCTGGTCTTTGGCGGCAACATCATACGCGCAGTTGATCGGAAACTCAGCGGGAAGTCGAAAACCGAGTCTGGGAATCAGTCCGATAATAATGTAAGAAAATGCGTATATGCCAGTGCGGTAACGGCTGCGATCCTTATGGTTAGCATCGCGGTGGTAGGGCTAAACGGCAGCTTCTGGTTGATTTATTGGCTTATTGCCGTGCTCTTTACCCCACCGATGTGGTGGGGCATGGAAAAACTTAATCGCCGTGCTTAAGCAGGCGCGGAACCACCTTGCCGGTGGCATTGCGCGGCAGCTTAGATAGGAAATGTACGTCGCGGGGTACGGAGTGCTCGGCGAGCTTTTCGTGCACCCAGGCACGGATGGCATCGGCAGTCAGATCGCGGCCGGCGGCATCGGCAGTAGGCACCGCCCATACGGCGATGCGGCTGAAGGTCTCGCTATCCTCCACGCCACCCGCGTGCACCTCATCGATGCCGGGCATGGCCTCGAGCACCTCGGTCACGGACTGGGGGTGGACATTCTCGCCACCCACGATGATCATGTCATCGGCCCGGCCCACGACGTGGAGGAAGCCCTGCTTGTCGATGTACCCCAGATCGCCGATCGACAACAGCCCATCGATCCGATTGAGCTTGAGCTTAGGGTTGGTATAGCCGGTCATGGCGGTGGAATTGGTGAGGTAGATTTCGCCCACCTCGCCGCGGGGAACGGGGTAGCCCTCCTCATCGAGGATGCGTAGCTTGGTGCCATTGGCTACCTTGCCCACCGCATCAGGGTTTTCTGCGACCTGTTCCATCGTGGCCGTTGAGGCAAGAGCAAGCTCCGTGGAACCATAAACGTTGCACAGGATGGGGCCGAAGCGCGCGTTGGTGTCCTTGACCACCTGCGGGGTAAGGGCATTGCCGGCGGAGGCGATGAAGTTCAGGCTAGAGGTATCGAAAGCGCCCTCGGGATCGTGATCCACCAAGCGCTTGAAAAAGATGGGGGAGGAGAGCATGCCGTCGAGGCGGTAGCGTTGGACATCATCAAGCACCTGCTCCGGTTCAAAAACGCGGCGGGTGACGATGGTATTGCGCAGCCCCAAGGCAATATTGATGCAAGCCCAGCCCCAAGTGTGGAAGATGGATGCCGTCATCTGCACGCGCTGATCGGCGCGCCACGGGATATTGCCCACGATGGAGGCGAGGACAACCGGCAAGGTCGGCTCGGGGCGGACGATGCCCTTGGGGATGCCGGTCGTGCCGGAGGACATCAGCACGATGGGGCCGTGCTTGGGAAAGGCGGGCAGCTCGATATCCAGGGGGTTCTTCACGATCTTATCGAGCGTGGGTAGATCGCTTGCCCCCGTATCGTGGGCGATGATGACCGGGATATCGAGGTTGGGATTGACGCGGTCGATGAATTCATCATCGATGACGAGGACGTTAATGCCATTTTCTTCGATGCAGCCGGCGAGCTGCTCTGGGGAAGAACCGACATTGAGCAGGTAGATCCCGGCACCGGCGTAGCCCTTGGCGCCCAAGGGAATGATGATGCCTCGGCCGTTGCGGGCCATGACGCCGAGCCGGATTTCCGGCAGTTCCAGGGACTCTAGGTAGCGGGCGAAATTCTGCGCGTGGGATCGCAACTGGCGGTAGGTGAGGGTGCCGTCGTCATCGATAAGCGCGAGGCGATCGGGGCAGGTTAAATAGGCCTGCTCGATTTCGCGCGCCGTGGTGAAGCGGTAGCGCGCGAGGTTGGGCAGGAGCTTGATCTGCCCGCTCAGCCCGCCTTGCCGGGTAATCAGCCCCGATTTGAAGAGGGCAGGGAAGAACTGGCTGAGCGCGGACGCGTGGAAGGAAACATCAGACAATTTCATGAAAGAGATAACTCCGAAAAGGCGAAGATAACAAAAATATAACTACGATCGATATCGTTAGAAGGAAAGATGATGTTGCTTCTAACTCGAAAAATGTTACTGGAGTGACTAATCTACACTTAAGTTACAAGGTTTGAAGAAAAGGTCCCTCAATGAAATCCCTAAAACTCAAGGCATTTTCGGTCGTCGCTTCCGCGATCGCGGTGGTGGGCGTGGCGGTAGCGGCGCCGCAGGCTAGCGCGGCGGAGCGCAATCTCGTTTCCTTCGGTGACTCGGTCATGGCGGATCCGAACGGCGGAGAATACTTGAAGGACCGCTTCAATCCAACGCGGGTCATCGGGGAAAACTGCCCCACCTCCTTCAACTATGCGAAGCGGGCTGGCGCCAAGATGGGCCTGCCGGTGCGCGATTTCTCCTGCTCTGGTGCGGTGTCGATGTCCAATGGCCCGCAGATCTGGCAGCAGGTTGATGCCGCCATCGGATCTGGCGCGCTGACCCCAGATACGGCGCGCGTGTTGATTACTACCGGCTTCAACGACACCTATAACCACCGCGATCTGAACATGGATCAGATCCGCCGGGAATTTACGGATCGCACCGCCCCGCAGGTTGAGCGGATTAAGCACGCCGCGCCGAATGCCCGCATCCAGATCGTGGGCTACCCCACCATCGGATCGGGTCCGCACTACTGCCTCGTTCACGTTGGCCCGACGCCGCTGGATTCGACCTTCCTGCCCATGGTTCAAGACTACGAGAATAAGGCGCAGTGGATGCAGGTTGATCTGGCGGCACGCACGGGCGTGCAGTTCCTGGATATGAAGCCATCGACCCGTAATAACGGCATGTGTGCCAATGCGAATGACCGCATGTGGGCAGGTCTGGTGGACTTTACGGCGGGTGCGGGTAACCTGCCCATCCATATGAACCAGCGTGGCCACGAGCATGCGGCCAATGTGATTGCGGCTTCCTAGCAACCATTTTCATTACCGCGGACATATTGAAAATGTAGGTATGGTTGTGGACATGACTGTAAAAGCTGTTATTGCCCGCTCTAAGGGTGCGGAAGTTGAGACCGTAAATATCGTCGTTCCCGATCCCGGCCCCAATGACGTCATCGTGCGGGTGCAGGCTTGCGGTGTATGCCACACCGACTTGGCCTACCGCGATGGTGACATCGAGGATGCCTTCCCCTTCCTGCTGGGCCACGAGGCGGCAGGCGTGGTGGAGACCGTAGGTTCTGCGGTCACCCACGTGGAGGAGGGCGATTTCGTCGTCCTCAACTGGCGCGCAGTGTGTGGCGAGTGCCGCGCTTGCAAGAAGGGCGAGCCCAAGTACTGCTTCAATACTCACAACGCTTCCAAGGCCATGACCTTGGAAGATGGCACCGAGCTCACCCCTGCGTTGGGCATCGGTTCCTTTGCGGAGAAGACCCTGGTCCACGAGGGCCAGTGCACCAAGGTTGATGAGATGGACCCTGCTGCTGCGGGCCTGCTGGGCTGCGGCATCATGGCCGGCCTGGGCGCTTCCGTCAATACCGGCGATATCCAGCTGGGAGAGTCCGTAGCCATCTTCGGCTGCGGCGGCGTTGGCGTGGCAGCGATTGCCGGTGCGAAGCTGGCGGGCGCGGCGAAGATCATCGCCGTAGACATCGACGAGTCCAAGCTGGAGACCGCGCGCGAGTTCGGCGCCACCGACACCATTTGCTCGAAGGGCATGTCGGAGCAGGAGGTCATCGATGCGGTGCGCGATCTCACCGGCGGCTTCGGCACGGATGTTTCCATCGACGCGGTGGGCATCCAGCCGACGTGGCGCCAGGCCTTCTACTCCCGCGATCATGCCGGCCGCATGGTGATGGTGGGCGTGCCTAACCTGACCGATCACGTGGACATCCCGGCCATCGATCTCTACGGCCGCGGCGGTTCCATCAAGCCGGCTTGGTACGGCGACTGCTTGCCGGAGCGCGACTTCCCCGCATACGTTGCCCTGCACAAGGCCGGCAACTTCCCGCTGGATAAGTTCGTTTCTGAGCGCATCGCGCTTGACGATGTCGAGTCTTCCTTCCAAACTATGAAGGACGGCAAGGTACTACGTTCGGTGGTGGAATTTTAATGCAGATTGAAAGCACAGTAACTTCTGGCAAGTTCCGCTTGGATGGCGGCGAATGGGACGTGGACAATAACGTCTACGTGCTTGGCGATGCCTCCAGCGTCTACATCGTCGACCCTTCCCACGACCTCGATGCCGTGGCAGAGCTGGTGGGCGATCGCAAGGTTGAGGGCATCATCTTGACCCACGGCCACAACGATCACTGCGAGCTCGCGCCGGAGGCGGCGAAGCGCTTCGACACGGATGTCTACATGCATCCGGACGATGACATGCTCTGGCGAGAGGCGAATGGCGATGCCCACTACATCGACCTAGCCGATAACGGCCAGTTCGACATCAACGGTGAGAAGATCACTGTCTACCACACACCGGGCCACTCGCCGGGCTGCGTTGTCCTCTACGTCGATGGCACCCTGCTGTCTGGCGATACCCTGTTCAACGGCGGCCCTGGCGCGACGGGGCGCAAGTACTCGGACTTCGATGTCATCATCGAATCCCTGCGCAACGTCGTATTCAACCTGCCGGATGACACGAAGGTCTTGCCGGGACACGGCGATGCCACGACGGTGGGCGCGGAAGCGGCGCGTATCGACGAGTACATCGAGCGCGGCTACTAATAATCGCGCAAGTACTCCCCGTAGCCGGATTTGAGGAGGGGCTGGGCTAGCGCTTCCAGCTCCGCCTGCGAGATGAATCCGGCTTCATAGGCTGCCACTTCGGGGGAACCGATGACGATGCCCGTCCTTTTTTGCATCACCTCTACGTAGGCGGCGGCCTCGCTCATGGAATCGACGGTGCCGGTATCCAACCACACGCTGCCGCGGTGGAGGCGCTGCACGCTCAGCGCGCCGCGGCGCAGGTAGGCCTCGTTAATGGAGGTGATCTCGAGCTCCCCGCGATCGCTAGGCGTGATGGACTTAGCGATATCGATAACCGAATTATCGTAGAAATACAGCCCGACGACGGCGTGATTAGACCGCGGTTCCTCCGGCTTTTCTTCGATGCTCAGTGCTTGACCAGCTCGGTCGAATTCCACGACTCCGTAGCGCTGCGGATCCGATACCTCATAGGCGAAGATGATGCCGCCCTCTGGATTGCGGCACTGGCTTAGCTCCCCGCCGAAGCCGTGGAAGATATTATCGCCGAGGACCAGCGCAACGCCGTCATCACCAATGAAATCCTCCCCAATCAAAAAGGCCTGCGCCAACCCTTCTGGGCGGGGCTGGACGGCGTAATCGATCATCAACCCGAGTTGGGATCCATCCCCGAAGAGCCTCTGAAAGGCCCCAGCGTCCTCTGGGGTGGTGATGATGAGGATCTCCCGAATGCCCGCTTGGATGAGCGTGGTCAACGGGTAGTAGATCATCGGCTTGTCATAAATGGGCATGAGCTGCTTAGAGATGCCCTTAGTGATGGGATAAAGCCGCGTTCCGGATCCACCGGCAAGGATTATTCCTTTCATCGCTACTCCTCGCTGGCCTCTGCGGTCTCAGCGGTTTTGGCGGTTTCTGCGGCGCTGGGCTCGCTGGTATTGCCAGTATCGCTGGGCTCACTAGGGTACAGCGCGAGGTACAAGGCGAGTGCGGCCCGCCAATTCTGCGGGGAAAAGCCCGTGGCCTCGATTTTGTCTAGGGCAAGCGTTGATTCTTTGGGCCGTGGTGCTTCGGGGCCAGCGATTTCCCGATACTGTTCGGTGCTTACCGGCGTGACCTCTGATGGGTCATGGCCCAAGCCGATGAATACGGACATCGCCATTTCATCGCGCCCGACGGTATCGCCAGAATTGGAAATATTATAGATTCCGTACTCGGGCTGGGTGTGCAGGAGATGCGCGATGCCCTTCGCCAGATCCTCGGCAAAGGTGGGTCGCCCGCGCTGGTCATGAATGACCTTCGGCTCTTTATCGGCTTCGGCGAAGCGGCGCATGGTGGCGATGAAGTTTGGGCCATCGCCAAATACCCACGAGGTGCGCACGACATAATGCTGCGGTGCGGTCTGCGCGGCGGTTTCGCCCGCGGCCTTCGACGCCCCGTAGGCGGAAAGGGGCGAGGGAATCTCGTCTTCGGTATGCAGCTCCTTAGAACCATCGAAAATGTAGTCGCTGGATACGTGCACGAAGGTCAGCTGGTTTTCGGCAGCGATGCGGGCGAGCTTGGCCGGCGCGTCGGCGTTCACGGCCCAGGCGGCGGCGCGATCGTCCTCAGCGCCATTGACGTCGTTGTAGGCGGCGCAGTTGATGATGGCCTCGTATTGCTTCCACTGGCGCTGCGGGGGATTGGTGATGTCGAACTCCGCATGGGTGCAGAACTCGGCATTCTTAAGAACCCGCTTCAGCGCCCTACCGAGCTGGCCATTCGCACCGGTAACGAGGATTTTGCGGGGAGGCATGGGGGCTACGTCGGCAAGCGCAGGCAGGTGCTTATCCTTTTCTGATACCTCACGCGGTTCGAGGGGCCACTCCACGGCGCCGAGGTTGATTCCGGTATAGCGCGCCTCGGGGGACCAGTGCTCGTTGACCAGGTAGGAGTAGGAAGTTTCCTCGAGCGCTTGAAAGCCATTGGCAACCCCGCGCGGTACAAATATGGCGGTCTCCGGACCCACTTCATGGGTGACGATTTCCCCAAAGGTTTCCGATCCTTCGCGGAGATCGCACCAGGCGCCAAAGATCTTGCCGTGCGCGACGGAGACGAGCTTGTCCCAGGGCTCGGCGTGCAGCCCGCGCGTGGCACCAGTGCGGTTAAAAGAAATATTGTTTTGCACCGGCTGGAACGAAGCCAACTCTGGCGCGGCCTCGCCAAGCTTTTCGCGCTGCCAGTTTTCCTTGAACCAGCCACGGTTATCCCCGTGCACGTCCAGCTCGATGATGCGTAGGCCTTCAATGGCGGTGTTGTGTACCTGCATAATTACTGTCCTTGCTCTTTATAGCGGGCTTCTACAGAATCCTTTTGGGAGCGCCACCACGTTTCGTTATCGCGATACCAGGCGATGGTATCTTCCAGACCCGCCCGGATATCGGTATAGCGGGGCTGCCACTCTAATTCGCGGCGTAGCTTGGAGGCGTCCATGGCATAGCGCTGGTCGTGGCCGGGCCGGTCCGCCACGTGCTCGTACAGGGCTCGACCTCCCTGGGTATGTCCCATGATTTCGCAGATTATCTCGATGATGCGCTTATTATCGATGTCCGGCTGGTCAGCGCCGATATTATACGTTTCACCGATCCGCCCTTCCTCGATGATTTTTAGCACCGCCGCGTTGTGATCATCGACGTGGATCCAGTCTCGAACCTGCTCGCCCGTGCCGTAGAGCTTGGGGGTATGCCCGGAGAGGATATTGGTGATTTGGCGCGGGATGAACTTTTCGATGTGTTGGTAAGGCCCGTAATTATTTGAGCAATTAGAAAGGGTGGCGCGCAGGCCAAAGGATCGGACCCATGCCCGCACGAGGTGATCGGAGCTCGCCTTGGTGGCCGAATAGGGGCTGGAGGGCGCGTATGCGGTATCTTCCGTGAACTTGGTATCCGCCCCAATTTCTAAGTCCCCGAAGACTTCATCGGTGGAAACGTGGTGAAAGCGGACATCGTATGTCCGGCAGGCCTCTAGAAGGGTATAGGTACCCACCACATTGGTGTGGATAAACGGGGAGGGATCCCGCAGGGAATTATCATTATGGGACTCGGCTGCGAAGTGCACGACGATATCCGCCTTGGCGACGAGCGGATTCACCACCGTAGGATCCGCGATATCGCCCTCCACTAATTCCACATCGAGCCCCGCAAGGTTATCCCGGTTGCCGGCATAGGTCAGCTTATCCAGGACGGTGATGCGGGTATCTGGGCGCACCTTGGTCATGAGGCGCACGAAATTGGCGCCGATGAAGCCGGCGCCGCCAGTAACGAGCATGGTGTGCATGAGTCTCCAGTGTAGGGCAGTCCGTACAAGCGCTGCGCGTGGCCAGCCCCAAAACGCTTGTACACGCACTTCTAGGCCGCACGACATGATCGTACGGCCTGAAGGCACGGTAGCGGGTGGATAGTAGGGCATGCTCACGCTGTGCCGGGAGGTGGTGGACTAGGTGGTGAATCCGTCCCGGAAGTGTGTGGCGAATAGGCCGGGGAACTGGGTGGTGAATCCACCGGTTCATGAGGCTGAGCAGGCGGGTTAGCGAGCTTGCGCGCCGGGGCTTGCTCTGCAGCGGGGGAGTTATTGAGCTCCACCGAAGGAGAAAGCCCTCCGGTATGCGCTGAGCGGTAACCCACCCGGCCCGTTTCTGGGTCTCTTTCCGCATGCCCCATGCCATTGCGGCCATCGCGGTTATCGTTATTGTCCACGTGGTGCCGGCGGCAGAGCAGAGTGAGGTTCTGGAGGTCTGTAGCTCCCCCGTGGGACCACGCCTGCAGGTGGTGGACATCGCAGTCTTGCCACGGCCGGTTGCAGTCTGGGTGGGTGCACACGATTTCACTGGCGGCGAGCGCCAGCTTTTGCCACAGCGACGCGGTGCGCTTGGTGCGGCCGAGCTCGAGCGGGAAGCCTTTGTCATCGACGGCGCAGAAAAAGTCGTTCCGCGCAGCGCCCAAGCGGAGAAGATCGAGCGGGGATAGGTCGATTCCCACGCTCGTGGTGAAGCGAGTATCGCTGTTCATCGCTTGTAGCTCTTCAAGGGTAGTGGCCACGAAGAAGGATCCGAGGCCGTCCGATTTCTTTTGGCCTGCGGATAAGTAGCTGCCTAGTGCCGCGGTCAACTGATCCGCCATGCGCTGGGCATAGGTACGCGTATCGTCTTCGGGGCTCAGGCTCTCGCTGCCCTTATTCTTGGCAGGGGCGAAGGCACTGGCCAGGACCGCGGCGGCAGAGGCATCGAGGTAGCCGGAGATGTGCACGCCACCGTCCGCATCTTGGTGAGAAATGCTGAAGCGGCGCTTGCGGGTGGCCGCGTGCGGATCGCGCTTCCCGGAGGGATCCACGGCATGCTTATTCGCCTTGCGGATGGCCTGACGCAGCCAATCCCGCAGGGATTCATAGGAGCGGCGCTTGGCCTCTTCCAGGGCCTTATTGCGCAGCTCCCATGGCCCAGGAACCGCGAACTTATTGAGGTTGCGCAGTTCCCGTTCGATGAGGTTGAGGACGCGCTCTGGGATAGGGTCTTCCTCGAAGAGCTTCTTGCGGCGCTGTTCTTCCGCGCGGCGCTCACGATCGGCGCGGCGGCGCGCTTCCTCCTCGGCTTTCTTTTGCGCCGCCGCGTCTGCCTCGTCATCCTCTGGCGGGGGAGTAGGTTCAGGATCCTCGATGGGAGCAAAGAGGTTCTTGCCATTGCGCAGGCGGGCGGCGGCCTCAGATTCCGTGAGGCCAAGGCGGGCGACTAAGTAATCCTTGGCCTTAGAGGAGCCGACCCGCCTGCCGGCATCATCGCGCTCTGCAATGAAGGCAAAGGCGGCATCGATGGTGGATTTATTGCCCAACGCCCGCTCTAAATGTTCGAAGTTGGGGTGGAGCAACTCGAAGGAGAGATCGTCCGGATTCTGCATAAGGTTGCGCAGGCGCGTAAGCCCCGCAGCCACATCTGAAATGGCTGTATTGATTTCCGTGTGCTTGGCAGTTTCCATGGTTCCCTCCTTCCTGTTTCGCTTTCATGTTCTATTGTAATCCAATAAAACGCCAGCGCAACAGCAAGAAAGGAATTGGTCAATAGACTGTACATTCCCCACTTAAACGGGCCCAGCCGCAACCAAACGCAAGCAACCCCCCACCAAACAGCGCCCAAAACCACTAATCCGGAAACTTGGGCAACGCTGTTTCATCGAGCCATGCGGCAACGGTGGCATCGAAAAGAGCGGCGTCCGGCGCAGCCTCACGGAAGGCGGAGAGGAGATCGGAGGGCTCGACCACGGAGTGCTGATGCTGGGTGAGGTAAAAGGAGAGGGTGGGGAAGAAGGCATCGCCAAGCAGCCGGTGAATGGCGTGTACCGCGAGGGCCCCGCGCTTGTACACGCGATCATCGAACATATCGCGCGCGCCCGGATCAGAAACCTTGATGTCTTGGCGCTTGCGGGACAGGACCTGATAATGCGAGCGCGCCGCCTCGCGCGCGGATGCGCCGCCCTTGTGCTCACCCCACAACCACTCGCTGTAGCAGGCAAAACCCTCATTGAGCCAAATATCCTTCCACTCAGAAAGGCCAACGGAATTGCCAAACCATTGGTGGGACAGCTCGTGTGCGATGAGCCGCTCAAAGGCGTGATCACCCTTCACATGGTTGGAACCAAAGATGGACAGGCCTTGGGCCTCGAGGGGAATCTCCAGCTCATCCTCGGTAATGACGACCTGATAGGTGGGGAAGGGATAAGGCCCGTAAATAGAGGAGAAGAAATCCACCATCTCCTGCTGCTGGGAAAATTCCTCCCGCACGCGCTCGCGCAAGAACGCCGAGGCCCACGCCTGGGTATCAGGCCCCAGCGAATAAGAAGAAAACTCTCCTACCTGCACCGTTGCCAGGTACGTGGCCATGGGGTGGCGAGTGCGGTAGTGCCACCGGGTGGTGGAACCGCCGGCCTTGCGGGAGACCAACTCGCCATTGGAAATGACGGTAAAGGGGCTATCGGCGGTGATGATGATGTCATACGGAGCCTTTTCTGAAGGCGTGTCATCGCACGGGAACCAGCTGGGCGCGCCATTGGGCTGGCTGGCCACCAATGAGCCGGATTCGGTTTCCTCCCACCCAATTTCGCCCCAGGTGGTGCGGATGGGGCGCGGGCTGCCGCCGTAGCGAATGTGCAGCTCAAACTCGGTACCGGCAGAGATCTCGGACGCAAAACGCAGACGCAGCTTCCCGGAAGATTGGCGGAACTTAGCCACCCGCGGGGCATGCTTGGCGGTCACGCGCCGGGCCACCATCGCCCCGCCGAGGTCCAAAGTTAAGGAGGTCAGCTCTTCCACCGCGCGCACGCTTAAAATGGCCTCACCCTGCAGCAGGTTAGGCTCCACGCGGTAGTTCAAGTCCAGCGTGTAGTGGGTGATTTCAAAACCAAGGTTGAAGTCCACGCCGGTATAGGGATCAGTATGCGCACGCGAAAAGGCGGTAGGAAGCAATGTCATAATATTGCGATCCTACCGCCCGTCACGCGCAGCCGAAATTTAGCTATTGAATGCCCGCTCGAATACTGGCCAAGAATCCTTCAGATCCTCTTTCCAGTGCGGCCACGAGTGGGTTCCGGTATTGCGGAAGTTGTAGGTGGCTGGCACTCCGGCCTGGTCAAGCTTGGCCTTGAAGTTGTGGGTGCAGTAGTTCACCCCAGCTTCGATGCCGCCGCCCTCAACCTGCAGGGTAGAAGACCCACGGATGGCATCTTCTTGGTCCAGACCCATAGAGTGCAGGTAGCTATAAGTGTCCTCTTCACTTGCCAGGCCGGAACCGGAAGAAATGTATAGCTCGGTACCGTGCAGCTTATCGGCGTTCATCATGGCGTCGTTGTAACGGTTGGTCTCAGAGCCGTACGGGCCCCACATCTGGTCCACGCTGCCGCCGCCGCGGTTGACGGTCAGCTCTACGGCCTGGCGCTCCAGCGGGTAAGCGGTAGCGGCACAACCGGCGTATGAGCCCACTGCATCGTAGAAGCCCTGGTTGTGCTGAGCTAGCAGCAAGGAAGAGGTGGCGGACATGGACATGCCCGCGATGGCGCGGTGGTTATCGGCATTGATGTGCTTCTCGATGGCCCCCGGCAGCTCCTTGGTCAAGAAGGTCTCCCACTTTTGTGGTCCCTTGAGGAAGCCCGAATTCGGCTCAGAGATCCAGTCGGTGTAGTAGGAGAAAGCGCCGGCCTGCGGGACGACGACGTTGACGTCCTTCGAGTGGTAGAAATCAACGGCATCAGAAAGCTTCAGCCAATCCATGTCTTGTTCTGCCCCGCCTGCGCCATTGAGCAGGTAAATGGTTGGGCGGTTTTCGCTCTTGGCGCGGATGACGGCTAGCGGAATCTTCCGGTCATTCATTGCCGGTGAGGTTGCCTCGAGCTTTTCAACGCGCGCATCGTCCTTGTACTTCTTGTACCAGGACTTACCCTCGATTTCCGGGGTAGGCTCCAGCGGGGAAATCGTGGACTGTGCGGCATCGCCCGCCACCTGCTGCGGGGTCAGCTCGGCCGCGCCTGCCACGGGGGCATAAGCCAAGCCCGTGCAAACCGCAGCTGCCGCGAGGACAGAATTGAGACGCTTCATGGTGCTTCTTTCCTGTAGGGAGTGGACTCGATAACTATACTTCGGCCGCGAAAAATCGGCATGTTGAGGGAAGTATATTTAGTATTCCTACATGTAGACCTAACCATTAATAGTGCCCAATAAACGCCTGGC
The DNA here is from genome assembly GCF_030229885.1 of Corynebacterium sp. MSK204. NCBI lineage: Bacteria > Bacillati > Actinomycetota > Actinomycetes > Mycobacteriales > Corynebacteriaceae > Corynebacterium > Corynebacterium sp. MSK204. The sequence goes on along the minus strand of NZ_JASPGQ010000009.1, from coordinate 9,232 downwards.
GGTAAAGACTTTCACTGATGTGGGGGAATAGTGGGGGTAGGCATACCTTCATTGCCTTTTCTGCTATCAATAATAAGTAACGCTGGGACAACTGAGGTTTCTATGTCATAATTTCCCAATGAAGCACGGCGTGACGCGGTTGGCACCTGTAATAACACACCTGTAATAACATCAGTAACGGCTGCGTTAGTGCTTTTAGTGTGAAAAGCTAAGCAGCGAGATTGTCTACTCGCGCCCCATCAAGAGAAAGAACTTCAATGAACCTTTTTGACTCCGCCCTCGTGTCCTTCAATGAATTCATTGGGCCATTCATCCACTCTGCAATGGATGCATATTCCAAGCTGCTAGCATCCTTGGGCGTGATTTAAGTCCAAGATTGCTTAAGGGCCCTGCGGAGGTGTATCTGCTGCTTGCCGATGCCCCCTTGCAGGGCCCTTTCCCTATCCTCACCGCGGCTTGGGGTGGGGTGCCCCCCAAGTGTGACCAATTACGCGACATTCAGGACAAAGTTACGTATCCTGTAGGGCGTGACTAACGAACATTATGACGTAGTAGTACTCGGTGCGGGCCCTGGCGGCTACGTTGCCGCCATCCGTGCAGCTCAGCTTGGAAAGAAAGTCGCTGTTATTGAAAAGCAGTACTGGGGCGGAGTCTGCCTCAACGTAGGCTGTATTCCCTCCAAGTCGCTGCTGAAGAATGCAGAGGTTGCCCACACCTTCAACCACGAGGCGAAGGCTTTTGGCATCTCCGGCGATGTTTCCTTTGATTTCGGTGTAGCCCACAAGCGCTCCCGCAAGGTTTCTTCGGGCATCGTCAAGGGCGTTCACTACTTGATGAAGAAGAACAAGATCACCGAGATCAACGGTCTGGGTTCCTTCAAGGACGATAAGACCATTGAGATTACTGAGGGCGATGACGAAGGTAAGACCGTTACCTTTGATGACTGCATCATCGCCACCGGCTCCGTGGTCAAGTCCCTGCCTGGCGTTGAGCTCGGCGGCAATATCGTCTCCTATGAGGAGCAGATCCTGAACGAGGAAGCACCGAAGTCCATGGTCATCGTGGGCGCCGGCGCGATCGGCATGGAGTTTGCTTACGTGCTGGCCAACTACGGTGTGGACGTTACCATCGTGGAGTTTATGGACCGCGTCCTGCCGAACGAGGACAAGGACGTATCCAAGGAGATTGCCAAGCAGTACAAGAAGCTCGGCGTTAAGCTCCTGACCGGTTACAAGACCACCTCTGTAAAGGACAACGGCGACGATGTCACCGTTGAGGTGGAATCCAAGGATGGCTCCAAGCAGGACACCTTGACCGTGGATCGCGCCATGATCTCCATCGGCTTTGCCCCGCGCGTTGAGGGCTTTGGCCTTGAGAACACCGGCGTTGAGCTGACTGAGCGCGGTGCCATCGACATCGATGACCGGATGCGCACCAACGTTGACCACATTTACGCCATCGGTGACGTCACCGCGAAGCTGCAGCTGGCCCACGTGGCAGAGGCGCAGGGCGTTGTAGCGGCAGAAACCATTGCTGATGCAGAAACCCAACTCTTGGGTGACTACAACAACATGCCGCGCGCTACCTTCTGCAACCCGCAGGTTGCATCCTTCGGTTACACCGAAGAGGCAGCCAAGGAGAAGTTCCCGGATAAGGACATCAAGGTTGCTACCTTCCCGTTCTCCGCAAACGGTAAGGCAGCCGGCCTGAATGAGACCGCCGGCTTTGTGAAGCTTATTGCTGACGGCGAGTTCGGCGAGCTCATCGGCGGACACATGGTGGGCTCCAATGTTTCGGAGCTCTTGCCTGAGTTGACCTTGGCGCAGCGTTTCGACCTGACCACTGAGGAAATCGGCCGCAACGTACACACCCACCCGACCTTGTCTGAGGCCATGAAGGAAGCCGCCGAAGGTATCAGCGGCCACATGATCAACCTCTAAACAAGCGTCCCCCTATACCGCATAACGGCACCGCAGCGTTCTCCAGAAAGGAGGACCGCGGTGCCGTTTCGCTGTGTGCGGATAAAGCCCAGCTAGTAAGGCGCGACCGCCGAGCGGTGGATATCGATATTGATTGCCTCGTTGATGGGCGGGAAAGCGCGCTGCGAGCAGTTTTCCCGGGCGCAGGTGCGACACCCTGGCCCGATGGGGGTGGCGGCGTGGAGATTGGTGAGGTCGAGGCCCTCCGCATAGACCGTGCGATCGGCGTGGCGGGCCTCGCAGCCCAAGCCAATGGCGAAGAGCTTATTGGTATCGCCGTAGCGTCCCTGATGGTGCTGCACGGCGCGGGAAATCCACAGGTAGTTGCGGCCATCGGGCATTTGCGCGAGCTGGCGCGAGATGACACCTGGACGGGTGAAGGTCTCGTAGACATTCCAGAGCGGGCAGGTGCCGCCGTTATTGGAAAAATGTACGCCGGTAGCGGATTGCCGCTTGGACATATTGCCGGCGCGATCCACGCGCACGAAGGTAAACGGAATGCCGCGCAGGTTATCGCGCTGCAGGGTGGAAAGCCGGGAGGCGACCGTCTCGTATCCCACGCCGAAGACCTGGCATAGGTATTCCACGTCGTAGCCGGCGCGCTCGGCCTCGCTGTGCATCATGGTATAGGGCATGAGTGTGGCGGCGGCGAAGTAGCTGGCCAGGCCGCGTTTTGCCAAGCTGCGGGAGGAATCAGAGGTAAAGGGCTCATCGGCCACGAGCACGGAGATCTGGTCCTGGGCCTCGAGCAGGCCGAGCTCGGCGGCCATGCGGAAGGCGCGTTGGCCCTCGCTCAGGCGCGAGGCGAGCGTGAACTGCCCGCTCTCGCGGTCAAAGCGGTGCAGAGTGCCATCCATCTGCGCCGTCAGCTCGATATCTACACTGTGTTTCTCGCGCAGCCGGTTTGCCAGCGCTTGCTCGGTATCGCGAATGCCGAACCCGGAAACGCCGAGGTCACCGGCAAGCTCCTCTGCGTGATGGTCCAGCCCGTCCAAGTAATTCTGCCGGGCGTAAAAGAAGTCCCGCACCTCATCGTGCGGCATGGATAGGGCAGCGGCGCTTTCCGATGTCCTCCTCGTATCCGTAGCCAGCGACAGCTTATCGCGTACATTGCGGTAGCGGCGGTGTACATCGACAAGCGTGCGGGCGACCGTGGGGTGGTTATACACCAGTTCCGATAGCTCCTGGAGCTCCACGGGGGAGGGGCAGAGCTCCTTGTCTTGGATGACGTCCTGGATCTCCGCGAGGAGGCGGGAATCATCATCGCGGGAGAAAAACGTGGCGTCGACGCCAAAGACCTCGGTAATGCGCAGCAGCACCGGCACGGTCAGGGGGCGGACGTCGTGTTCAATCTGGTTGACGTAACTGGCGGAAAGGCCGAGGGTGCCAGCTAGGGAGGCTTGGCTGAGATCGCGTTCACGGCGAAGCTGGCGAAGGCGAGAGCCCACATACGTCTTACTCATGCGCCAAAGATTACTAGTAGAAAGCGCGGCTGTGCATCTTTATGGCGAAAATTTTGTGAAGACTCTTCGCTACCTGGACACAGGGTTTGTGGGGTTTCATGCGAAAGTTTGACACATAAAGGGGTGGGTTAATCACTCACGTAACACGGGGTGGTGAAGCTCACAGTTTGGTCCACAAATATGAAACATCTGCATTGCGGAAATGAAGGTACCCAAGGTAACAGCGTTTTCGCATTCTGCTTCTCAGGATACCCTTACCTAAAAGATCTCACCGCCTCATCGTGCCTGCGAACCGGGAGCAAATAACCGCTCGAAAATAACTAGTAACCAGCGGTTAAGCCCGGTTAAGGTGAGTATGACTATGGAGGTGTCATGACTTTAAAAAATCCGGACCGTGAGGCAATTGCTCACGGACACATCACTAATGAACCAATTCGTCAGAATCCCGGAACGCCATCGTGGGTACTGAAGCTCATCATGGCCGTTACCGGTTTGCTCTTTGCGCTTTTCGTGGTCGGCCACATGGCCGGCAACCTGAAGCTGTACATGCCGGCACACAACGGTGAGCCTGCCCTGGATGAGTACGGCGAGTTCTTGCGCTCTATGGGTGAACCGCTGCTGCCGCACGGCTCTGCCCTGTGGGTCATCCGCATCGTGCTGATCGTGGCAATCCTTGCCCACATCTACGGTGCCTTTACCTTGGCTTCCCGCTCCAAGGCATCCCGCGGCAAGTTCAAGCGCACCAACCTGATGGGTGGCCTGGATTCCTTCGCCACCAAGTCCATGCTGGTAACCGGTGTAGTGCTGCTGCTCTTCATCATCTTCCACTTGCTGGACCTCACCTTGGGCGTACAGCCGGTGGCCCCAGAGGCCTTCGTTGAAGGTTCTGTCAAGGCCAATATGATCGAAACCTTTAGCCGTTGGCCGGTCACTATCTTCTACGTGCTGGCAATGTGCTGCCTCTTCCTGCACCTGACCCACGGCATCCGCCTTGCCGCATCTGACCTGGGTATCACCGGTGCAAAATGGCGTCAGACCTTCTTGGTCTTGGCGTACATCATCCCGGCCGTTGTATGCATCGGCAACATCGTTATGCCTTTGTCCGTTGCCCTGGGCTTGGTCAGCTAAAGGAGATAGGAACCCATGACTACTACTGAACTCAAGCGTGAACACCCCAACTTCTCGCACCCAAAGTCCATCGTTGAGGGCGTCTCCGCTGGTAATATCCTGGAATCCCAGGAACCGCACGGTGTGCCGATGAAGGATATGTGGTCTCACCACGTTGACCACATGAACTTGGTCTCCCCACTGAACCGCCGCAAGTTCGAGGTCCTCGTCGTAGGTACCGGCTTGTCCGCGGGTGCTGCTGCGGCAGCCCTTGGTGAATTGGGCTACGGCGTCAAGGTCTTTACCTACCACGACTCCCCACGCCGCGCGCACTCCATTGCTGCGCAGGGTGGTGTCAACGCCTCCCGCGCCAAGAAGGTGGACAATGACTCCGCTTACCGCCACACCAAGGACACCGTGAAGGGTGGCGACTACCGCTGCCGCGAGTCCGACTGCTGGCGCCTGGCCAACGAGTCCGTTCGTGTTATCGACCACATGAACGCCATCGGCGCCCCGTTCGCCCGTGAGTACGGCGGCACCCTGGCCACCCGTTCCTTCGGTGGTGTGCAGGTCTCCCGTACCTACTACACCCGTGGCCAAACAGGTCAGCAGCTGCAGCTGTCCACGACCTCTGCACTGTACCGTCAGATCGGCCTGGGCAATGTGGAGCTTTTTGCCCACAACGATATGCAGGACATCATCACCTACGATGACAACGGCAAGAAGCGCGCGGGCGGCATTGTCACCCGCAACCTGATTACTGGTGAGCTCAAGGCCTTCACCGGCCACGCCGTCATCCTGGGTACCGGTGGTTACGGCAACGTCTACCACATGTCCACCCTGGCAAAGAACTCCAACGCCAGCGCCATGATGCGCGCTTATGACAAGGGCGCTTACCTGGCTTCCCCGGCGTTCGTGCAGTTCCACCCAACGGGCCTGCCAGTCAACTCCGACTGGCAGTCCAAGACCATTTTGATGTCGGAGTCCCTGCGTAACGATGGCCGCATCTGGTCCCCCAAGAAAGAGGGCGATGACCGCGACCCGAACAGCATTCCGGAGGAAGAGCGCGACTACTTCTTGGAGCGCCGCTACCCGGCCTTCGGTAACTTGGTTCCCCGTGACGTTGCCTCCCGTGCAATTTCCCAGCAGATCAACAAGGGCTTGGGCGTTGGACCGCTGAATAACTCGGTCTACCTTGACTTCCGTGACGCCATCGAGCGCCTGGGCAAGGACAAGATCCGCGAGCGTTACTCCAACCTCATTCAGATGTATGAAGAGGCCATTGGTGAGTCCGCCTACGAGACCCCAATGCGCATCGCTCCTACCTGCCACTTCACCATGGGTGGCCTGTGGACCGACTTCAACGAGATGACCTCTATTGACGGCCTCTTTGCCGCCGGTGAGTGCTCTTGGACCTACCACGGCGCTAACCGCCTGGGCGCGAACTCCCTGCTTTCGGCTTCCGTTGACGGCTGGTTCACCCTGCCGTTTACCATCCCGAACTACCTGGCTGACCACCTCAACGAGGACAAGCTGGCCGAGGATTCCGCTGAGGCACAGGAAGCCGTGCAGAAGTCCCAGGAGCGCATCGATAAGCTGATGCAGGTCCAGGGCGATGACCCGCACGGTCCGTCCCACTACCACCGCCAGCTGGGTGACCTGCTGTACTTCGGCTGCGGTGTGTCCCGTAACGTCGATGACCTGAAGGACACCATCGAGAAGATCCGCGCGCTGCGCGATGACTTCTGGAAGAACGTCCGCATCCCTGGTGAGGCGAATGACATGAACCAAGTCCTGGAATACGGCCTGCGCGTTGCCGATTACCTGGACCTGGGTGAGCTCATGTGCATCGATGCCCTTGACCGCGATGAGTCTTGCGGCGCTCACTTCCGCGAAGATCACCTTTCTGAAGAAGGCGAAGCCGAGCGTGACGATGAGAACTGGTGCTTCGTTTCCGCCTGGGAGCCGGGCGCGAACAAGAACGAGTTCATCCGCCACGCAGAACCCCTGTACTTTGACTCGATCCCGCTGATGACAAGGAACTACAAGTAATGAAATTGACACTTGAGATCTGGCGTCAAGCCGGACCCACCCAGGAAGGTAAATTCGAAACCGTCCAGGTGGATGATGCCTCCGAGCAGATGTCCATTCTGGAGCTATTGGACCACGTCAACGAAGGCTACATTGAGCGCGGCGAAGAGCCGTTCGCTTTCGCCTCTGACTGCCGCGAGGGCATCTGCGGTACCTGTGGTTTGACCGTCAACGGTCGCCCACACGGCCCGGGCCAGAACACCCCTGCCTGCCAGCAGCGCCTGTTCAACTTCAACGATGGCGACACCATTCAGCTGGAGCCCTTCCGCTCCGCTGCGTACCCCGTCATCAAGGACATGGTGGTTGACCGCTCCGCACTGGACCACGTGATGGAGCAGGGCGGCTACGTATCCATGGACGCCGGCACCGCACCGGATGCCGATACCATGCACATCAACCACGAGACCGCCGAGTACTCGCTGGACCACGCAGCATGCATTGGTTGCGGTGCCTGCGTTGCTGCCTGCCCGAACGGTGCGGCACACCTGTTCACCGGTGCCAAGCTGGTGCACCTGTCCATGATGCCGCTGGGTAAGGAAGAGCGCGGTAGCCGTGCCCGCAACATGGTTGCTGATTTGGAATCCAACTTCGGCCACTGCTCCCTCTACGGTGAGTGCGCCGATGTCTGCCCGGCTGGCGTCCCACTGACCGCAGTGTCTGCCGTTACCCGCGAACGTGCACGTGCTGCTTTCCGTGGCAAGGACGACTAAGCTAGAGTTATTCCGTAGGAATACTAGGAACGAGAGAAAGACAGAAAGACTCCGCCATGAGCGATAACACCCACGTAGTTGCTGACTACCAGAGCGAAACGTATCCGGAGTTCTCCGGCAAGATTCAGGACAACTACATCGAAGGCTACGACCCGGTATCCTTCGCAGCTCCTCACTCTTCCCTTCTCCGCACCTCCACGTGGGTCGGCATGGGCTTGATCCTGTCTTGCCTGCCAGCAGCCGGCATCCTCATCTGGGGCCTCGGCGTCTGGGACACCCCGCTGGGTACCGCAGGTGAAGGCAACTACGGTCTGACCATCGCCATCGGCGTCATTTCCCTGGTTGTGGTGGCCATCGCCGCCGCCGGCACCATCCACTATGGACGCCGCTACTACCGCCAGTACCGCAAGGAAACCGGCCGAGTTAACTAGTATTCGCTCTTAAAACACCTCCAGCCCCGCCTCCAATAGCATTGAGAACATGCCAGGAGGCGGGGCTGTTCCTGTTTTGACGGGGAGCTGGCGCTTGGCGATGCCCCCTTAGTACCCCACACCCCGCATCTGCTCGCGTTAGGGGAGGGGCTGCTGCCGGGAACAGCCGGTTCCTTCAGCTAGGACATAAAAGCACACAGGAAGACCTCTTAAGTCCTGAAATCAATCGGCCTTGTCGCATTCACGGCACGCTTATTCGGTGAAACCTTGTTTGACCGCGGCAATCATGTTGAAGTGCCCCGGGTTTTGTTCCTAGGCATTTGCCTTGATTTCTATTATTGCCTGTGGCGGGTTCTGCTTCCAAAACTCGGTTTCGACCTCGACCGGGGTTCGGTATCCCAAGCTTTGGTGGAGCCTTGTCTCGTTCCACCATGACACCCACTCGAACGTCGCGATTTCCACTTCGACAACGTCATCCCACCTGCGAGTATGGATGAGTTCGTTCTTATGAGGGGCCGTTAACGTTTTCAGCCAAAGCATTGTCATTTCAGTCACCGACAGTCCCAGTAGAAGCGATAATGCCGTGCTGGGCGAGACGCTCGTTGTAGACAACGCTGACGTACTATAAGCCGTGATCCGAATGGTGAATGAGACCTGTTGTTTCCCTCGCACTCACAATCGCTTGATTGAGTGCTTGCAGCGGCAATGCCTGAAGTGCGCATGGAATCTGATAACGCCCACCCAACGATCCGTCGGGAGTAAACGTCGGTGACAAACGCGGCGTAGACAAAGCCTTTCTTCGTGCGCACGTAGGTAATGTCGGCCACCCACAGCTTGTTCGGGCCTTGGGCTTTGAACTCACGCCCCACTAAATCCGGGCGCAGATCCGGCACGTTGAGGTGTGCGGGTTGTGATTGGTGATCCGCCTGTGCCTTTGCCAGAAACACCGGCCAGGCGCATCAGCCGGGTAGCGTGCTCACGACCGATGTCGATTCCGTCACGGTGAAGCGCATGCCACATTTTCCGCACACCGTAGACACCGTAATTATCCCGATGAACAGCACTAATGCGTTCAACCAACGCAGCATCGCGAAGTCGACGAGCACTTAACCCACGGGCCTTGGACTGGCGATAACCACGCGAGGTGATAAACCCACCAGCCCGGTTATTTTTCAACGTCTTACAAATGAACTCGACAGAGAAATAATTCCGGTATTCATCGATGAACCGGATCATAACCGAGGCTTGGGGCCTGGTCGTGAGGCGAAAAAGCTGACGCAGCCTTCAGCAACTCATTGGTATCTCGAAGCTGGTGATTTTCACGGCGTAGCCTCGCGTTTTCGGCAGCCAAATCTTCAGGCACAGGTTCTGGGATGTTTCCCGCACGACGAGCAGACTTAAGTCCATAGACGAGCCGTGTGCCATGAAACCCCAACTTTGCAGCTACTGCC
>NZ_JASPGQ010000008.1:0-111602 GCF_030229885.1 Corynebacterium sp. MSK204 | reverse complement strand
AAAACCGGCTACCGGGCGGCTACCGCCACCCCGGTACCTGGTACCGCCTTACCGGTCCCTAAAACAAGCCCGCGTCAGACTGGGGCGGTTGCTGCATTTTCACCTACACTTCGCGCCACATAAAGTGCGGCTAGAGGTGAGAACCGAGGTGCTCGATAAGATCTGCCAGCATTCTGCGCGACTGGGGCGCACGCGGGCGTACCTGATCGAAGCCGTGATAAGCACCTGCATACACATCAAGTGTGGTCTCGACTCCGGCGTTCTGCAGTGCGGTAGCAAAGGCTACGGATTCATCATGAAAAAGGTCGATGTCTCCCACGCCGATCCACGTGGGCGGCATCCCCGAGTGATCCGAACGCGTCGCCGGCGATGCATACGGTGGCAGCGGGGTTCCTAAATGGTCCTTGCCTAAGTACATATCCCAAGCGCCGCGATTTAAATTCGGAGGACAAATAAACTGCCCCACCGCACCCTCTTTAACAATGGTGCGGTGATCAAGCATTGGATAGACCAATCCAAGCGCTCGAATGGAATGACCTTCATCCACCGTGCGCTGGGCAAGGCCTGCGGCCAAGCCACCGCCGGCGCTATCGCCAGCGACCGCAATGCGCGAAGTATCCGCGCCTAAAAGCTCGCCATTTTCCTGCATCCAGCGCAAAGCGGCATAACACTCTTCCAGATCCGCAGGAAAAGGTTCCTGCGTGGATTTGTGATAGCGCGGTGCGATGACGATGGCCCCCAGCTCCGATGCGATGAGCGAAGTTTGGGGATCATGCATCGCGGGACCACCGAGCAGGTGACCTCCGCCGTGAATCCACATCACCACGGGACGTGGCTCGGCTGGCGCTCCATCTCCGCGTGGAGTAATAACGCGGGCACGGAATGCTTGGCCTTCAAAAGAACAAGATAGCTCTTCGATGTCCACCGGACGCCACTTCGGACGTGCCACGTCCATATTGGCAAATAACCTGCTCGTTCGAGCGAATCGATCACCCGAAAGCAAGTGCAGCGGCAGGTACAGTAATGGGCTGCGAAGCTCAGGAGCAACGCTGCGTAGATAAGGACGGCGGCTCTTTATATATGCCGCCGCCCCTACTACCGCACTACCTGCAGCGAGAGCTTTCAGCGCCCGCATTAAAAGTCGCGCAGGATGCGCTGTGCCAAAGGCTCAGAGGATGCTGGGTTCTGGCCCGTGTAGAGGTTGCGGTCAACCTCGACATAAGGCTGCATCGGATCGGTCTGCTTGAAATCAGCGCCGAGCTCGCGCAGGCGGGTCTCAACAACCCACTTGGCAGCGGCGATGGTCTCCTCGCCCTCTTCGGCGTTGGTAAAGCCGGTCATGGTGTAGCCCTTGAGTGGCCAGTTGTCATTGTCCAGCGCGAGCAATGCAGCCGGTGCGTGGCAGACCAGGGATAGCGCGCGACCGGAGTCGATGCGCTCCTGCAGCAGCTTGGCAGAGTCCTGGTCATAAGCCAAGTCCTCCATCGGGCCGTGGCCGCCGGGGTAAAAGACGAGGTCGTAGTCGGCTTCCTTAACATCGGCCAGGTTCAGTGGGTCTTCCAGGTCCGGGCCGATTTCTGCGAGGTAGTTCTCCTGCTCGGCGCGGTCGCCCTCAGACAATACCTCGAGGCTGTACTCGTCTACTACTGGTGCCTTTGCGTTCGGCGTAGCAAAGTCGATATCCCAACCAGCGTTCTTAAACACGCGGTGCGGAGCGATGAGCTCCTCGGCCCAGTAACCGGTAGGGCGGGCGCTGCCATCAGCAAGCGTCCACTTATCAGCGGCGGTAACAACGAATAGTGCGGAAGGCATGTCTTCCTCCTTTATGTAGATTAACTATCTATTACTCTTCGGAAGCGTTGTCATTCAGGTTCATTGAGAACCCGGAATCTTGGAGCGACTCCTCAGTATCGGGGCCGGCAAGTTCCGGATCGGAGAGGTCCTCGTAGGCCGGAAGGACAACGGTCTCAAGGATACGCTGCCTTGTTTCTTCGGTGTCGAAAATATTCTCAATCGCCTTCACGGTAAGATCGAAAAACTCCTCCAGTCCGTACCCAAAGGTCTCGCTCAAGGCGAGAAACTGCCTGCTCAGCGTGGAATCTCCGGAGGAGACCGAGCAGGTAAAACCAAGCTGCTGTAACAGCGGCAGCGGGTGATCAGTGAGTTCCTCAACATCGTCCACGGGCGAAAATACCAGTGGAATGTGTCGGTCACGGATCCATCCGGAGGCCTTGCCTGGGCGGATTCCATCGACATCGGCGGTGAAATCATCAATCATATTCACCGGTCGCAGCAAACGGTTCACGCCGGCCTGGGCGGCGCTTTCGGTAGCGGCGAAATCCTCGCCCACCGCGATCTGGGTAGGCAGGTACTTCGTGCGGAACTCCGCCGCGGCGGCAGCATTCCCCTCCGGCAGGGTGTAGCCAGCAATGCCCGCAGAGTCCTCGGCATTAGCCGCCGGCTCTGCCGCCTCGAGGACAAACCGTACCTCGAGATCTCCGAATCGTTCCGCGGCCACCTCGCGTACGACTGCGGACGTATCGAAAGAGTAAGCCGCAGGGTTGAGCTGCAGCTCGGCGTAGACCAGGTGGTCATCGGCAAGCTGGGCGCACTGCTCGCGGATATCCGCGTTCAATTCCTCCGCGGTGCTGGCCTGCGAGCGGACCGGTTCCCACAGGGATACCTTTGGAAGTTGTTCCACCACGCTCTCGGCGGAATCCTTATTTTCGGGGCTAATTAATGGTGCATCGTGCATGCGCACCATCGTAGGTATCTGCCCGAAGTTGCGCCATGCGGCGTTCTACTTGCGCGGCTTCCTCTTAACCACTTCGGCGTTTGCGAGATCGTCGTGGGAACCGCGCAGGTTGTTTTCCTCGTTGATGGTGGTCGCGTGCACCACCGCGCCCAGCATGCCCACCAATTGCCCAATGCCAGGGATCACGTTGATAAGGCGCCACCACTGGCGCTTGGCGGACTGGCTAAGGCTGAGCTTTTCCTTCGTATCCACGTCCCGCACGGTATAGCCGGCAAGAATCTTTGCCGGGCTAGCGCCCATCCATACCTCGCTGCCCAGGACGTAAACCACCATCACGATGCAGGCAACAACAAAGGACAACGCTTCCACATCCGCGAGCTCGTCGACGCCCGCGCCAACCGCGCTGCTGATGCCGCCGGCCAAGAAAAAGTCCAAGATGCCCATGCCGATGCGCGTTTCCTGGGACGGCCGTTTCTGCGCTTGGTGCTGGACTGGCGCCGGCGCGGCAGCGGGCGATGGCACCATCTGCTGCTGCGGCGAGGCATGCTGGGCGAATGGATCGCGCGCGTACGGGGAGGCATACGGGCTAGGCTGGGCAAAACCCGGCACCTGCGCCGGGCCCTGCGGTTGATCGTGGAAGCTCGGTTGCGGGCGCGGCGCCGGCGACCACTGCCCCACCGAGCTCAGCGTGCCGAGCTCGCCCCACGTCGGGCGGAGACCAGTGCGCAATGCTTCATCGTATTCGGCCCTCTTCTTCGCCGAACCCAGGATGCTGGCCGCTATGCGCAGCTGGACGCGCCGCGGCTCATCCTGGTTATATCCCTGCTGCCCGAGCTTGATGTCTTTTGCTTCCAATAAAACGGAAAGCTCATCCTCGCCACCATTGCGGTCGAGGTCCCACTTTTCGTAGAAGTCTGGGGCAATATCATCGGCGTTCATAGTGTCCTATCTTAAAGGTATAGCTCGGCGCACTCCTCCCCCGTAGGGAGGATTTTTATTTCCGGCGGAAAAGCTTCGCCACGCCCACGGCCGCAGCGCCCAAAGCGGCACCCACGCCGAAGACCGCGCCGGCCGGTGCGCCCTCGCGCACCTCATTGCGCACGCGAATAACGGCGGGTTCTGGAACCGGCGGGTGCGCATACTTCAGGGATTCTGCGGTCGTCGCAGTCCATGCGGAGATATACAGCACCACGCGCCACACCAGGTACATGACAATCATCAGGACGATGACCGGGCCAAAGACCGCACCGGCCGGGCTGCCGGTGGCAGAGGACATAATCACCGTGGACAGCTGCTTAATGGCCTCGAATGCCACCGCACCAATGGCAGCGCCGATAAAGCCGGACTTCTTAGGCACCTTCGTGCGCGGCAGGATCATAATCAGCCACCACATGACGATGAAGTTGGCGATAAGTCCCAGCAACAAGCCACTGAAGAAGAAGACATAACCCATGCCGGGGAAAGAATCGATACCTAAGAGGTCAAATATCTTCTGCGTAAGGCCGGAGGAACCCGCCGCGGTCACGCCGAAGGCGACGACAAAGGCAATGATCAGGCCGATAAGCCCCAGAAGGTCAGAGAACTTCTTTTTCAGGAAGGAGCCGCCGTCATTGGCATCGATGCCCCACATGGCAGAAATGCCGATGCGCAGGTGGTTCATCCACCCCAGTCCGGACCACAGAGTAGTCAAACCACCAATACCGAACATGGCGCCGCGCTGGTCGATGGCCGTATCCAAAATCTCATTGACCGACTCGCTGAGGTTCCCGTCAATGGAGTCGGTGATATAGGACTGCAAGTCATTGAGCAGGTCCTCACGGTTAGCAAGGACAGCGGCGATGGTGGCCACCAGCAGCATCGCCAACGGGAAGATGGACAGGACCGAGTAATAGGTAATGCCAGCAGAAAACTGGTTGCCGCCTTCTGCGGCATAGCGCTCCTGCATGCGCATGAGGTGGTCAACAAAGGGCGATTTACGCCGTACCTTATCTATCGCTCCCGGATCATCGGCGTTCGCACGCTCGATGCCGTAGTGGTCCGTCTTCTTAGAGGAGGATTGCGTGGTGGTGGACACGTGCTTCCCTTCTTGTTCGCACAGCGCTTATCCCGTATAGCGTAGCTGGCAAACACCCACTTGTCCCTCGGTGGGGTGGGTTAAGGGGTACCTACTACCTGCGCGGGCGAGGAAGGAAGCCGACTTTTTCATAGACGGCATCGACAAGCGGCTGCGCTACTTCCTGTGCGGTCTGGGCGCCGCGCTCCAAGATGCGCTCCAGCTCGCCGCGATCCGCCATGAGCTCGTCATAGCGCTGCTTGAGCGGGGTGGTAAAGGCCTCGAGCGCCTCCGCGGTATCCACCTTCAGGTGCCCGTAGCCCTTGCCGGCGTACTTTTCCACCAAGGAGTCGATGGACTCGCCGGTCAGCGCGGACTGGATGACCAGCAGGTTCGATACGCCCGGCTGGTTTTCCCGGTCGAAGGCGACCGAGCCCAGGTCATCGGTCACGGCGGACTTAATGCGCTTGGCAGAGGTCTTCGGGGCGTCGAGCAGGTTGACCAAGCCCTTGGGGTTGGGGCCGGACTTAGACATCTTGGACGTCGGGTCCTGCAGGTCATAGATCTTCGCCGCGCCCTCTGGAATGAACGGCTCCGGCACGTGGAAGGTCTCGCCGTATTTATTGTTGAAGCGCTCAGCCAGATTGCGGGTGAGCTCCAAGTGCTGGCGCTGGTCCTCGCCCACTGGCACGTAATCCGGCGAATACAGCAGGATATCGGCGGCCATCAGGATGGGGTAGGTAAAAAGGCCCACCGAAGTGCGATCGGCGCCGCGCTTGGCGGATTTATCCTTGAACTGCGTCATGCGGGAGGCCTCACCGAAGCCGGTCAGGCACTGGAATACCCAGGTCAGCTCCGCATGGGCGGGCACGTGGGACTGGACGAAGAGGGTGGATTTCTCCGAGTCGATGCCCAGCGCGATGAGCTGCGCCGCACCGGCCATGGTGCGGTTGCGCAGCTCCTCCGGATTCTGCTCCACGGTAATCGCGTGCAGATCCGGGATGAAGTAAAAGGCATCGTAGCCTTCCTGCAGATCGATCCACTGCTTGAGCGCTCCCAAGTAATTTCCCAAGTGATAGGAATCAGCGGTGGGCTGAATGCCGGAAAGTACGCGGGATGCAGAATTAGATGCAGTGGAATCAGTCATGTCAGGTAATGTTACTCCGTCATTTTTGCTTGTTGATTGGCCGCCCCAAGATGCTGCGCGGCATCATCAAAAATCGAGACCAGCCGGACACCGCGGGTAACGTGCGGCGTCCACGAGGTGTCGATCACGTCATCGAGGTTGTCATCCTCCAGCGAGGTCACATACGCCTTGACCTGCTCCAATGCTTCCTGGGTATAGCTGCGGAGCTTGCCGATGTCCTGCGTGGTCACGGCACGCGCTTCCTCCGCCGATTGGCCATAGCCCATGGCGTCCGGCAGGTCGAGGTCGTAGCGCTGCCACAGCTCTTCTTCCCCGGTCAGTTGCGCAAGCTGCAGGTCTGCCATGCGGCCAGTGTGCCATAGCAGCCACGTGATCGAGTTCGGGTGATCACCAAAGTGCGCATTGGCGGTCTCGTTGCTCAACTCCGGCAATGCGGAGAGCGCATCGAGCGGGCGCTGCGCCATGTCCGTGAGCAGATCGATAGCTTTCATCTCAGACCTTTCCCCTTAGACCTTGCGGGAGGTGGGGCTGACGATGTCCATGAAGATGGCGAAACCGGTCACCATGAAGGCACCGCCGACGCCCATGAGAACGATGGGGCCAAGGAAGGCGAAGGACGGTCCGACAGTAGTCCACCACCAGATGCTCAAGGCGAGGATTACGGCGCCAAGGACAAAAGGAATAATTGCGCGAGCCATGAACTTTCTCCGTTGCAGATTTCGAAATTTTTAACGTGTTTATACTAGCACTACTGCTTGTGCTTGGGGGTCCTTTGCCTGCCCACATCCTCCTTGTTGAAGGTCCATTGCTGCTGCGCATCCACTCCCCTCGCCCCAGGTGAGTGCTTGCCGCTGGGGCGGGTAATGGATGAGCGGGCGGTCGGCCGTGCAATCCGGTTGTTATTTAGCTCCTCGAGGCTGAGCGGGGAGGAAAAATCGCTTGCGTTGCGCTTGCTGCGGCCCAGCGGCCGGGTAATCGGGCTGGCGTAGCGGGTGGCCGCGCCCGCCTTCCGCTTTGCACGGCGGGCACCATCGCGCACGATGCGCGCCGATAGCCGCAGGCGCGGATCCATCTGTTGCTCACCATCGCGGTATTCAAAGACGGGCAGGCCCGTCTTGAAGTAGATAGCCGCAAGGCGCGCAGCGAAGCAGACCAAGGCGGTAATGATCGCCGTGGGTTCCTCCGATAGCCCGGCGCGCAGGAGAATCATGTAGAGTCCGGCCGCGAGGATCGAGATGGCCGCGTAAAATTCGCCAGAAAATACCAGCGGAATGCGGTCTGAGAGCAGATCACGCAACACGCCGCCGAAGACGCCGGAGATGACCGCGGATACCGAGGCGATGATGAAGCCGTAGCCCAAGTGCGCGGCAATCTGGGTGCCCAGCACGGAAAAGACCGCCAGCCCCAAGGCATCGAGGATGAGGAAGAGGTAGCGGAAATAGTGCATGAGGAAGGACATGCCCACCGTGACGATGGCGGCGGCGATGACGATGACCAGATAGATGGGGTGCTCCACCCAGGTCAGCGGCGGATCCGCGAGCACGATATCGCGGACGGTGCCGCCGCCTAGCGCCGTGATGGAGGCGATCATCGTCACGCCGAAGAGATCGAGCTTCTGCCGTCCGGCCGATAGCGCAGCGGTCATGGACTCGGCGGTAATACCAATGACGTACAGGACGCTAAATAGCGGCGACATCAGGCGTATTCCACCAGGAGCGGCGAGTGATCGGACCAGCGCTGCTCCACGGTCGGGGCCTTATCCACCCAGGTGCGCTGCGCGCGATCGAGCAGCGGCTGAGTTGCGGCTTGGTAGTCGATGCGCCAGCCCGCATCGTTATTGAAGGCCTGGCCGCGGTAGGTCCACCAGGTATAGGGCCCATCGGCCTCTGGGTGGAGCCGACGCGCCACGTCGAACCACTGCGGCGCGGTGGACGGCTCCCACGGCGTGGTGCCCGCGTAGTCCACGACGCCGAGCCACTCACCCAAGTTCTTTTTCTCCTGCGGCGTCTCATCCGGGAAGCTGCCGAAGACGTGGTCCAAAAAGGCGCGCTCTTCTGGCAGGTGGCCGGCCTTCTTCTCGTTGGCCTTATTATTCTTCAAATCCTGGGCGCGGTGGCAGATATTCCAGTCGCCGCCGATGACCATGTCCTTATCGGCGTTTTCTGCCAGCACGGAATCGAATTCATCCAAGAAGCGGTATTTTTCATCCAGCTTCGGCGAATCGGTATCGCCGGAGGGCAGATACAGCGAGGCCACGCGGATATCGCGGGTGGTAGCGGCAATCCAGCGGCCGGCGTCGGTGAAGGAACCGAAACCGATTTCGACATCGGCAAGCGGCGTGCGAGAGAGGATGCCTACTCCGGCGCGGCCCTTGGCGGCGGCATCGGCAAGCTCCAAGTGCCAGCCCGCCTCCAGGGCTGGTGCCAGGGCCTTTCTGGCTTGGTCCGGGGTGGCGCGGACCTCTTGCATCAGCACGATATCGGCCGGGGTCTGTTCCAACCAGGCATTCATGCCGGGGTTATTCTCATTGCGCTGCTTGCACGCGGCGCGGATTCCGTTGACGTTGACGCTAGCGATGGTAAGGCTCATGGTGCTCCAGAATATAGGCGTGTGCGGTGGTAGTTCTAGCCGCGATTGGCAAGGCGTTTTTTATCCCACATTGTTATCGCCCACACAACGCAACCCGCGGCCGCCAAGCCGGCGCCCGCCAGCGCCGGAGCAGAGTAACCCAAGCCCGCGCCGACGACGATGCCGCCGATGGTCGCACCGGCCGCGTTCGCGATATTGAGCGCGGACTGGTTGAGCGCTGCGGATAAGGTTTGGGCATCGCCCGCCACGTGGACCAAGCGTAGCTGCAGGGATGGCACCAGCGTGGAGCCCATAAACGCCACCATGCCAAAGCAAATGGTGGCCGGGATGGCGTGGCTGGACAGGAAGTAGAAGGCCGTGAGGATGATGATCAGGCTGGCCAAGGCGAAAATGATCCCGAATTCGAGGTTGCGGTCCGCCAACCAGCCGCCAAAGGCATTGCCAATCGTCATGCCAATGCCGTAGGCCATGAGCACGACCCAAATCAGTCTATCGCTCAGGCCCGCGACCTCGGTCATGGTCCAGGAAATATACGTGTAGACGGAGAACATGCCGCCGAAACCCACCACGCCCATGATGACGGTGAGCCACACCTGGCTGTTTTTAAAGGCGCCGAACTCGGTGCGGATATCGGTCTGTTTCATCTCCGTCATGTGCGGCATGAGGAAGAACAGGGCCACGGCGGTAATAAGGCCGATGACCACGACCACCAGGTAGGCCGCGTGCCAGCCCAGCGCGGAACCCAAGGCCTGTGCCGCGGGCACGCCGATGACCGTGGCGATGGCAAGGCCCATGCCCACAAAAGCCATGGCCTTGCCGCGCCCGCCGGGAGGGGCCATCGATGCCGCAGATAGGTTGGCCACGGAGAAATACGCGCCGTGGGGCATGCCGGCGATGAAGCGTGCCACCATGAGCACCCAGTAATTCGGCGCGAGGACCGAGAGCAGGTTGCCCACCACCAAAAAGCCGATGAGCAAGAGGATGAGGCGGCGGCGCGGGAGCTTGCCGGTAAACGCCGCAATCAGGGGCGCACCGACCACCACGCCGAGCGCGTAGGTAGTAATCAGCGTGGAGGCGGTATCTTCAGAAACCCCGAAATCCTCCGCGATCAGCGGCAGCAGGCCCATCGAGACGAACTCGGTAGTACCGATAGCAAACGCACCAAGGGCCATCGCCACCATGACGATGGTGCGGCGCGCAGTAGAAATCTCCGTCTGGCGGGGCAAAGGCCGACGGTGAATGCGGTGTTCATGGGCGCTGCGCGGGCTTAACTGATCGATAATTTTCACGAGGGGCGACGATACACCCCACCTGCGCATAAAGCATGTTCAGGGCGTGGACAGGTGAAGAGATTTACCCAGCGCATGGCCCCGTGACCGATGCCACCCAGCCCCAGAATGTACCGAGCGCTCCACATGGAGCGGACAAAATCGGTAATCTGGTCACCTGAAGAAATTTTCCCACATTTAATAGGAGAATCATGGCTAAGATTACGTGGACCCGTACCGATGAGGCGCCGCTTCTGGCGACCTACTCCCTCAAGCCCATCGTGGAGGCCTTCGCTTCCACCGCGGGCATTGACGTAGAAACCCGCGATATTTCCCTGGCTGCCCGCATCGCCGCGCAGTTCCCGGAGCGCCTCACCGAGGAGCAGAAGGTGGAAGACGCCCTGGCTGAGCTGGGCAAGATGGCCAAGACCCCAGAGGCTAATATCATCAAGCTGCCGAATATCTCGGCTTCCCTGGTGCAGCTGAAGAAGGCCATCGCCGAGCTGCAGGCCGCCGGCTACGATCTGCCTGATTACCCGGATAACCCGTCCACCGACGAGGAAAAGGACATCGCGGCCCGCTACGATTCCGTCAAGGGCTCCGCCGTTAACCCTGTCCTGCGTGAGGGCAATTCCGACCGCCGCGCGCCGGAGGCCGTAAAGAACTTTGTTAAGAAGCACCCGCACCGCATGGGTGAATGGTCCAAGGATTCCAAGACCAACGTCGCCACCATGGACGATAACGACTTCCGCCACAACGAGAAGTCCGTCATCATCCCTGAGGAAGACACCCTGTCCATCGTGCTGAAGACCGCCGACGGCGAGCAGACCCTGCTGCCGGAACTGCCGGTTCTTAAGGACGAGGTCATTGACGGCACCTTCATGTCCGCCAAGGCCCTCGATGAGTTCCTGCTCCAGCAGGTCAAGCGCGCCAAGGAAGAGGGCGTGCTCTTTTCCACCCACCTGAAGGCCACCATGATGAAGGTCTCTGACCCCATCCTCTTCGGCCACGTGGTACGCACCTACTTCGCCGATGTCTTTGATAAGTACGGCGATGAGCTCATCTCCGCCGGCCTGAACGGCGAGAACGGCTTGGGCTCCATCCTGGAGGGCCTGGACAAGCTCGACAATGGCGAGGAGATCAAGGCTGCTTTCGACACCGCGCTTGCCGATGGCCCCGATCTCGCCATGGTCAACTCCCACAAGGGCATCACCAACCTGCATGTGCCTTCCGATGTCATCATTGACGCCTCCATGCCGGCAATGATCCGCACCTCCGGCCACATGTGGAATAAGAACGACGAGGAGCAGGACACCCTCGCCGTCATCCCGGATTCCTCCTACGCCGGTGTGTACCAGGCCGTCATCGAGGACTGCAAGGAAAACGGCGCCTTTGACCCCACCACCATGGGTACCGTTCCGAACGTCGGCCTGATGGCCAAGAAGGCCGAGGAGTACGGCTCCCACAACAAGACCTTCAAGGTGCCCGCTGCCGGCACCGTTGAGGTCCGCAACTCCAAGGGCGAGGTGCTCATCGAGCACGACGTCGAGGCCGGCGATATCTGGCGAGCCTGCCAGACCAAGGACGAGCCGATCCAGGATTGGGTCAAGCTCGCCGTCAACCGCGCCCGCCTGTCCGGCATGAAGACCATCTTCTGGCTCGACCCAGAGCGCGGCCACGACCGCAATATCCAGTCCCTGGTGGAAAAGTACCTGAACGACCACGACACCGAGGGCTTGGACATCGAGAGCCAGGATCCGGTCACCGCTACCAAGACCTCCATCGAGCGCATCCGCCGCGGCGAGGACACCATCTCCGTGACCGGTAACGTGCTGCGTGACTACAACACGGACCTCTTCCCCATCCTCGAGCTGGGCACCTCCGCAAAGATGCTGTCCGTGGTTCCACTGATGGCAGGCGGCGGCCTCTTCGAGACCGGTGCCGGCGGCTCCGCCCCGAAGCACGTCCAGCAGGTGCAGGAAGAAAACCACCTGCGCTGGGATTCCCTCGGTGAGTTCCTGGCGCTGGCCGAGTCCTTCCGCCACGAGAACCAGACCAACGGCAACGAAAAGGCCGGCGTGCTGGCCACCACCCTGGACAAGGCCACCGAGCGCTTGCTCAATGAGGGCAAGTCCCCATCCCGCAAGGTGGGCGAGAACGACAACCGCGGTTCCCACTTCTTCCTGGCCACCTTCTGGGCCGAGGAGCTGGCTAACCAGACCGAGGATGCCGATCTCGCGGCCGCCTTCAAGGACGTCGCCTCCGAGCTTTCTGGCAAGGCCGATGAAATCTCCCAGGCTCTTATCGATGCCCAGGGTGAGCCCGCCGACCTCGGCGGCTACTACTGGCCCAACGACGAGAAGACCTCCGCTGTCATGCGCCCCGTCGCACAGTTCAACGAGATCATCGACGGCCTGAAGAAGTAAGAGCTTTCTTCACCAGCTAGATTTCACCGCGCGTTCCCTTTGCAGGGCGCGCGGTGTCGTCGTTTTCGCCCCCCTCGTTTTCACACAACTGAAAAAATTTTTCACCTTCCGGGAACCAGGGTTGCCTAAGTTCCGACTATTAGTGCAGTTGATATCAGCACCCATGCAACTGACCACTAAGCACGAAAGAGAACTATTTTATGAGTCGGACGGCTCTGCGTTCCTTCATCCAACGCATACACTTCTACGGCGGCATGTTCGTCGGCCCCTTTATCCTGATCGCGGCATTGACCGGCTGCCTCTACGCACTGGCGCCCACCCTGGAAAATTTTGCTTACCGCGACGTCATGACCGTCGAGGAAGTAAATAACCCGGTAAGCCTGGAGGACCAAATCAGCGCTGCCCAAAAGGAGCACCCGGAAATGCCGGTCTCCCAGGTGTGGCCGGCAGAATCGGCGAAGGACTCCACGCGCGTGCTGGTGGCGGATCCGGGCATCGACGAGAGCCTGCAGCGCACCGTGTTTATTAATCCGGCCGATGGCGAGGTCATTGGTGACTACCCCACCTATTCTGGCCTGGGCGAAATGCCGCTGCGCCGCTGGATCTCCTCGCTGCATGAAAGCTTCCACCTGGGCCAGCCGGGCGAGCTCTATTCCGAGCTAGCCGCCTCCTGGCTGTGGGTCCTGGCCTGCGGCGGCCTTTACATGTGGTGGATTCGCCGCCGGCCTAAGAAGGCTGCCGCGCCGCTAAAGAACCAGCCGCAGCGCTCCAAACGCTGGAAGGCCACCCGCCTGCACTCCACGATGGGCGCTTGGATTTTCATCGGGCTCATTGGCCTGTCTGCCACCGGCATCACCTGGTCCCAGCTGGCCGGCGGGAACGTCAATTCCGTGGTGGAGAAAATGAACTGGAAGGCCACGCCGGTAGAAACCGCGCTTACCACCGATTCCTCCGCCGATGCCGCACACGATGCCCACGCCGGGCACGAAGGCCACGGCGCCCACGGCACTCACGGTGGGGATGCGGAAGCTGCGGGCGAGGCACTGGAGCCGGCGGTCATCGCCGAGCAGGCCGAGCGCGTCTATGCCACCGGCCGCGCGGAAGGCCTAACCGGCCCGCTGCGCCTGTACGCGCCGGAAGACACCGACTCGGGGTGGAAGGTCAGCGAGCGCTGGGTCGAGTGGCGCTATACCTCCGACGAGGTCTCCGTCGACGGTTCCACCGGCGAGGTCATCGACCGCCTTCCATTCTCTGAGCTGCCGCTGTTTAGCAAGCTCAGCAGCTGGGGCATCTACCTGCACATGGGCATCATGTTTGGCCTGCCGCTGCAGATTGCCCTCTTCGCACTCGGCCTCGCCATCGCCGCCATGGTGGTGCTGGGCTACTACATGTGGTGGAAGCGTCGGCCGCAATTTGCACCTGGCTCCAAGCGGCACTTCTCCTGGGCCACCACCGGCCTAGGAGCGCTCTTTGCCGCCACCATCGGTGTATTTATGCCACTTTTGGGCATTACCCTTGCCGCATTCCTCGTACTAGACATCATCTTGATGAATACCGGAAAGCGCAAGACCACCGCGCCAAAGAAGCAGGATGAAGACGCGGAGCTCGTTCCCGTGGGCTAGCAATCTTAGTGAATACCATCACACAGGGTGGAGTTAATGGGTACATTGGTCATTTATGACTAATCCATTACTCCACCCTTCATCGTTGCCCTACCAACTCCCGCCGTTTGCGGAGATTAAGGTCGAGCACTACCGCCCCGCCTTCGACGAAGCGCTCGCGCGCCACGACGCCGAGCTTGCCGCCATTACCGAAAACACCGCCGTCCCCACGTGGGAAAACACCGTGGAGGCCCTCGAGCGATCCGGCCAGGACCTCGACCGCGTCATGGCGGTCTTTGGCAACCTTTCTGGCACGGACGTCACCGATGAGATGGAAGTAATCGCCGCCGATATCTATCCGCGCCTGTCCGCCCATTACGATGCGATGTACCAGGACGAAAAGCTCTACCAGCGCATCAAGGACGCCACCCCACCCGCCGGCGATGAGGAGGGCGCGCGCCTGCACGAACACCTGCTGCGCACCTTTGCGCGCCAGGGAGCGGATCTCGATGCCGCCGGCAAGGCCCGCCTCTCCGATATCAACCAGCGCCTCTCCGCCCTCTCGGAGGAATTCGGCCGCAATCTCATGGCCTCCACGCGCGAGCGCGCCGTCGAGTTCACGGAGGAAGAGCTCGAGGGGCTGCCGCCGGAGCGCATCGCCTCAGCCAAGGCGGATGCCAAGGCCCTAGGCCGCGAAGGCTATGTCATCCCGCTCGAGCTGCCCACCGTACAATCGGAGCAGTCCCGGCTGGCGCAGGAGGGGGCGCGCAGAAAGCTCTATGCGGCATCGGCAAGCAGGGGCTCCGAGAACAACATTCCAGGGCTTATCGAGGCCGTCCAGCTGCGCGCCGAACGCGCCGAGCTGCTGGGCTATGCCTCCCACGCCGATTACGTCATCGCGGAAGAAACCGCTGGCAGCGCCGATGCCGCGCGCGACATGCTCGCAGACCTCGCCCCCGCGGCCGCGGCCAATGCCGCCGGCGAACACAAGCTATTAGCCGAGGAAGCCACGCTCAACGAGCAAGACTTCCACGCCGCCGACTGGCCCTACTGGGAATCCAAGGTCCGCGCCCGCGACTTCTCGCTCGACGAGGAAGAGCTGCGCCAGTACTTCCCCCTAGACAACGTCCTTACCCAGGGCGTATTCGCCGCCGCCGAGCGCCTGTACGGCATTACCGTTATCCCGCGCGAGGACCTGGAGGGCTATGCCGAGGGCGTGCGCGTGTGGGAGGTGTTCGACAAGGATGTCGAACACAAAGAACAGGGCGAGCACGGAGATAAGGGAATCGGCCTGCTGCTCACGGATTACTTCGGTCGCCCCACCAAGCGCGGTGGCGCGTGGATGAGCCAGTTCGTGGGCCAATCGGGCCTGCTGGAGCGCAAGCCGGTCATCGTCAACGTGCTGGGCATTACCAAGCCCGCCGATGGTTCCCAGCCCCTGCTGAGCCTGGACGAGGTGCACACCCTCTTCCACGAATTCGGCCATGCCTTGCATGGGCTGCTTTCCGATGTCCACTACCCCACCTTCGCCGGCACCAACGTCCCGCGCGACTGGGTGGAATTCCCCTCGCAGATCAATGAGAACTGGGCGCTGGATAAATCGCTGGTCAAGCAGTACGCGCGCCACGTCGATACCGGCGATCCGATCTCCGATGAGCTGCTCGATGCCGTAACCGCCGCCTCCGAATTTGGCCAGGGCTTTGCCACCTCGGAGTACTTGGCGGCCTCCATTATCGACTTGGCGTGGCATTCGCTCAGCGCCAAGGATGCCGCAGCGCTGGATGCTACCTCGGAGGCGGTGGACTCATTCGAGGAGGAGGCCCTGCGCGCGGTGGGCCTGGATAACCCGCACATCGCCCCGCGCTATCGCTCGACGTACTTCAACCACATCTTCGCCGGTGGCTACTCCGCGGGCTACTATTCCTACCTGTGGGCGGAGGCGCTCGATGCCGATGGTTTTGAGTGGTTCAAGGAGCAAAGCGATCTGCGCGCCGCAGGACAAAAGTTCCGGGACCTCATCCTCTCCCGCGGCGCCTCCCGCGATTTCGGCGCGGCCTACCGCGACTTCCGCGGCCGCGATAAGGACGTCGCGCCGCTGCTCAAGCGCCGCGGCCTATCCGGCACCTAGCGGATACTGGCCAGCCAGGCGGCATGCACGCGCGCCTCATCGTTTTCTTCCGGGTGAAAGCTCAAAGCGGTGACGGTGCCGTGGCGCACGCCCACGACCGCCTCCTCCGCGCCGTCGTGCGGCACGGTCGCGATGACCTCCACGCCCTCGCCCACACGGGTGACCAGCGGGGCGCGGATAAAGCTGGCCTCGATGGGCAGCGTTTCTTCCCCGACCGCGACCGGCACGGTGCGCTCGGCGGAAAAGCGCTGGTTGCCAAAGGCATTGCGCCGCACGGTGATATCGAGCAGCCCCAGGGTCTGCTGGCCCGGCGAGGGGTTATCCAGCTCGCGGGCGCAATAAATCAGCCCGGCGCAGGTGGCGAGCACGGGAAGGCCTGCGGCTACAGCCGCCCGCAGTGGATCGGCCACGCCGAAGGTGCGGGCGAGCTTGTCGATGACACTCGACTCCCCGCCCGGGATCACCAGCCCATCCAGCCCCTCGAGGTCGTGCGGCACGCGCACCCGGCGCGTGTCCGCCCCCAGGCCTTCAAGGATGCGCAGGTGCTCTTCCACGCCGCCCTGCAGCGCGAGCACCCCGATCGTGGCGCTAGCTTCTTGTGGCATGACCACGCGATTACCAGCCGCGCTCGGCTAGGCGGTGCGGTGCCGGCACATCGCCGACATTGATGCCGACCATGGCCTCGCCCAGGCCGCGGGAGAGCTTGGCGAGCTCGGCGGGGTCATCGTAAAGCGTGGCGGCCTTCACGATGGCCTCCGCGCGCGCCGATGGGTTACCGGATTTGAAGATGCCGGAGCCCACGAAGACGCCTTCGGCACCCATCTGGCGGACGAGGGCGGCATCGGCAGGCGTGGCCACGCCACCGGCAACGAAGAGGACGACCGGCAGCTTACCGGTCTCCGCAACCTCCGCAACCAGGTCGTACGGCGCCTGGAGTTCCTTGGCGGCGACGTACAGCTCGTCGCGGTCGAGGTGCTGCAGGCGGGCGATTTCCGCGCGAATGGTGCGCAGATGCTTGACGGCCTCGGAGACATCGCCGGTGCCGGCCTCGCCCTTGGAGCGAATCATGGCCGCGCCCTCGGTAATGCGGCGCAGGGCCTCGCCCAGGTTGGTCGCACCGCACACGAATGGCACATCGAAGTCCCACTTATTGATGTGGTTGACGTAATCGGCGGGGCTGAGCACCTCGGACTCGTCGATGAAATCCACGCCGAGCTCGCCCAGAATCTGCGCCTCGACGAAGTGACCAATGCGCGCCTTCGCCATCACGGGGATGGATACGGCGTCGACGATGCCCTCGATAAGCTCCGGATCGGACATGCGGGCCACGCCGCCCTGGGCGCGGATATCGGCAGGCACGCGCTCAAGTGCCATGACGGCGCTCGCGCCCGCATCCTCGGCGATGCGCGCCTGTTCCGGGGTCACGACGTCCATAATGACGCCGCCCTTGAGCATGTCAGCTAGTCCACGTTTCACGCGCGTGGTCGCAATGTTTTCGGTCATGCGCTCTATACTGCCCTGCCCAAGTGGTACAAGTAAAGAACCATTTCCCGCGTGTTGGGTTGTACCACTTATACTGTTCTTATGCCCCTGCGCCTCGACCCCGCCGATACGCGCGCCCTGCCGGTCCAAATCGCCGCCGCCGTGCGCGCCGATGTCACCTCCGGCGCCCTGCTGCCCGGCGAACCCGTCCCCTCCACCCGCGCGCTGGCCACCCAGCTCGGCGTCTCCCGCGGCAGCGTCGTTACTGCGTATGAGCAGCTCACCGCCGAGGGCTACCTCAGCGCTGAGGTTGGTTCCGGCACCGTCATCAATCCCCGCCTGCCCCACAGCCCGCCGCCGCGCCCCGAGCCCGCGCCGCAGCCCGCTCCCACACCCGACCTGCTGGAATTGACGCCCGGCCTGCCCGATACCGCCGGCATCATCACCCCCGAATGGCGCGCCGCCTGGCGCGATGCCGCCGCCCAGCCGCTTTCCGATGCCCCTCCACTCCCCCACCACATAGCCAACCACCTGCGCCACATGCGCGGGCTGCGGGTGGATCCGCGCCGCATCGTCGTTACCGCCGGTGCCCGCGATGGCCTAGCCTTAGTGCTGCGCACGCTCGGTACCGCGCTGCGCGTCGGTGTCGAATCGCCCGGCTACCCCAGCCTGCGCCGCATCCCGCAGGCGCTTGGCCATGAGTTGGTGAACGTGCCCACCGATGCCGATGGCGTTACCGTTCCCGATACCGACCTCGACGCGCTCATTGTCACCCCAAGCCACCAGTACCCGTATGGCGCCTCGCTGCCGGCCGAACGCCGCGCCGAACTCGTCGCCTGGGCCCGCCAGCATGGCGCTTTACTCATCGAGGATGACTTCGATTCCGAGCTGCGCTACGTGGGTCAACCGCTGCCCGCGCTCGCCGCGCTCGCCCCAGAGCGCACCGTGTTGCTAGGTACGTTTTCCACCGTCATTTCGCCGTCCATCGCCTGCGGCTATGTGGTGGTCCCGGATGGGCTGCGCGGGGGCATCGACAAGCAGCGCGAAATCTTTGGCCAGCCGGTCGGCACCATCCCACAGGCCGCGCTCGCCCATTACCTGGCAAGCGGGGCGCTGCGGCGCCACACCGGCCGCATGCGCCGGACCTATAAGCGCCGCCGCGACCTCGTGGCCGATGCCCTGGGCACTCTCCCCGGCGCGCGCCTGCTGCCCATCAACGGCGGCCTGCACGCGGTTTTGCCCTGCGATCCGGCCATCGTCCCGCGCGCCGCCGCCCGCGGCATCAAGCTGACCCCGCTGCGCGAATACTGGGGCGGAGTGGACGCCGAAGACGGCGTCGTTTTAGGCTTTGGCCACCTAAGCGATGACGACCTGCGCCACAGCCTGAGCGCAGTCGCCGCAGCCCTGCGCGAGTGTTAGCCTGAAATTAAATACCCCCGCACAGAAAGGCGTAAGAATGACGCTTGGCCCGCTCGAACTTCTGCTCATGCTCATCCCGCTAGCTATCTACATCGGACTTATAGCCGGTGTCATTTATTTAATCGTGCAGGTCGCGCGTAATTCCAATGATATTAAGCAAAATTCGCAGGCCATCGCGCAGCTTCGCGAGGCACAGAAAAACGGCCCCTCCGCTGGGCAGGGGCCGCATTCTTAAATGCCTAGTCCGCAGGCTTTTCCGTATTTACCACCTGCGAGAAGTTCTCGCTGAATTCCTTGAACCCCTTATTAAAGGTGCCCAGGTTTTCCATGAAGCCACCCATGATGTCTATGGGCAGCGGAAAAACGATGGTGGAGTTTTGGTCCGCGCCGAGCTCCAGCACCGTTTGTAGGTAGCGCAGCTGCAGCGCCGCCGGAGCCTTGCCCAGCTCCTCGGCGGCCTCGCGCAGCTCGCGGGAGGACTGCAGCTCACCGTGGGCCGAAATAACCTTGGCGCGGCGCTCGCGCTCCGCCTCCGCCTCGCGCGCCAGGGCGCGCTGCATCATCTCTGGGATCTCAACGTCCTTAATCTCTACGATGCGGGTCAGCACGCCCCACCGTTCAGTTTGGCCGTTGATGATCGCCGCCAGGTCCTCGTTGAGCTCCTCGCGGTGGGCCAACAGGTCATCGAGGCTCGCCCGCCCCAAGAGCGAACGCAGGGTGGTCTGGGCAATCTGCGAGGTGGCCACGGCGTAGTTTTCGACCTCGAGGACCGCCTTGCTCGAATCGGTGACCTCGAACATGACCACCGCATTCACGCGCACGGACACGTTATCCTTAGTGATGATTTCCTGCGGCGGAATCGTCAGCGTCACCACACGCAAATCCACGCGCTCCAGCTTATCGATGCCCGGCAGCAAGAAATGCAGCCCCGGCTCCAGCATCGGCCGCAGGTGGCCAAAGCGGAAGGTCACGCCCCGCTCGTACTGCTTAATCACCTTGAGCGAGTAGGACAAAAATACCCCGATGAGGGCGATGATGATGCCGATGACGATCGGCCAGAATACGGGAGCGGACACTTAGACTTCCCCTTCCAGTTCTTGACGCACCGAGCGATAGCGCGTGGATTTTCCGTACTTCGAACCATAGCGGTCAACCTGCGCTGCCAATTCCGCCTCGTGGTTATCCATCTCCGGCACCACCAGCTGCGGCGCGTTCGAGGGAGTATTCCACAGGTGCCGGGCCAGCGGGTACACGCCGAACCCGGTGATGATGAGTACCGTGGCCAGCGTCAACGCCACCTCCGAGGGCGAATGATAGCTAATCAGCGAGGCCAGCGGCAGCAGGTAGCCCATCGCCGCGACCGCCAGCGCGATGCCGCGGTGGAAGCGCCCCGAATCCGAGTGCGGCCACGGGTCCAATTGGCGCGTGACCTCCCGGCCATGGTGCGAGACCGTGCACTGTTGCTTGACTGGGCAGGTATTGCACACGGTCGGGTTCGCACGGTAGCGCATGACGCGGTTTTCCGGGTCGAAGCTGGAGGGCCAGAGCCAGTGATCTTCGGGGCATCGCCAAGCATCGTGGTCTTCCAAGTACCGGAACGTGCCGGATTGGTTGGACATGGTGCGGTTGGCGGTTTGTTGCGCGAGCAAGTCGAATACCCAGGCCACTGCGAGCAGGAAAAGCCCGTAGCACGCGGATAGTACGGTAAATGCACCCGGCATTAGTCGTCCTTCTTATCCGAGCGGTAGGTACCGCCCCACTTGGTGCGCGATTCAAATTCCTGGCGCGGCGCGGTGGCGGAATCGCCGCGCTCGGCATCGGGATCTTCCTCCTCAACGAAGGCACCGCGCTCATCGATGTACCCGTAGCGCCGGCCCGTGGAGCTGCGCTTGTCGACGCGCCCCTTGCCGCCCGAAACCAGCCCCACCGAGGAGCCCACGGGGACCTCGCCCGCGTGGTCGTCCTCGTCCGGGGTGATGATGCTAAACAGCGGGTTGGTTGGGTGTTCCTCCACCGTTGGGATCTCCTTTTTGTAAAGCACGCCGCGCAGCGCCATCCAGAGGAAGGGCAGGACGCCGAGGAGGAACATGACATCGCCAGGCAGGCGCAGCCATTCCATGATGAAGTTGCCGGGCTGGGTGATATAGCCCAGCGACCGCGCTTCCACGTAGCCCGATCCGACGGATTCGTAGAGCTGCATGATGCCAAGCGGCAGGAGCGAAATGACCACCATCCACAGCAGGCCCAGGTTTTGCAGCCAGAAAGCCCAGCCCATGGCCTTATCGGACCACTTGTCCTTGGGGATGAGGTAGCGCAGCGCAAAGACCGACAGGCCCACGGCGAGGAATCCGTAGACGCCCATCATCGCGCCGTGTGCGTGGTTGGCGGTAAGCGCCGTGCCGATTTCGTAGTAGGAGACGATGGGCAGGTTGACGAGGAAGCCGAAGATGCCCGCGCCCAAGAAGTTCCAGAAACCGACGGAGACGAGGAACATGACCGCCCAGCGGTGCGGGAAGGGGCGCTCGCCCGAGGCGCGCTGGCGGGAGCCCAGCTGCATGAAGGTCCATGCTTCAACGGTCAACAGGGTCAGCGGCACGACCTCGGCGGCCGAGAAGAATGCGCCCAGGGCCATGTGCTCGACCGGGGTGCCCGAGAAGTACAGGTGGTGCATCGTGCCCAGCACGCCACCGGTGGAATAGAGGATGACGTCCAAGAAGATGATGCCTAGGGCGATCTTTTCGCGGACCACGCCGAGCAGGACGAAGACGTAGGCCACCATGACGGTGGTAAATAGCTCGAGGAAGTCCTCCACCCACAGGTGAACCACCCAGAAGCGCCAGAACTCAGCGACGGAGATGTGGGTTTCCGATCCCGCCAGGTTGCCCACCGCGTAGAACGCTGGGATGGCCAGGCCGGCGTAGAAGAAGAGCCACGGCATATTGGACTTGTGTTCATTTTTCAGGCGGCCGCGCAGCTGGCGGTAGATGATGCCAATCCACACGAACATGCCGATGGTCAGCAGCACCTGGAAGAAGCGCGGCAGGTCCAGATACTCCCACTGCTGAGAAAAGAGCGTGCCCTCTTCGATGTAGCCCATGGTGGAAAGCCATTCAAAGGCCATGGAACCAAAGACCACGACCGCGATGGCGCCGAGCAGGAACCATACGAGCCAATTCTGCTTCTTCGGTTCCTTCTTACCCACGAACGAGGCCAGGAAGATACCGGCTGCCAAGAGCCCGCCGGCGGTCCACAGGAGGGAGAGCTGCACGTGCCAGGTGCGCGAGACGTTATAGGGGAGGATTTCTTGCAGCGGTATGCCAAAGAAGCCGGTTAGCTCCGTGCGATAGTGCTGGCTGGCCGCACCCAGCAGCGCCTGAATCAAGAACAGCAACGCAATGACTAGGACGAACCAGGCCACCACCTTTTGCGACTTAGTCAGCCCGACCTCGCCCGGTTGCTTAAAGTCCAGGTTCGGCGCTTCTTCCGAATGCCAACCGATGGACTTGGACCACCGGCCGTAAATGGCAAAGATCAGGCCGGTACCGCCGATGAGCGCGATGAGCGAGAGCACCGACCACACCACGAGGTCCGCGGTCGGGCCGTTGTCCACGCGCGATTCCGCTGGCCAGTTATTGGTATAGGAATAGTCCTGGCCCGGACGCTCTGCCGCCGAAGCCCACGCGGTCCAGCCGAAGAAACCGACGAGGTTATTGATGTCTTGCTCATCGGTAATAAAGTCCGACGGCAAGCCACTGTTGTGGGAATCCGGGCCAAAGTACTGCGCGTAGTAGTCCTTATTGGCCTCGAATGCCGAAATCTGGTTATCGGTCCACTCCAGTACGCCCGTTTCTTCGTCATAGCGGTTGGTGCGGAATTCTTCTACCACGGCTTCTTCGGGAGTGGCGGAGGAATCAACGAAATCGGGCATACCATTCGCGTCGTTTTCCTCACGGGCATGGTCGAGGGCGCGGCGCAGGTACTCCGCCGTATAGTCTGGGCCCAAGTAGGCGCCGTGCCCCAGCACGGAGCCGTATTGCTGCAGGCCGCGGGCCTGGTACAGCGCCTGGCCGTTAGTGATTTCGTCCTTGGTGAGGACCGTTTCGCCCGTGGATTCGGAGACAATCTTTTCCGGCAACGGCATGGATGCGTCATAGGTGCGGTACGCCAAGAATCCCATGACCAAGAAGCCAAAGATCATCACGAGGGCGATGCCCTGCACCCACACGTTGCTCACCTTGAGGACCGGTTTCTTCCGGTCTTCAACCCCAGTCGTGGTGGTGGCCATAAAGTGTCCCTTTCACAGTTGTAGAGAGTTCGACATACATCATTATGAACGGGCAAAGCGGTGTTAAATAGTCGAACGGAGCACCTCTACCCCCATTCACCCTCATTAGACGGACCGCACGCGGTCACTATTGGAAAAATCGGTGCACCATATAGCCGGGTTCCGCCCCAGAATGCCCACCCAGCTTGTTTACCCCCGGTTTTTCCGTAACAATTAATGCATGACATTCGCAGAGCACACCAAGCGCAATTGGCTCATCACGTTCTTCGCCGCGATCTTCCTCGCCGCCATCGTCTGCATGATTTTCTTAAACGATCCGCACCGCACGATGGTGGTCGCCATGGTCTTTATCGCCTCGGCAATCCTGCTCTTCGGCGCGATCCTCGGAATCTGGTACCTATTTCGCCGCAAGGACACCAAAGACCCGCAGTAGTTAGGCTGGGCAGCTTCCCGAAGCCTGCGAGCAGCGGCGCCGCGATCACGATGCCCATCCATGACGCCGCGCTTTCCGATGTCGGCCGCCCCGCCTTCGACACCATGCTCACCAAAGCCGGAGTACAGGGCTATAAGCGGCTAAGCCCAAGCGATTAATTTACCGCTTAGTCTATTTTTATTCTCCGACTACCCTGCGGTTTCGCGCCAGGGTGCTGTACGTTACATACCGCTTGGTCTAGTCTTGCGTGGCATGACGACGAAATACGATAACTCCAACGCAGACTGGTCCTTCGCTACCCGCTCCGTTCACGCAGGCCAAAACCTCGACGGCGCGCACAACTCCCGCAACGTGCCGATTTACCAAACTACCTCGTACGTCTTTGATGACGCCGAGCACGCGGCCAACCGCTTTAACCTCTCCGATGCAGGCCCCATCTACACCCGCCTGACCAACCCAACGCAGGATGCGCTGGAAGAGCGCCTGGCCTCCCTTGAAGGCGGTGTGGCCGCCGTGGCCTTTGCCTCCGGCCAGGCCGCAGAGACCGCGGCCATTTTCAACCTCGCCTCGGCAGGCGATCACATCGTCACCTCCCCGCGCCTCTACGGCGGCACCTCCACCCTCTTTACCGTCACCCTCAAGCGGCTTGGCATCGACGTCACCCTCGTCGAAAACCCGGACGATCCTCAGTCCTGGCAGGACGCCGTGCAGCCTAATACCAAGGCCTTTTACGGCGAGACCTTTGGCAACCCGGTAGCCGATGTCCTCGACATCCCAGCCATCGCCGAGGTGGCCCACACTAACCAGGTCCCGCTCATCGTGGATAACACCATCGCCACCGCGGCGCTGGCCCGCCCGCTCGACTTGGGTGCGGACATCGTCGTGGTTTCGACCACGAAGTTCTACACCGGCAACGGTTCCGCGGTGGGCGGCGCGATTATCGATGGCGGCTCCTTCGACTGGACCGTCGAGCGCGACGGCAAGCCAGTATTCCCCTACTTCGTCACCCCGGACGAGGCCTACCACGGCCTAAAATACGCCGACCTCGGCGCCCCCGCCTTTGCACTCAAGGCCCGCGCCGGCCTGCTGCGCGATACCGGCGCCGCCATTTCCCCATTCAATGCATGGCTGACGCTCAATGGCATTGAGACGGTAGGGCTGCGCATCGACAAGCACAATGCCAACGCCCAGGCCGTGGCCGAGTACCTGGAAGGCCACGCCAAGGTGACGAAGGTCAACTACGCCGGCCTGGATTCCTCGCCGTATAAGAAGATTAAGGAGAAGCTGGGTTACTCCTATACCGGCTCCGTGCTGTCCTTCGATATTGACGGCGGGCGCGAGGAAGCATGGGCGTTTATCGATGCCCTGAAACTCCACTCCAACCTCGCCAATATCGGCGATACCCGCTCGCTGGCGGTTCACCCGGCGACCACCACGCACTCGCAATCCGATGATGCCGCCCTGGCCGCGGCGGGTATTGCGCAGTCCACCATCCGTTTGTCCGTGGGCATTGAAGATATCGACGACATCATTGCTGACCTCGAACTGGGATTTAAAGCACTGGCATGAGCTGTATAAGTATCGGCGATTTTCGCACCGAAGCAGGCGCCACGCTTTCCGATGCCCACATCGCCTACCACCGCTTCGGCCATTTCCTCGGCGATCCGCACGGCGGAAATAACGTCATTTTGGTGGAACACGCGCTGACCGGCAATGCCGATGTGGCCGAGTGGTGGTGTGATCTCATTGGCCCAGGCAAGGCGCTGGATACGACGAAGTGGTGCGTTATCGCCATGAACGCACTCGGCGGCTGCAATGGCTCCACCGGCCCCTCCTCCCCGCATGCGGATGGCCGCAGTTGGGGATCGCGCTTTCCGGCGCTATCCATTCGCGATTTGGTGGCCGCGGAGAAAAAGGCGCTAGAAGAGCTGGGGATAACGCGCGTGCATGCGATCATCGGTGGTTCCATGGGTGGAGCGCGCACCTTGGAATGGACGCTGATGTACCCGGATGCGGTCGATGCCGCGTGCGTTATTGC
Source organism: Corynebacterium sp. MSK204 (assembly GCF_030229885.1). Taxonomy (NCBI): domain Bacteria; kingdom Bacillati; phylum Actinomycetota; class Actinomycetes; order Mycobacteriales; family Corynebacteriaceae; genus Corynebacterium; species Corynebacterium sp. MSK204. The sequence continues at coordinate 85,978 of NZ_JASPGQ010000008.1, read as the reverse complement.
CGTCTCCGCGCGCGCCTCCGCGTGGCAGATTGGTATCCAGTCGGCGCAGATTTCCGCGATTGAACGCGATCCCTTCTGGCACGGCGGCGACTATTATTCCTCCTCTCAGCGTCCCCGCGAGGGCCTGGCGGCGGCGCGGCGCATCGCGCACTTGACGTATCGCGGCGAGCAGGAAATCGATGAGCGCTTTGGCGTCCAAGCCCAAACCGGCGAAGAACCGCTGGGGCCCTACCGCCGGCACGACCAGCGCTTCGCTGTGAATTCCTACCTGGATTACCAGGGCTCGAAGCTGGCGGATCACTTCGATGCCGGTTCCTACGTCACGCTTACCGAGGCCCTCAACCGCCACGACATCGGCCGCGGCCGCGGCGGCCTGAACCGCGCTCTCGGTTCCTCGCAGGTACCGACCATGGTCGTGGGTGTTGACACGGACATCCTTTATCCCTACCACCAGCAGGAACACCTCTCGCGCAACTTGGGCAACCTGCTGGCCATGGCGAAGGTAGTCTCACCCGTTGGCCACGATGCATTCCTCACGGAATCGCGCCAGATGGACCGCATCCTGCGCAACTTCCTCACCCTGTCCCAACCGCACCCGCTGGACGTGGACAGCACCATCGACTACGCCATCTAGCCGTCCCCGCCTGCGCACGGCCACTCGGCCCCAGACACAGCTGCTTGCAGTGACAGGTGGTTCGGCGTGGCTGGGCGAGCAGCGCACGGGTGGCCATCGATCTGGCGCGCAGGTTTACGGTCGCGGGTGGTCCGGCACACGAACAGGACGCGGCGCGAGGCAGGCAGTGGCGGGGTCCGGATCGAGGGGCGCGATGTGTGGCTAGCCAGGACTCTTTACAAAAGGCATACAGAAGGATCGCCGAAGCGGCGCAGCATTTACTGCGCTGGCTTCGGCGATGTTTTTATCGGGCCCAGGGCGGGCGCCACACGATTCCTTCGTGCGGGCGGCGCTCTAAGCGCCCACGACGGGGCGAGGCATTCGGGTCATCGTCGTTAACGGAGTTGTGGTACTTGCAGGCGATGGTCAGGTTCTCGGCATTGGTCTCGCCGCCGAGCAGCCACGGTTGCAGGTGGTGAACCTGGCATTCATCGGCCGGAATATGGCAATCGGGCCACGGGCACACCGGATTTTCCGCCATCGCCATCTGCCGCTGCTTCCAGGTGGCCAGCCGGCGCGTGTGGTACAGGTTCACGGGACCGGTGACGGGGTGGATGAGGGTGATGAGGCCGGCATCGGCAAGCGCGCGCTCCGCTAGCTGCGCACCGGTGATGGTGGCGCCGTTGGTCAGCTGCAGGGTGACCTCGTCCTCGCCGTGGGTGACCTTCACCATGTCATCCAGGGTTAGGACCACGTTGGTGGTGATGGTGGAGGTAGCCGCGCCCTCTGCAAAGACCCGGCGCGCATCGTCCACGGTGGAGACGTGGTTATTAATCTCGGCCACCAAGTCCGATTCCGCGGTGATGGTCAGCGTCCACAGGTCATCGGTGCGGCGGGTGAGCCGGACGCCCTCCGCGCGCTTCTGGGTGCGTTCCTCCTTGACGCGGCGGCGGGCGCGCTTTTCTATCTCGCTGGTAGAAACGTTGAGCCGGCACAGCTCCTCGCGCAGGGCCCACGCCGCGCGCTGGGTCTTCAGCTTCTGCGCGTGCACCTCAATGATTTTCAGCGCATCGAGCGGGAGCGCGGTTTTGCGGGCGGCGCGCTGCTTGGCGCTAAACGATGTCCTACCAAAATACGTATCCGCCAAGCGCGCGAATTCCGCGGCCTCTTTATCGCTGAAACCGCGGTCTACCAATTCGGCTTCGGATAGCCCGGCGCACTCCCCGATGAGCGCCATCGGGGAGTTTATCGCTGCGAGGTAATCCGAAATCATGGCCCCGAGCCTAAACCGCAGGTAGCGGCGGGCGCGAGGCCAAGAGTGCTGCGGCTGTGGATAACCACGCGACACGCCGCAGATTGGTGATACTGAAACAATCACCTGTGGATAACTAGCTGCCCAGCGCGTCCACGGAGTAGGCGAGAAAGGCCATCAGCGCGCCGATGACGCCTGTAAACGTGGCATCGAAGCGGCGCGAGCGCACCGCCAGCACGCCGACGCGGCTCGAATCGCACGTCAGGCGCACCACCGTCAGCCACAGCAGCGCAAGCCCGAGCAAAAAGGTGGCCCTGCGCCAATACTCGAAAATGGCGTAGCCGCCGGACAGGGCCACCCCGGCGATGAAGAGCCCGATGGCCACCCACTGCACGGAGGCGGGCAGCGGGGACGGTGTCAGGTGCGCGTCGTGGGGATTGTCTAAATTCACGCCAGTTTTTCCGCGCGCTCAACGATGTTGCGTACCAAAAAGGCGCGCGTGAGCGGTCCGACGCCGCCTGGGTTGGGCGAGACGTACCCGGCCTTATCCCAGCAATCGGGGGCGATATCACCGGTGAGCTTGCCGTCGACGCGGGACACGCCGACATCGAGAAGCGCGGCGCCTTCCTTAATCATGTCCGCGGTGAGCATGTGTGGCTGGCCGGCGGCGGCGATGACGATATCGGCATCGCGAGTTTCGGCGGCGAGATCCTTCGTGCCGGTGTGGCACAGGGTAACGGTGGAGTTCTCGCTGCGACGGGTGAGCATCAGGCCAATGGGGCGGCCGACGGTCACGCCGCGGCCGATGACGACGGTCTTGGCGCCGTTCAGCTCCACGCCGAAGCGGCGCAGCAGGTGCAAGCAGCCATTCGGGGTGCACGGCAGCGGGGCCTCCTCATTGAGCACGAGCTTGCCCAGGTTGACCGGGTGGAGGCCATCGGCGTCCTTTTCGGGATCGATGCGCTCGAGGATGGCGTTTTCATCCAGGTGCTTGGGCAGCGGGAGCTGGACGATGTAGCCAGTGCAGGCGTCATCGGCATTGAGCTCATCGATAACCGCCTCAAGCTCTTCCTGCGAAATATCCGCCGGCAGGTCCTTGCGAATGGAGTTGATGCCCAGCTTTTCGCAATCGCGGTGCTTCATCTTTACATAGGACTGGGAGCCTGGGTCCTCGCCCACCAGAACGGTGGCCAGGCCAGGGGTTATCCCCTTATCCTTCAAGGCGGCCACGCGCTCGGCGAGGTCCGCAAAAATCTCGTCACGGTACAAGGTGCCATCTAGTTTGGTAGCGCTCATAGCCCCCATCCTAGACTGAAGGCATGAGCCAGCTGCACATCGTCTTTGATAATCCCGTCATTCCCACCAATACCGGCAATGCCATTCGCACCGCGGCGGTAACGGGCGCGAGCCTGCACCTGATTGAGCCACTGGGATTTAACTTTGACGATAAGCACTTGAAGCGCGCCGGGCTGGACTATCACGACCTGGCGGATGTGCAGATTCATAAGGATTTCGACGCGTGCATGGAGGCGCTGCCCGGCGCGCGCGTTTTCGCGTTTACCACGCATACGGATAAGTGGTTTACGGAGGTCGACTACCAGGATGGCGACGTGCTGCTCTTCGGCACGGAGCCGACAGGCCTGCCAGATGAGCATGTCAACCATCCGCGCATCACCGATCAGGTGCGCATTCCGATGGTCCCGGCTAGGCGCTCGATGAACCTCTCCAACTCCGCATCAACCGCGGTCTTTGAGGCCTGGCGCCAGCTGGGGTTTAAGGGAGCGGTGTAAGTTCTGGCAGGTCGCGGGAGCGCAGGCGGTTGAGGAGGGCGTGGGCATCGGCAAGCGCGAGGTTGCGCGCCGCCATCTTGACGGGCCCCTGCACGAGGTCGAGCTCCACCGTGGCCAGGCCGAATAGCTGGGAAATCGGGCCGCGGCGCAGGGTGAGCTCCTGAATGTGGCGCAGCTCGATGGCCTGGACGCGGCGGTTGAAGCGGCCGGCGCGCACGATGACGTAGTCGCCGGCCAGCGCGACGGTTTGCTGCCGGTAATCGATGGGCGAGACCCATTTGGCGCGCGCGGGCGAGGCGTAGGTCGGGGCGGCATCGGCGGGCAGGAATTGCCGGGCTTGCTCGCGCTTGCCGACGGGCACGATCCGCGTCGACCCCGATCCCTCGCCGCTGGCCGTGCCACCGTAGCCGGCGACCGACACGCGCGTTTCGTACCAGCCGAAGGGCCGCCACAGGAACGGCTGGGTGACCTGGACGGCGTGGATGCGCTCGAGGCGGATGTTTTGGCGGCGGCGATCGGCAAGGCCGTAGGTGATATTGAGCACGTCATCATCAAGGCTGGCGGTGTAGCGCCACGAGGAGTCAATCACGTTCCAGGCGCGCGGGACAGTAGCCAAAAGGATGGGCAGCGTGATGGTCAGGGACATCGGCGTGACCACGAGGAAGATGAGGGCCGCAAGCAGGACGATCGTGGACGCGTGCAAGGCGGCCGCGGCCAGGGAACGCGCGATGGGGATTTCGGGGATGAGGACGTTGTCTTCCCCCTCGGCCAGCTGTTCCTCAGCTGGCCGCTCTTCAACTGGCTGCTCTCGCGGCTCACCGTGGACTCGGGAGAGGATTTCGGCGCGCAGGGCCTCGGCATCGCGCTTTGTCAGGAAGGCGATTTCGATGGCAGACGACTGCCCGCCGGCCGTTTCCACGCGCACGGCCGCGAGCCGAAAGAGGCGGGCGATAACGGGCTCGACGACGTCTACAGCCTGCGTGCGGTCATAGCGTGCCGTGCGCTGCTGCTTCGAAATAACCCCGCGGCGCAAGGTGAGTTCCTCCTCGCCCAGCTGGTAGCCCATCTGGCGCCACCACACGCCAGAGACGAGCCAGACCACCGCGCACACTGCGATGAACCCGGCCAGCGCGAGGCCAATATCGCGCAGGTCTGCCGCACTGTGTTCCCCGGTAACGAAGGCAAAGATTCCGCGCAGCGCCTCCATATTGACGTTTAAGGCAAATGCTGCGATGACGGCCAGGATGACCGACCACAGCCGCAGCAACGGGGTCAAGCGGTGGACGCGGTGGTACTTCATAGCCCGCTCATCCGTTCGCGGGCGTGGTGGGTGAGGCGGGTGCGGAGGGCATCGGCAAGCGGGGCTTCCAAACCCTTCACCGTGGCGTCCGTGGTTGCGGAGGCGGTGTGCAGCTGCAGCTCCTTGAGCCCGAAGGCGCGCTCGAGGGGGCCGGCGGTCACGTCCACGAACTGGATGCGGCCGTAGGGCACGACGGTGAAAGAATGCCACAGCTTGCCGCGCGTAATGAGCAGCTCATCGTCGGTTTCGCACCAGCCCATCCGGCGCACCTGGGCGGGGATGAGCCAAAGCAGCCAGAAAAAGAGGACGGCGAAGAGCCCCGCCGCCCAGTAGAACCACGGGGTCCACCAGTACCCTGCCGCTGCGGCCGCCGCGGCGAAGATAATCGTCCAGCCCAGGTGGCGGATGTAGCGCACCTTAACCAAACGCGGCGAGACGGGGTTCATTTCTTCGCTCATAGCTATTGACAGTAGCAATCGAGCCCGCACTCTTGCGCAACTTATCGTTAATCGATATTATCGAATTACGACAACATCGAAAGTCGATAAGGAGTCGACGGAAAGGATTGTCACGACCACCCCACAGGCCACCTCTCAAGCTGAGCGCCGCGAAATTAACGCGGCGGCCGCCTTCTGCCTGTTCACCATTGTCATCCTCGGCCCCACCTACCTTCGCGACCTTGTCACCGGACGCTTTTCCACCACACTGAGTGCGGCCATCCCGGAAGGCCTTAGCAAGCACAACCTCGACGGCGGGCCATTCTGGATGCTCACTGCGGGGCTCGTCGTCAAGATTGCAGAAATCTTGATTATCGCGTTCTTTGCCTACCGCTTGGTCAAACCAATGCTTCGTGGGCAGGTTTTCAATACGAAAAATATCCGCTTCCTTAATGGAATGACCTTTGGGATTTTCGTCTGGTTTATCGGACGCTTCCCACTCGAAGGGATGGGCAATAACTGGGCTTCCTCGCAGCTCGAAATTGACTGGTGGGCCAACCAGAGCGGATCCTCATTAGGCGAGCTTGCGCTGCCCTACCTTTTTGTCTGCACCCTCCAGCTCTTCTCAGTTGCCATCAAGCGCGGCAGCAAGCTCGAAGAGGAGGTTGAAGGCCTTGTCTGAGGGGCAAGAACCCCAGGTGATCTGCCACCTCGACCGGATAATGGAGGAGCGCGGTATTACCGGAGCGGCGCTCGCCAAAGAGGTGGGCATCACCCCAGTTAACCTGTCCGTCCTGAAGAATAATCGCGCCAAGGCCGTGCGCTTTAACACCCTTGCGGCACTGTGTGCGGCGCTGGACTGCCAGCCGGGCGATATTTTCGAAGTGGAATAGAAAACCTTGTCTTTACTTTGGGTTTATGCAATATTCTGACCCATATCTCCAAAGAAAAAGCCCTCCGCACCCATCTATAACCTGGGTACGTGTGCTGCGCGCCGAGCGGGACATGTCGCGCGCCCAGCTGGCTGAGGCCATCAACGTCAACCCGCAGACCGTCGGCGCCCTCGAGCGCGGGGACCACTCCCCCAGCCTGGACCTAGCCTTCCGCGTCTGCGAGGTCTTTGACCTCCCCGTGGAGGCTATCTTTTCCCGCCAGGAGCTTTCCCCGATGTCCACCGAAATCTATAGGAAGAACTCCTAATGGCTAACTAGCTCACCGCAAGCGCCTAGTCCTGCCCGGCGAACTTTTCCTCGGCCTGTCCACCGCATTTGGGCTGCAAATCTTCGGTGCGGAGCGGGTCGCAGCGCAGGAAACTAGCGGAAATCGCGGGAGCCGCGGGAGAGGAAATCGCCAAAATCCAGCGGCTCAAGCTTGTCTGCAACCACGCTTACCGCGCCGGTGGCATTTTGCACGATGCCGCGGATGATAAGGGCGCGGGCGGTGCGGGCGAGCACCTTCTGCCGGGACCACAGCCCGGGCGAGACCATGACATTCATCAGGCCGGTTTCATCCTCCACGCCCAAAAAGGTCAGGCCGGAGGCGGTGCGCGGGCGCTGGCGGTGCGTAATGATGCCGGCGATGCGTACGCGTGTGCCATCGGGGACGTGGGGAAGGTGGGAGGAAGGCAGGACATCGCCAAGCGCGGCCCTGACTAACTCCATAGGCTGCTTATCGTGGGTGACGCCGGTGGCGGCGACATCGGTAGCCATTAGCTCGAAGGCCGACATGCCGGGCAGGTGCGGCGAGGCGAGCGCGGAGGTGCCCGGCAACATGCCCTCGCGCTCGGTGGCGGCGACGCCAGCCTGCCAAAGCGCTTGGCGACGCTCCAACCCCAAGCACTCCAGCGCCCCCGCCGTGGCCAGCGCCTCCACCTGCTCCACGCTGAGATCCGCCCGGCGCGACAGATCGGAGACGCCGCTAAAGGGCGCGGCGGCCTCCACGCGCTCGGCGGCCTTATCCCCCAGCCCCTTGATGAGGTTGAGGCCCAACCGGATCTCGCCGGTGGGCAGCGCCCTGGCCTGCGCGCCGGAGTCGTTGATACTCACTGGCAGCACGCGCACGCCGTGACGCCGGGCGTCCTGAATGAGCGACTGCGGCGAATAAAAGCCCATGGGCTGCGCGCGCAGCAAGCCCACGCAGAACTCCGCCGGGTAGTGATGTTTGAACCACGCGGAGAAATACACCAGCGAGGCGAAGGACTGCGAGTGCGATTCCGGGAAACCGTAGGCGGCAAAGGCGGTGATCTTGGCCCAGAGCTTCTCCGCGACCTCGCCATCGATGCCGTTGGTGGCGCGCAGTCCCTCGAAAAAGCGGCTGCGCAGCGCGGCCATCTTGGCCGGCGAGCGCTTCGAGCCCATGGCGCGGCGCAGGTCATCGGCCTCGGCGCCGGTAAAACCGGCGGCATCCACCGCAATCTGCATCAGCTGCTCTTGAAAGAGCGGGATCCCCAGGGTCTTACCCAGCGATTTCTCCAGCACCGGGTGGTCATAGGTCACGGGCTCGAGGCCATCGCGCCGGCGCAGGTAGGGGTGCACGGAACCGCCCTGGATGGGGCCGGGGCGGATGAGCGCGACCTCCACCACGAGGTCGAAGAAGCAGCGCGGTTTGAGCCGCGGCAGCGTGGCCAGCTGCGCGCGGGACTCCACTTGGAAGACGCCGACGGCATCGGCGCGGCAAAGCATGTCATAGACCGCGGGTTCGGCCAAGTCGAGCTCCCACAGGCGCACCTTGCGACCGGTGGTGGCGCGCACGGCATCGATCATGTGGTGCAGCGCCTCCAGCATGCCGAGGCCCAGCAGATCGAATTTCACCAGCCCGGCGGCGGCGCAATCGTCCTTATCCCATTGCAGCACGGAGCGGCCTTCCATTCGGGCCCATTCCATCGGCACCACGTCCGCGATCGGCCGGTCACATAAAACCATGCCGCCGGAGTGGATGCCGAGGTGGCGCGGCTGGTCGAGGAATTGCTCGGCGAGTAAGGAGACATCGGCAGGCGGCTCAGCTATGCCCTTTGACCACGCATCGGCCGAGCCCTGCGGGTAGCCCAGCGCGCGGGCGGCGTCGCGGGTAGCCCCCTTGCGGCGGTAGGTAATGACGTTGGCAACCTGTGCTGCGCGGTCGCGGCCGTGGGTGCGATAGACGTACTGGATGACCTCCTCGCGCCGTCCAGATTCGATGTCGATGTCGATATCGGGCGGGCCATCGCGATCCGGCGACAGGAAGCGCTCGAAGAGCAGCTGCGCCGAAATGGGCTCGGCGTTGGTAATGCCCAGCGCGAAACAGACGGCGGAATTGGCCGCCGAGCCGCGCCCCTGGCAGAGGATATTTTCCTGGCGGCAAAAATCCACCAGGTCGCAGACGATGAGGAAGTAGCCCGGAAAGCCCAGCTGCTTGATGATGCCCAGCTCGTGCCGCATCTGCTTTTTCGCCTTGGCCTGTATTTCGGGCGGGCGCGAGGCGTAGCGCTTTTTACCGCGCCGCCACACCTCGTGTTCGAGCCAGCTCATCTCGGTGTGCCCCTCTGGGACGACAAAGTCCGGCAGGTTGGGCGCGAGGGCACCCCAGGTAAAGGAGCACTCGCGGGCAAGGCGCACGGTTTCGGCGATAAGCTCGGGCCGGCCGGGAAGCAACTGGGCCATCTGCTCGCCGGAGCGCATCCAGCCTGCGCCCATCGGGTGGGCATCCGGTGCGGCTTCCTCTAGGGATTGGCGGTGCGCCAAGGCGCGTTTGGCGGCGGCGAGCCGTACCTGGTCGCGCGTTGCTGCCGCAGGTCGAGCGGTTGCTATGGCGCGGAGATTATTGTACTTATCCAGGAAACTGTGGTGATCCGCATCTTCGGGAGACATTGTGCACGCATATTCGAGAACTATGCTGTCTATTTTTATTCTTTCGAGAACGTGATCGATTTTTTGTATAGCCTCCCACCCCAGCAGGAAAAAGCACTCTTCCTCCAGCTCGCGCGCCACGGCATCTAGGGGCGGGTACGCGACACTCCCCTTCTCGCCGGCGTCCATCCGCGCGCGGGCAATAAGGCGCGAGAGGCGACGATAGCCTTCCGGCGTGCGCGCCAGCACGGTCACTGGGCCCTCAGCGAGGGAAAGCTCCGCGCCATACATGGCCGGAAGGCCCGCTTTAGCTGCGGCTTCCGCAAATTTCATCAGGCCGTAGAAGCCATCCCGATCCACGACGGCCAACCCCTCGAGGCCAAGCTCTAGGGCGCGGGCGACCAGCTCTTCCGGCTCGGCGGCGCCATCGAGAAAACTATAGGAACTTACCGCATGTAGCTCCGCAAAGGGCACAGCGGAGCGCCCGCGCTGGACGGGGTCATCGCCGCCGCCAAGGTGATGTACGGCGGCGGGCGCGGCGGTATCCTTGCCGGATAGTATCCTTTCTAAACGCGACCACGGTAGCGCCTTTCCACCATTAAATTTCACCCTTCACAGGGTAGTGTCGAATCAGTGTTCTATACAACCCGGCGCGATGAGACGTGTTCAATAGACAAAGCGGTTCGCTTATTGCTAGATTGCTAAACGGTCAATTTATTTAAACTCCTACATGTAAGGGGACCTCATGCAGATTCGTCGCGCAGCGGCCACTACCGCCGCCGTTACCGTCGCCGCCACTAGCCTCGTGGCCTGCTCCTCCGACGCAGATGATGACAAGACCATCGCCGTTGGCACCACCGATGATGCAAAGCAGGCCTGGGTTGCCTTTGAGCAAGAAGCCAAGGACGCCGGCTACGACATCGACATCAAGTCCTTCTCGGATTACAACACCCCGAACCAGGCCCTGAACCAGGGCGAGCTGGATACCAATAACTTCCAGCACCTGAAGTTTCTGGCCGAGTACAACCACGGCAACGGCACCAACCTGGTGCCCATCGTTGCCACCGAAATCGTGCCGCTGGCGCTGTTCTGGAAGGGCCACGACTCTCTCGACGGCATCGAGGGCGAAGAAGTTGCCATCCCGAATGACTCCACCAACCAGGGCCGCGCCATCAACGTGCTGGTCCAGGCTGGCCTTATCACCTTGAAGAAGGACGGGCTTATCACCCCGACCCCGCTGGACATCGATGAGAAGAAGTCCAAGGTCAAGGTCGTGCCGGTCGATGCCGCCCAGACCCCATCCGCACACGGCGAGGGCACCCCGGCGATTATCAATAACTCCTTCCTGGAGCGCGCCGGCATCGACCCGGCCACCGCCGTCTTCCAGGATGACCCGAACTCCGAAGAGGCAGAGCCTTATATCAACGTCTTCGCCGTTCGCGAGGAAGACGCCGATAACGAGGACATCAAGAAGCTCGCCGAGCTCTGGCACTCCGATGCGGTACAAAAGGGCGTCGACGAGGACTCCGCAGGCACCTCCGTCGAGGTCGAGCGCACCCCAGAAGAACTCCAGGAAATCCTGGACAAGCTCGAAGCAGATTTGGACTAATCACCCTTGCCTTCTACCCCGCCGGTTTTCACCCCGGCGGGGTTTGGCACTTCCCCGCTAAGGACGCAACCCGTGGCAGATTCCACCCAGAACGGCACTCGCATCGAGTTCCGCAATATCACCAAGGTCTTCCAGCAGAAAAAGGCCGAGGTCAAAGCTCTTGACGATGTCTCCTTGACCGTCGATTCCGGCGAAATCATCGGCATCATCGGCTACTCCGGCGCCGGCAAATCCACCCTGGTCCGCATGATCAACGGCCTGGACACGCCCACCTCCGGCGAATTGCTGCTCGATGGCCAAAATATCGTCGGCATGTCCGAAAAGAAGCTGCGCGGCATCCGCCGCAATATCGGCATGATCTTCCAGCAGTTTAACCTCATGAACTCCCGCACTGCGGCGGGCAATATTGAGTACCCGCTGCAGCTGCAGGGCATCGGCAAGCGCGAGCGCCAACAGCGCGTGCAGGAGCTGCTGGATTTCGTTGGACTGGGAGATAAGGGAAAAAGCTACCCGGAGCAGCTTTCCGGCGGCCAGAAGCAGCGCGTGGGCATCGCGCGCGCCTTGGCCACGAATCCGTCGCTGCTGCTTGCCGACGAAGCCACGTCCGCCCTCGACCCCACCACCACGCAGGAGGTCCTCGACCTGCTGCGCCGGGTGAATAAGGAGCTCGGCATCACCATCGTGGTCATCACCCACGAAATGGAGGTCGTGCGCTCCATCGCGGATAAGGTTGCGGTGATGGAAAATGGCCACGTCGTGGAGCAAGGCAGCGTCTACCAGGTCTTTTCCAATCCCCAGACCGCCGTGGCCGCCAAGTTCGTCGCCACCTCGTTGCGCAATGAGCCCGACGTGGTGGAAACCGATGACCTGCTTGCCCACGAAGGCCGCCTGTTTACCATCAACCTGACCGAGGAATCCGGCTTTTTCGGCGCCGCCGCCAAGCTGAAGGATGCGGGCGTATCCATCGCCGTCGTCCACGGCGGTATTACCACCTTGCAGCAGCACTCCTTTGGCAAGCTCACCGTGCGCTTGAGCGGCGACGACGCCGCCATCGAAGAGTTCTACCGCGCCCTATCTGCCACCACTCAAATTGAGGAGATTGAACGATGAACGTCAACTATCTCGCCGCCGCCGACTGGGACCGCTTGGGCGGATCGCTTGTCGATGCCATCGTCGACACCCTCATCATGGTCTCGACCACCCTCGTCGTCGCCGGCATTCTGGGCCTAGGGCTCGGCATCTTGCTCTATACCGCCCGCCCGGGCGGCATCCTGCAGAATAAGGCCGTCTACCTGGTGGTCAACCTGCTGGTGAACTTCGTTCGTCCCATCCCGTTTATTATTTTGCTGGCGTTTGCGCAGCCGCTCACCGTCGCCGTGATGGGCGGGTCCATCGGCCGCGAGCCGGCCACCTTCGTGATGGTCATCGCCGCCACGTTCTCCGTAGCGCGCGTGGTGGAACAAAACCTCGTGGCCATCGACCCAGGCGTTATCGAGGCCGCCCGCGCCATGGGCGCTTCACCGTGGAAGATCATTACCTCCGTAATCATTCCGGAGGCCCTCGGCCCGCTGATTCTGGGCTATACCTTCCTGTTTATCGCCATCGTGGATATGTCCGCCATGGCCGGCTACGTCGGCGGCGGCGGACTGGGTGACTTCGCCATCGTCTACGGCTACCGCGCCTTCGAGTGGGAAGTCACCGTCGTGGCCACGCTTATCATCATCGTGCTGGTGCAGGCCGCGCAGTTCTTCGGCAACTGGCTCTCCTCCAAGGTTATGCGCCGCTAATAAGCTCCACGCCCGTGGCTACAAGCGCCTTGCCGGTCTTGGGCGCGTCGCCGCAGGAAGAGACCACTCCTTCCACGGCGCGCTGCTCGAGCGTCACGCTCCACCGCCGGCCATCGGCATGCGTGACCACGGGGCCCTGTTTTTCGTCCTCTGCGTGGAGCTGGCCGTAGTAGAGGTCCTCGGAGTCATCGATAAGCTCGCGCGCTACCGCCAACTCCGCCACCTGGCCGCGCGGGCCGAAGATGCCGCGCCCGCGATTGACCGGGTAGAAATACTTTCCTTGCGCCGCCGCCGCAATCATCTGCGCGGCGGCTTCTTTATTCATCCGGCCAAAGGAATAGGCCCAGGGCATGAGCATGACCGAGGGCGCGAAGCGGTGCCCCTTCGTGTGCGAGGTTTCCCACACCATATCCGGGTAATCCTCCACCAGCTCCGCGGCGAGCGGCCGGCCCTTCACGGCGCAGCACTTATCGCGCTTAGCATGGGTGCACACCAAAACCAGCGGCGTATCGAGGGTTCCTCCCCCGTTGCGGCCTGGCGCGGTGAGATCCAAATCCAGGATCTTTTCCGGGCCGGTCAAAAGGATCAATTCCATCACGCCCTGCTCGGCCCACACCAGGTAGCACCGGTGCATGGTGCCGATTTGGCGGCCATCGCGGCCGGGGCGACGAATCAATTGCAGCCCGGCCTGACCGTTGAGCTTTTCCTTCAGCTGGGCCGTGAGCTCCGGGCCAAAAGTATCGCCATCAAGCACATCGCGCGACCAGCCGCCGGGCCACTCAAAGAGGACAAACACGGACTCTTTTTTCGCCGTGCCGGGCAGCGGTTCCACCTGGTAATCTGAACAGAAATCGGTCATGTACCCTAGCCTAACCTGTCTGCAACTCAGCTCACATATTTGGCAACAATTCGGTCAAGATCTGCCCCCAACGATAGGCAGTAATTACTAGAAATTATACTCTAGTGGTCATGTATAAAGCCCGCCTCTCGCTCCTGCTTGCCGCCGCAGCCTTCCTCACCGGCTGCAGCACCGAATCAGCGGATGACACCACCATGGCGGCCTCTGTGGGAAACTCGCACATCAACCCTCTGGGTGAGGCGGATATGAGCATGAAAACGCTGCGCCCTGAGGCCCCCTCAGAACTCGTGGTGACCAAGGTGCGCGTGGGCCAGCACGATGGTTTCGAGCGCGCCGTCTTCGAGCTTGAGGGCGAAGGCTCCCCGGGCTGGTTCGTGGATTATGCCGATAATCCCAAGCAGCAAGGCTCCGGCCAGCCCATCAACTATGCCGGCGATACCGCGCTCAATGTCAATATCGACGGCGTTGTCTATCCGTTTGAGGCGGGCATCGACGAGCCGCGCATCGGCATCGTCGAGGCACCTGCCGGTGGCGTTATTACCCAAGTGGTCAACGGCCGCACCTATGAGGGGCGCAGTCAGTTTGTCATCGGCATGAACCAGCGCAAGCCTTATTCCGTACAGGTACTAGAAAATCCCACGCGCCTCGTGGTAGATATTCGCTCCTAATACGTCGCCTCCACGCGCCAGCGCCCCTCTGACCACACCAAGAGCCAGGCGCGCTGGCATTGCTCCCGCTCAGCCTGGCCCACAATTTGTAGCCGCGCCGCGTGCTGCGGCTTTTCGGTCCACCACTGCGTATCCACCGGCCACGGGCCAGCCCAGCCGATGACGCGGTAGCGGTGTGCGCCCCACCCGAGCGCCACGGGTACAGAGGATAGGAGGGCCTCGGCGGTGACGATGACGTCCCGCGCGGCGGCATCGATAAGCCGAATGCGCGCGGCCGGGTGGTTCGGCCCACCGCCTAGGCGCGCGGGAAGCGGCGCGGGGAGCCTGCCCGGCCAGCTGCCTTGCGGCGTGGCATCGCGCTGCTCCCCATAGGGAACGTACTCGATACGCTCGGCCGCCCCGCGGCCACCGGCGGCCCGCGGCTGCAAGACGCGATCTATGCCCAACTGCGATTGCACGCGCGAAATTACCCGCTTGACTTGTTCCTGTGAGGCATCCCCGCCCCATAGGCCATCGGCCTGCGGCCTAGCTACCTCCACAGGCTCGAGCACCAGCCGCACGATCGCGGCACCGTCCTTGCCGCTCGAACGCGCCGCCGTAAGCCACCCATCCAGCTGCCAGCGCACCCGGTTCGCGGTCGCTTGCTCCGTCAACGCCTCGTGCGTGCGCCATACCCGGGCCACAGTTTCACCAGTGGCCAGCTCCGCCACCACGCGCAGGCGCACGCACACCACTTCCGCTTCCGCCAACCGCACGTGCAGCTGCGCGGCCAAGTGCCGAGCCACGAATGCCGCCGCATCCACGCGCTCGATGGATTGCTCGCTGCTCACGGACAGATCAGGCCGCGCCATTTCCGGGGACACGCGCTGGTCCGCCCGCGCGTGCGCCACCTCATGCGCGCGTTTTCCCTGCTGCCCAAACCGGGTAACCACCTGCTTAAACGGCAGCGCCGCCACATCACCCAGCCGGCGCACGCCCAATTTCTGCAGCTGGGCCACAAACTCCGCAGAAAACCCCAGCGCGGCCTCCGCGGCTAAAACACTCACGGGCTGGGCAGCCAAGAAATCCCGCGACTCTCCCTCCGGCACCACCGCGCCTACCCCGCGGTGCCGAGCCGCGATGATGGCCGTGGCAATCTCGTCTGCCACACCAAGGGTGGAATCAAAACCGGCGTGCGCGGTGGCATCGGCAAGCATCTCCAACGCCTCCGGCCCGTGGTAGCGCAGCGCCGCCCCCGCATCCACGATGGCCAGGCCGGGCCGCAGCACCTCTACGGACGAGGCCACGGCATCCAAGCCCGCCGCAATCTCCGCGAAGGCCGCGCCGTCCCTATCCGGGTTCGCCTCCATCACCTTTACCTCAGGGCAAATCGCTTGGGCCTGGCGCAGGCGCATCCCGCGCCGAATGCCGGCCCGGCGCGCCGCGCTATCGCAGACCAGCACCGCATGATTGCGCGCAACCAGCACCGGCCCCGCCTGCGCAACCGCCTGAATGGGCCAATCCGGAAACCACACCGCAGCCACCCTCATACGGCCTCCAACCTGCGGGCTTCGCCCATGGTGAGACTGCCGCGCGCCGTGCCCTTTTTCGAGTCCACCGCAAGATCGATATCCACGCCGCGGATGCGCCCGCTGCCCTTGCCGATGCCCCGATACGTACTCACCTCCGCCCCAATGCGCACCGCGGTGCCCGGCAGCCGCGCACCCACGGTCAGCACCGCGGCCTGCCCGCCGCGGATCTTCGCCCACACCGGCCGCGCCTTGGCCGGGCTCAGCTCGCCGGGCGGGCCATGGTGGATAATAAGGTCCATGCCCTCTGCCAGCACGCTGGTTACTGCCCATGACTCCAGGCCCGGATCGGGGACGGTGACCACGTTATTGAGCTGCCCTATTTCGGCAACCTGTGCGAGAGAAAGATCCGGCCACCCCACTATCCCCACATGGCCCCCGCGGGCCGTAAGATGGCAGATAAGCTCCACCACGAGCGCGGGACATTCCGCGCACGAGACCACCTTCCGCCGGGCGAGCCCACCTGCGGGAAGTAGCCGCGCCAGCTGGGGAAGGGTGTCTACCAGCTCGTCTTCATCCTCCTGCTCCATCGCCTGCATGCGGGCGCGCAGCACCGCAACGCGGTCGGGCCTATCCAACCCTGCCACCGCTTTTTCCAGGCGAACGTTCGTTTGACTCACCCATACAGTATGAACCCCCAACCGGACACATGCAACTGTATGTTCGAATGGTAGCCTTAAGCGCATGAACCTGAACGAGGCCTACGGTGCTATGCGCGAGAATCCAACCCCCATCCCCACCCCGCCGTGGGTGCGCCTCGGATCCTCCATCCTGCTCGGCGCCACCGTCGCGCTGCTGACCACCCGCACCCATTTCTTCGCCACCCTATCTGGGGCCGCGGTCTGCCTCGTGGCGGCCTTCGTCTTGGTCTTTGCCCACCCCTACCGCCGCGAGATGCGATCCTATGCCGACCGGCACGATGCCGATCTCATCCCCACCATCGCGCAGCTAGTCCCGCTGATGATTCTATGGCTCCTCATCATGCTCGCGCCCATCCTAGGCCTGCCCGCGTGGGGCTCGGCGCTGGTGTGGGTTGCGGTCTCATGTATAAGTTTTATCGCCTTCCCCCACGTGGATGGCACGCGCCGGCTGGCCTTCGTCTAATCCATGCGACACTGCGGGGACTTATCCACAGGATTTCCCCGAGTTTTCGCGCTGCGGATCCGGGTTATCCACAGTTTGTGCCCTTGCGGTTGCCCTAGCAATTGAGCGCGGGCTGCTACCGCCCTAGCGTAGGCGGCATGAACGCACTCGAGACCTACCTCACCGCCCTCGCGCCCGGCATGGATATCATCGCCGCGTGCCGCGGTCTATCTGGGTCTGAGCTCATGGAGCGCGGCGCGCCCGATACCATCGCCGCCGACCTGCTCCTTTTGTGCGAAAGCTACTACGGCCGCACCGCCTTTAGCCGGATGCAGCGCCGCGCCATTGCCGATGCCCGCACCAACGCCCACCCCATTGCCCTCCTCGCCGGCATCGAGCGCGTGGTTAATCGCGCGCCCAGCAAGAAGCAGGCGTGGGAGCTGCGCGCGGAATGCTGTGCGATGTCCGCGGAGATGAGCGCCATTATCAAACACGCCCGGCGCCGGGTGCGCGAGATGAAAAAGTCCACGGTCAGCCCCGGCGTGCGCACCTATCGGCGCCCCAATGACTACTGGACGCTCGCCATTACGGGTACCTCCCGCTTCATTGCGGATCTGCAGGGCGCGATTACGGCCGCCGATAAAAAGCCGCTGCAGGCGGTGGAAGATATCTTCTTCGGTACAGGCAGCGCCGCGCGTTCCACGGTGGTCACCAACGCCGTCGTGCCGCTGGAGAAATTCATTCGCATTCGCGATGGCCACGGCGACGACGTGCAGCTCGATCTCACCAATGGCGCGACCATGTCCGGAACCGAGTACCTGCGCCGCGTGCTTAACGATGCCGGCTATTCCGCCCCCGGCCTCAGCGGCAGCGGTGACGGTGAAACGGGCTATGTCACCCTCGTACATCCGGTGGAGGGGCCGGTCAACCTCTACCGCACGGCGCGCGTGGCCACCGATAAGCAGAGGATGATGGCGGCCGCGGAAAATCCGCGCTGCGCCTGGCCCGGATGCAATCAGCCGGCCGATTTATCCCAGGTCCACCACCTCACGGCCTGGAGCCGCGGTGGGGAGACCAATATGAACAACCTCGTCGTGTGCTGTGCTTACCACAACGGCATCAACGACGACGATCCCAATGCCCCGCCCCGGCGCGGGCGGCTAGAAAGAGTGGGCGGTCGCATCGTCTGGCGGCCACCGGTGACACCCCGTAACTAGCCGCAGGCATGCGAAAAGGCGCTCAAGCACTGAGCGCCTTCTACGCATGCCGTTTTGTGGTTTTTACTCCCACTCGATGGTTCCCGGTGGCTTGGAGGTGCAATCCAAGACCACGCGGTTGACGTCCTTAACCTCGTTGGTGATGCGGGTGGAGATCTTCTCTAGCACGTCATACGGCAAGCGGGTCCAGTCCGCGGTCATGGCATCCTCGGAAGATACCGGGCGCAGCACGATGGGGTGGCCGTAGGTGCGGCCATCGCCTTGGACGCCGACGGAGCGGACATCGGCAAGCAGCACGACCGGGCACTGCCAAATCTCCTCGTCCAAGCCGGCGTTGGTCAGCTCGGTGCGGGCAATCAGATCCGCCTGGCGCAAGGTCTCGAGGCGATCCTCGGTAACCTCACCAATGATGCGGATGCCCAGGCCGGGGCCTGGGAAGGGCTGGCGGCCGACGATCTCTTCCGGCAGGCCCAACTCGCGGCCCACCGCGCGCACCTCGTCCTTAAAGAGTAGACGCAGCGGCTCGACGAGCTCGAACTCGACGTCATCTGGGAGGCCGCCGACGTTATGGTGCGACTTAATATTGGCGGTACCGTCGCCGCCGCCGGATTCGACGACGTCCGGGTACAAGGTGCCTTGGACGAGGTAGTCGACGGTGGAGCCGGCGGGGGCATCGGCAAGCACGCCGGCCACGGCGCGCTCGAAGGAGCGAATGAACTCCGCACCGATAGCCTTGCGCTTTTCCTCGGGGTCGCTAACACCCGCCAGCTTCTTGAGGAAGGCCGAACGCTCGTCGGCAGTGACCAGCTTGGCGCCGGTCGAGGCCACGAAGTCAGTTTCGACCTGCTCGCGCTCGCCCGCGCGCAGCAGGCCGTGGTCGACGAAGACGCAGGTCAGGCGATCGCCGATGGCGCGCTGCACCAAGGCCGCGGCCACGGCAGAATCCACGCCGCCGGACAGGCCGCAAATAGCGCGGCCCTCCTCGCCTACTTGGGCGCGAATATCCGCGATGAGCTGCTCGGCGATATTATCGGCGGTCCAGTTTTGCTCCAGACCGGCAATCTCCGTGAGGAAGCGGGTAAGCACTTCTTGGCCGTGCGGCGAGTGCAACACCTCTGGGTGGTACTGCACGCCGGCCATCTGCTTGGCCGGGCACTCCATCGCGGCGACGGGGGCGCCGGCGGAGGTAGCGGTTACGTCGAAGCCCTCGGGGGCGGCGGCGACGGCGTCGCCGTGGGACATCCACACCTTGTGCGTGGGCTCGAGGCCCTCGTGCAAGATGCCGCCCTTGACGTCGATATCGGTGCGGCCGTATTCACGCTCACCGGTAGACGATACGGTACCGCCGAGAATGTGGTTCATGGCCTGGAATCCGTAGCAAATGCCGAAGACCGGAACGCCAAGCTCTAGCAGCTCAGGCTTGAGCGCCGGGGCGCCGTCGGCATAGACGGACGACGGGCCGCCAGACAAAATGAGCGCGGCGGGGTCCTTGGCTTTGATTTCCTCGATGGAGGCGGAGTTGGAAACAACCTCGGAGTAGATTTTGGCCTCGCGCACGCGGCGGGCAATGAGCTGCGCGTACTGAGCGCCAAAGTCCACGACGAGGACTGGGCGCGGGGTAGTATTTGGCTTAGTCACGCCCCATAGTCTAACCCATAGGCCCCGCGGCCCAGGAAGCGCTTACCTATGTGGGGCATTGCGGCGGCTTTCGCGCCGTGGGGCGCGGGCCGCACAGGCAACTCGCCATGCAAGGGGGGGCGGGAGTGCAGCTGCGAGGGGCGCAGCGGTGCGGCGCGGGTCCCGCACGATGCGAGGCGCGCCGCGTGCTACTTAATAGCGCACCGCGAGCTCGACCTTCTGGAACGACTTCAGGTCGGTGTACCCACACTTTGCGAGGGCACGCCGCAGCGCACCCACAAGGTTGGTGCGGCCGAATGGCTCGCTGGATGGGCCATGCAGCACGGTTTCCAGGCTCGGCGCAGCCGCGGGTGCGGCATCGCCTGCGGTAAGAAAATCCACATCGAGGTCGGTATCGACGCCGGCGAACTGCGCATATCCGCGCGGGAACCGCGGGTGGCCTGCGGTAGCCGGCCAGTACCATCCCCTACCGCCTGCCTCTCGGGCCTGGGCGAGAAGGGGGCCGAGCGCGACGCTATCGGCACCGCAGGCAAAGGCCTTGGCGATGGTCCCGGAGTTATCGAATTCCGCATCCGCAATGATGTGCACGTAGCGACCTTCGGTCTCGTCGAGGTAGTCACGGCGGGCCGCGGCGGCATCGGCAATGGCGGTGGCCATGGCGGTATCGATGCCGACGGTTTCCGCGTTGGTCGTCACGCCCGCGCCCACGATGACGCCGGCCGCCCCTGTGCGCATTAGGTGCAGCGCCGTGGTGTAGTCCGCCACGCCACCGGCGATGACGGGCACTTCGAGCGAGCCGATAAATTCCTTCAGGTTCAGCGGCTCGCCGCCCGTGGCGACGTGCTCCGCGGACAGCAGCGTGCCCTGGATGAACAGTAACTCGGCCCCAGCCGCAATGGCCTTCGGCGCCATCTCGCGGGCATTTTGGGGCGAGACGCGCACGGCGACGGTCACACCGGACTCGCGCACTTGGGCAATGCGGGAGGCAAGGAGGGCATCGTCAAGCGGGGCGGCGTGCAATTCCTGGATGGTGGAGTTATCGCCCGGCTGGGAATAGATGCGTGCCAAGGCACCCTCAAGGTCCTCGTGGCGGCCCCACAACCCTTCGGCGTTGATGACGCCGAGCCCGCCCTGCTGGCCCATCTCGATGACGAACTCGGGCGTGGCGAGCGCATCGGTGGGGTGCGAAACGAAGGGGGTATCGAAGGTATAGGCATCGATATTCCACGTGGTATCCACGTCCTTGGACGAGCGCGTGCGGCGCTGGGGAACGATGGAGACCTGGTCTAAATCAAAGGTGCGGCGGGCCTCGCGGCCGATGCCGATTTCGGCGTATTCACGCATGTTTGTCCTAGCGGTAGTTCGGGGCTTCGGCGATTTGCTGCAGGTGGTGCGGGTGGGATTCCTTCAGGCCCGCGGCGGTGATCTGGACAAATCGCTTGGTCTTGAGCTCATCTAGGGTGGCCGATCCGGTATAGCCCATGGCCGCGCGCAGGCCGCCGATGATTTGGTGCACGATGGCATCGATCTCGCCGCGGAAGGGCACGCGACCCTCCACGCCTTCTGGCACCAGCTTGTCCTCGCTGCGCACGTCGGCCTGGAAGTAGCGGTCCTTGGAGTAGGAACGCTTTTCGCCGGAAAGCCCGCGGCCCTGCATGGCGCCCATGGAGCCCATGCCGCGGTAGCGCTTGTACTGCTTGCCCTGGTAGACCACGATGTCACCGGGCGCCTCGGTGGTGCCGGCGAACATGGAGCCCAGCATGACGGTATCGGCACCGGCGGCCAGCGCCTTGGCGATGTCACCGGAGTACTGCATGCCGCCATCGCCGATGACCGGCACGCCCGCGGGGGCGGCGACGGCTGCGGCTTCCATCAGCGCGGTGATCTGCGGCGCACCAACGCCGGCCACGACGCGTGTGGTGCAGATGGATCCCGGGCCGATGCCGACCTTGATGGCGTCCGCGCCGGCGTCGATCATCGCCTGGGCTGCCTCGCGGGTGGCAAGGTTGCCGCCGATGACATCGACCTTGTCGCCAAAGTCCTTCTTCACGCGGGAGACCATCTCGAGCACGCGGTTATTGTGGGCGTGGGCGGAGTCGACGACGAGGGCGTCAACGCCGGCATCGACAAGCGCGGCGGCGCGCTGATAGGACTCCTCGCCGGTACCAATGCCCGCGGCAACCAACAGACGACCGGAAGCATCCTTGGAGGCGTTGGGGTACTGCTCGGATTTGACGAAGTCCTTGACGGTGATAAGGCCAATGAGCTTGTTATTGGCATCAACAATAGGTAGCTTTTCTACCTTATTGGCCGACAGCAGCTCTAGGGCCTCGTCCTTGGACACGCCCTCGCGCGCGACGACGAGCGGCATCGCGGTCATGACATCGCTGACCTTGCGATCAAAGTCCGGCTCGAAACGCATATCGCGGTTGGTGCAAATGCCCAGCAGGGTGCCGTCCTTATCCACGACCGGCAGGCCGGAAATGCGGAAGCGGGCGCACAGGGCATCGACCTCGCCAATGGTCATCTCGGGGCGGGCGGTGACCGGGTCCGTAACCATGCCGGACTCAGAGCGCTTGACGATTTCTACCTGCTCAGCCTGCGCTTCCGCAGACAGGTTGCGGTGCAGCACGCCGATGCCGCCCTGGCGCGCCATGGCGATGGCCATGCGGGCCTCGGTTACGGTATCCATCGCTGCGGATGCCAGCGGCACGCCCAGGCGAATATTTCGGGTAAATTGCGCGCCGGTATCGACCTCAGAGGGCACGATATTGGACTCGGCGGGCAAAAGAAGCACGTCGTCGAAGGTCAAGCCGCGCAGGGCTACCTTGTTCGGGTCATCTCCACCAGTGTGAATAGGGTAATCGCTCATCGAGGTATCTCCTTAAACAGGTTCAGCGGCTACCCCAACTGTAGTGTGTGCCCGGCCAATGACACCATTCAGGCTAGGGGTTAATTGCCTTAAGCGGGCAAGTTCAATAGGCTCGCAGGCGTGAACTTCTTCGCCAATATGCCCCGCGATCCTTTTGCAGACGATCCGAATGACCCCGCCTCCTTCCTGGAGGAGGACGAGCAGGTCATGCCGCTTTCCGATGAAGACCGCCTCGCCCTCATCCACGATCTCGCCCTGGTAGAGAAATTCGCAAGTGTGCTCGGCCCGCGCGGGATCGATGGCATCTTCTTCCTGTGTGAAGACTGCCAGGAAAACCACTTCTACGAGTGGGATATTATGGCCGCCAATATGCGCGCAACGCTGGCGGGCGAGCTCGCCCCAGTGCACGAGCCTGGAGCAGAACCCGACCCGCGCCGCTACGTGCCGTGGGACTACGCGCTAGGCTACTTGGACGGCCTCGAGGGCCGCTAGGGTTGTAGCACTGCCCTCGCTACTCGGCGCCCGCCCCCAACTGAATAGTTGTGGTGGGTGCTTCTTCGGGCTCGCGCGTCTCCGGCTGCGGATTCGCTGGCGCCTGCTCCGTTACCACCACGGTTGAGGTCTCGTACTGCGTTTCCGTTACGGTCTTCGGCGCTGGCTCAGGATTCTCCTGCGACTTTTGGCCCGGCGCGGTCTCGGTGGCGGTTTCCATCACGGTTTTCGTCTTCGGGCGGGCAGGACGCTTCTTTTCGGCTTCTTCCTTGGCGGCGATGGCATTTTCTTCTTTGCCTTCAGCCTCTTCGAGCTTGGTGCGGGCTTCCTTCATAAGCTCGCGCGCACCTTCGATATCTCCCTCTGCCGCGCGGGATTCCATCTCATCTAAGGTGCCGGCCAACTCCACGTTGCGGGTCTCATCCGGCCTATCAAATACGCCAGAATTAACCATGACCCCGCCCGCACCGGCGAGGATGACTGTGGCGGCGGCCGCGCCGATAAGTCCATGCATCACGGGGCGATTGCGCCGGCGAGACCGCGCCTTATCGAGGCTGATGACGGCCGGTTCTTCCTCTACCCCATCCACGCGCGGGGCTGGCGGCATCTGCTTATCGATGTCCCCCTTCAGCCCCAACAGCAGCCCAGCGAGCTCATCGCTGCCATTGGAGGGATCCTTGCCCTGCGACAGCTCGGTGAGGAATGCATCATCATCTACCAAGGGCTGGAGCTGCTCCGTCAGGTCATCGTTATTCTTTTTAGAATGCTTGGAGGCCATGATGGTTTCTGTCCCTCCTTCCTTTCTTAAGGTTTACGCGTGTCTCTAGAGCGGGGGTTGTGGCTTTAGCCCTCGGTGGCTAATTGTTGCCCAAGGGCCTTTCGCAATTGTGCGAGAGCTCGGTGCTGTGCGACGCGAACCGCGCCCGGGGTAGACCCCACGATATCGGCGGTTTCTTCTGCCGAAAGCCCAACGAACACGCGCAAAATAACGATGTTTTTTGCCTTGTCACTTAAGGTATCGAGCAAGGCGCGCATTCTGTTACTACCATCATTTTCTAGCGCCCATTCCTCGGGAGTCGCCTCGTTTGCGGTGCTTTCTGGAAGCTCCTCGGCGGGCGTGGAGCGATCGCGGCCCATGGCGCGGTGGGCATCGGTTACCTTATTAAAAGCGATGCCGTAGACATAGGCCATGAAGGGTCGGCCCTTATCTTCATAGGATTCGATAGATGTGGCGACGGCGAGGCAGATTTCTTGGGTCACGTCCTCCGCGGTGGGCTGGCGCCCGCCACCGATGCGCGCACGACAATAGTGCAGCACCTGCGGATGAATAATTTGCAGGATAGATTGCAGTGCGCGGCGGCTTCCACCAGCGGCCAGCGGAACGAGATCCGCTAGCTCTTTATCCTTATCGCTCACGAGTGCACCCTCTGCAGACTATTAAATCGATATTCAACCATATTTCCTCTGGGGCAGGGAGTGCAAAGGGACAACTGCCTTGCACACCTCCGCCTCGGCACTGCCCTTGCTTGGCGATGCCCCAGCAAAGAAAACCCCACCAAGAAACCCGTGCCCAGCGGTTGTACCCGCTTTGAAGGCGGGTTTATGGCCCCTGCACAATAGAAAGAGGAAAATTCATAATTCGTTAACCTTAGCCATTATTGCAGGTAAATGGGCGCTAACGAGTCCCATAAATAGATACAATACCTAGAAGTTAAATACTAGTAACCCTTTGTTTACCAAGACGCGACACACTACAAATCGTTGCGGTTCGCGGATGACTCTCCACCGGCCGCCAGCGTAAGAATTCTCGTCCTGTTATAAGGAGCTTAAGAAACGTGTCTCAGTCCAAGTCTCTTCTCGGACCTACTGCAGATGTATGGGATTGGCAGTTGCAAGGTGCGTGCCGCGGTGAAAACTCGGACGTGTTTTACCATCCAGACGGAGAGCGTGGCCGAGCCCGCGCCCAGCGCGAAAATCGCGCCAAGGCCATCTGCAATTCCTGCCCGGTTATCGAGCTCTGCCGCGAGCACGCCCTGCGTTCGGCCGAACCGTATGGCGTCTGGGGCGGCATGAGCGAGTCTGAGCGCGTGGTGGCGCTGCGCAAGCGTCGCCGCGAGACGGTCAACGCTTAACCCAAAAATTAAGTTAGCGCGCAGAGCCCACACACCGCGTTCGTGGCGGGCGGGAGTGCGGGGTTCCGAATTATCCCTGCGTAGCAAGCGCCTGCTGCAAATAACGCCCTGTGAGGGACTCCTTCGAGCCCGCTAAGTCCTGGGGCGTGCCGCTAAAGACGAGGCAACCTCCAGCTGAGGAGGACCCCTAAGCTTGGCGCCTTTTGTGAACTATCCTCTCTTCTGCTGCCGCTGGCGGCTAAAAAGGCCTACCGTGGCATCGCACGGGTTATGTGGTTCCCGCGTGCTTTACGTATAAGCCAGAAGCCCGCCGCAGCCTCCCCAATAAGGCGGGGAAGGCGCGGCGGGCTATGGGGCTAGGTATAGCGCAGGAATTAGTGGTGGTGATGGCCGTGGCCGGCCTCAGCGTTATCTTCTTCCTGCGGCTTTTCCACGACGGATGCCTCGGTGGTAAGAACCATGCGGGCAACGGAGGTGGCATTGACCACTGCGGAGTGGGTGACCTTCACGGGATCGATGATGCCGTTATCAATGAGGTTGCCGTACTCCAGGGAGTTGGCGTTAAAGCCTTCACCGTTGGCCATCTCAGAAACGCGGGAGACGATGACAGAGCCATCGAGGCCTGCGTTTTCTGCGATCCAGAATGCCGGTCGGGTCAGAGCGCGGGCGACGGCGAGCACGCCGACCTTAGCCTCGCCCTCGAAGTCCTGGGCAAAGGACTCGAGTTCCTTAGAGATCTGCACCAGCACGGAACCGCCGCCGGCGATGACGCCTTCTTCTACGGCCGCGCGGGCGGCGTTGATGGCGTCCTCGACGCGCAGCTTGCGCTCGTTGACCTCGGTCTCGGTTGCGGCACCAACGCGGATAACGGCGACGCCGCCGGAGAGCTTAGCCAAGCGCTCCTCGAGCTTTTCCTTATCCCAGGTGGAGTCGGTGCGGGCGATTTCGCCGCGGATCTGTTCACGGCGATCATCGAGGGCTGCGGCGCTGCCGCCGCCATCGACAAGCACGGTGTCTTCCTTGGTGATGGTCACGCGGCGCGCGGAACCCAGCACCTCGAGGCCGACTTCGTTCAGGTTGACGCCCACCTCAGGGTCCACCACGGTGGCGCCGGTAACTACGGCCAAGTCATCCATGAAGCCCTTGCGGCGCTCGCCAAAGTACGGTGCCTTCACGGCGGCAACCTTCAGGACCTTGCGGATGGAGTTGACCACGAGCGCCTGCAGCGGCTCGCCCTCAACGTCTTCCGCGATGATGAGGGTCGGGCGGTTGGTCTCCGCAATCTTTTCCAACAGCGGCAAGAAATCCGGCAGGGAAGAAATCTTGTTGCGGACGAGCAAAATGGCGGCATCGTCAAGCACGGCGTGGTTAGTCTCTTCCTCCGTAGCGAAGTACGGGGAAAGGTAGCCCTTGTCAAAGGAAATACCTTCGGTGACATCCACGGTGGAGTCCATGGTCTGGGACTCCTC
This sequence comes from Corynebacterium sp. MSK204, assembly GCF_030229885.1. Taxonomy (NCBI): domain Bacteria; kingdom Bacillati; phylum Actinomycetota; class Actinomycetes; order Mycobacteriales; family Corynebacteriaceae; genus Corynebacterium; species Corynebacterium sp. MSK204. The sequence goes on along the minus strand of NZ_JASPGQ010000008.1, from coordinate 59,368 downwards.
GACGGTGACGACGCCGTCCTTTCCCACCTTTTCCATGGCGCCGGCAACCATCTCGCCGACCTCCGGATCGCGGGAGGACACGGTGGCTACCTGCGCGATTTCGGAGGCGGAGTTGACCGGAGTGGCGCGTGCTTTGAGCTCCTCGACGGCCTTTTCCGCCGCTGCGGAGATGCCGCGGTTGAGCTCAATTGGGTTAGCGCCGGCTGCAACGTTGCGCAAGCCCTCAAAGATAAGCGCCTGGGCCAGCAAGGTCGCGGTGGTGGTGCCGTCGCCGGCGATGTCGTTGGTCTTGACCGCAACGGACTTAACCAGCTGCGCGCCGAGGTTCTCGAAGGGCTCCTCGACGTCGATATCGCGGGCGATGGTCACGCCGTCATTGGTAACGGTCGGGCCACCGAAGGCCTTGGACAATACGACGTTGCGGCCGCGCGGGCCGAGGGTGACCTTGACGGCATCAGCCAGCGTATCGACGCCGCGCTGAATTCCCTCGCGGGCTTCTTGGTCGAATGCAATAAGCTTTGCCATAAGTAGTTCCTACTTCTCGATGATGGCGAGGATGTCGCGCTGGCTCAGCAGCAAGTACTCTTCGCCGTCGTACTTCAGCTCGGTGCCGCCGTAGCGGGAGAAGACAACGGTGTCGCCTTCCTTAACGTCCATGGGGATGCGGTCATCGTCGTCTTCCCAGCGGCCCGGGCCGACGGCAATAACGGTTGCTTCCTGCGGCTTTTCCTTTGCCGAATCCGGGATAACCAGGCCGGATGCGGTGGTGGATTCTGCTTCTACGATCTGTACGAGGACGCGGTCCTCAAGCGGCTTAATAGTTGCCATGATGTTTCCTCCGTATTGTTCGTTTGCGCACCTTAATGGCGCGCGCGTGCCGGTTGTGGATGTCCAGCACAGCCGTCGTCGCGGGTGAACAACTGTGGGTCAAACAACCTGATTAGCACTCTACCCTCGTGACTGCTAACCCTCAACAATGACGCGATCCCCGCTGCCGGACCGCGCTACGGCGCCAAGTGCGTCAGGGACACCACGTGTACTCCGCTCGGATGCCGAAAGCTCAGGTTTCCTCCCGTCACGATCATTAAGACGGGCGGGACCTCCCATTCAAAGCGCTCTGCGAAGGCCTGCAAATTGCTTGCCGCCTTCTCAATGATCTCTTGGCTTTGCCCCAATTTAATTTCTACGAAAACGGTCCTGCCTGCCAGCTCAAATACCGCATCTACTTCCAGCCCAGATGCGTCACGGGCGTGAAAAATACGCTTTCCACTTAACACCGCTAAGTCGTGGACTACTTGGGATTCAAAAAGCTGCCCGGCAAAGGCAAGGTTGCGCAGCAACTTGTCTGGGGACGCGTCCACGGCAGCAGCGGCCAACGCCGGATCCGCCAGATGCCTCTTCGGTGCCGTTCGCAGACTAGCCCGCGAGCGCAGATGAGACGACCACGCCAGCTGTTCTTCCACGATGAAGATGCGCTGCAACGCAGCAAGGTACTCGCTGACCGTAGCCCTTTGCGCGCCAATATCGGCAGCAATAGAAGAAATGGACTGTTCTGTGGCTACCCCACGGGCAAGCGAACGAATAAGTGTCGTTACTTTTACCGGATCCCTTCGCACACCATCGGCGGCATTAATATCCACGTGGGCCACAGTATCGATATAACTGCGCAGATTCTCCTGCGCCGCCTCAACGGAATAATTCCGGTTTGCGGGCCAGCCGCCATGCGCCATGCGCGTAATGACCCCTGCAACATCCACGACCGTTTCCCCATTCGACTGCGGGGATTCCTGAGCTACCAATTCGGCTAATGATACTGCGCCATTAGAATGCCCCGACTCATAAAAACTGAAGGTCTTCATCCGCAGCCTGGCTATGCGCCCCGCACCCGAGTGCCTGGATTGTTCCTCCATTGGCGCAGTCGACCCAGTAAGAATGAACTGCCCAGGCGCTTGCCGACGGTCAATCTCATGCCGCACCAAGTTCCACAACTGCGGTTTTTCTTGCCACTCATCAAAAACTCGCGGCGTATCCCCCTCCAACGCCAAATCCGGGACGGTGCTGAGCTGCATGTCGAGGTTTAAATCCGTATCCACCTGGACAAGACTGCCCGCAATTTGCCGAGCGGTCGCGGATTTCCCACAGCCCTTTGGGCCTTCTATCAACACTCCACCGGATCGCTGCAGGGCTCCATGAAGCCGCGAATCCTCTACTCGCGGGAGATAAAAATAGCCTTCTTGACCAGTCATTTTAAACCCATCCATCAGTTTGAGTGCGTTCTACCCATCAGAATATCAGAGTTTCACCCATCAGTTTGAGTGCGTTCTACCCATCAGAATATCGGCGATCCATCCATCAGTTTGTACGGATCTGGGCGGTTGAGCGCAGGAATCCCGCGAGAATGAGCTTGACCGCACACAGCGCAAGAAACATGGCGCCAAAAATTAGACCGAATGGCGCCCACCACACTCCGGCAAGCCCCTCCCACAGCGCGCTCATCCCGGAATAGAAATCGGGATGCAACAGGTGGTTGAGCAGCGCGACCACCGTCACGCTCAAGGTGATGACTATGGCCGCGGCAGTAATGGTCAGGCAGAAGGCCTCGCCCACCTGCACCCGCGCCCACGCCACCGGCGCGGCGCCGGCCAATCGCAGGCCGCGCACATCGCTGGCGATGCGCGAGCGCATGATGAGTGAGGTCAACACCGCACCAACGATGCTTGGGGCAACGACTGGGCCGAGGAATGCCGCGAAGACTCGCCCCGATGACAGGGTGTCGAGGCTGTCCGTACCTTTGAGCATCATCACCCCAGAGCCCACCGCCACGATCAGGCCGCCGAGCAGCACCCACGGCACGATATGAGGCACGGAAAAGCGGCGGCGCACCCGCACGTTGGCCCCGGCGATGCCGCACAAGCGCGTCCATTGGTCCACGGCGGGCATCAGCCACGGCGTCATGAGTGCAACCAGGATGACCAGCCCCATAGAGGCGGCGAGGCTATCGCCCGGATCCTCTATCTGCAGGCAGCCGTAGACGGCACCGCCTACCAAACCAACGGCAACAAGGCAGCGCAGCACTACCCACACCGGGCGCGGTTCCACCCGCGGGCGAAAGACCCGGCGCAGCGGTATGAGGGCACCGCAGACCGCCGATGCCACGCAGACGGATACGGCGATGCGGATGACCAGCGGGGTAATGGCCAACTCCGGCATGGGAATCCCGTCGCTGCGAAAGGCCGCGGCCATGGGGTCGACCAATAGGCGCGCCGGGAAGGTCCCGATGAGCGCCGCGATAGCGCTCACGGCACTCACCTGCCCCACGATGAAGCTATTGATCATCCACCCAGGCATGCCGATCATGCGCCACGAACGGTACACGGGTTCGCGCTCCTCAATGATCAGCCGCATCTGGGACAACGTGATCAACACAACGGCGCAGACCGCCATGCCCAGCACGGTGCCGCCGAGCGGCCCAGTGGGATCTTCGTCCGCGTCCGAGGTGGCCACCAGCATCGATACCGCCAGCGCGCACGCGGCCGAGGAAACCACCATGGTTAGCGCCACGGCAAGCCATGAGAGCCAATTGCTTTGTAAGTCCTTAAGCCACACCAGCATGGTTGGCCTCCTGGAGCTCAATGATGCGGTCGGCGGCCTCTGCGGCGAGGTGCGAGTGGGTCACCATGACCACCGCGGCCCCACCCCGTGCGGCGGTGCGGAGGTGGGTGAGGACGAGCTGGGCGGTGGCATCGTCAAGCGCGCCCGTGGGCTCATCAGCAAAGATATACGGCGCACCGGCCAGCAAGGCGCGCGCAACGGCGACGCGCTGCTGCTGACCGCCGGACAGCTGCGCGGGCAGGCGGCGCTCCAGCCCGTCAAGCCCCAAAGACTCGAAGGTCTTCTGCACCGCGTCCCGGGTGCAGCGCCGGCCGGAAAAGTGCGCGGTCAACGTGGCATTTTTGCGGGCGTTGAGCGATTCCAGCAGGTTATAGTCCTGGAATACGAAGGCGCGCTCTGTGCGGGCCGGCGCGTTGACCGTGCCGGAACTGGGCTTATCCAGCCCGGATAGCAGGTTCAACAGCGTGGTCTTGCCGCTGCCGGATGGCCCCATAATCGCGACAAATTCCCCCGGCTCGATGCTTAGGTCCACCTCGGCGAGTGCGGTATGGCTGCCGTAGCGCTTGCTCAGATTTTGTGCTTTTAACATGCCTTCCATTCCACCGGCCGTGCCCCGCACGCGCGATGGGGAAGGCTGCCCGAAAAATGGTGGGGCTAGCTCTACTGCCACCACCCCGGCGCGGCGGCTAGGCTGAACGGATATGCGAACTGTCAAGGCCAACGGGTGGAGCCTCGTCCTCGGAATACTTGCCCTTCCGGGACTGGTGATTTCGGTGCTCATGCTGCCGTGGATTCCGCTGGTAGCCCGCGCCGCGGAGTTTATCGGCCGTTTTGGTGCGAAGTGGATGGGCGTTGATATTCCCCCACGGCGGGCCAACCGTTGGTTTGATTGGCAGCAGTTTTATCACCTTTTACTGCAGCTTCTTATTTGCGTGGCCTGCTTTGCCAACTGGGTCTCTGTCGGTTTTGTCGCGGGCGTACTGGTTATCGCGCCGTTTATTCCGCAGGCCGAGTTCAACGTCGGCGAGTGGACCACCGATAATCGCCCATTGATTTTTGTCGTGTGCTGGCTCGCGGCCGCCGTGCTCTTCGTCCTACTGGTGGTGCTCAACCGCCTGCTGGTCAAGGCCTCCATTTCCCTCACCCGGCTCGCCCTGAGCCCCTCTGCCCAGGAGTTGGCGGCCTCGCGCGCCACGCTTATTGATGCCTTTTCGGGTGAGCGCCGCCGCATCGAGCGCGAGCTCCACGATGGCCCCCAGCAGTACCTCACCGCGCTCAAGCTCAACCTGGCCGCGGCAAAACTCCAGTCCCCGCCCGAGGCTCAGCAGGCGCTTGCCGATGCCGAACATAACGCCACCCAAGCCCTATCCGCCCTGCGCGCTACCGTGCGCGGCATTGCGCCACAAGTGCTTTTCGATGACGGCCTCATCCCTGCCCTCGATGAGCTCTTGGCCCACAGCGGGCTCGACGCGGAACTGCACGTCGAAGGCGCGGAGCGATCGATTGGGGAAACCACGGCGCTGCTGGCCTACCACGCGGTAGCAGAGGCGCTGACCAACGCCTCCACCCACGGCGCGGCCACCGCCGCCACCGTGTCCATCTGTTTTGGCGACGATCTTCGCCTCAGGGTCCGCGATAACGGCACCGGTGGCCTCTCTACAGGAGGGGGCCCTAGCGCGTCTAGCACCGCGCATTCCCGTGTCGGTGCTGATACCAGCGCCGACGCGACTGCCGGCACGGACACCAGAAAGACCGCGGGAACGACTGGGGGCACTGGCCTGGCCGGGCTGCGCGAGCGGGCCGCGGCGCTCGGCGGCAGCGTCGACTTCTCCCCCGCGCACGCAGAAGGACAAGGAGCAACCTTAACCATGTCACTACCGCTGAAGGAGGCCCGATGAAACTCTTATTGGCAGAAGATTCTGCCCTCTTGCGCGCCGGGCTGGAGCAGCTGTTAACGACACTGGGCCATAGCGTGACCGCCGTCAACGATGCGGAGAAATTGCGCGCCTGCGCGGACAGCGATGACTTCGATCTGATCATTAGCGATGTCCGCATGCCGCCCACCATGAGCGATGATGGGCTGCGCGCCGTGCACGATGTGCGTGCGGCAGACCCGTCGCAACCGGTGGTGGTGCTCAGCCAATACGTGGCGGCAAGCTACTTGGACCGGCTTTTAGAGCACGGCGGATTCGGCTACCTGCTCAAGGAGCGCGTATCCGATGTGGACGAATTCGTACGCACCCTAGAAGAAGTGGCGGGCGGTGGCACCGTGGTCGATCCAGAAGTGGTCACCGCCCTGCTCTCCGCGCGGCGCACGGGGCTGAGCCAATTAACCGCCCGCGAACGCGAGGTTTTGGGGCTTATGGCGCAGGGCTTGAGCAATCAAGAGATCGAAGGCAAGCTGGTCTTAACCGCCGGGGCGGTAAGCAAGCACGTCTCCAATGTTTTTCTCAAGCTCGGGTTTCGGCCAGAAGACGCCAATCGCCGCGTCAAGGCCGTGCTAATGTGGCTGCGCCACACCGAGAGCTAAAGGAGGGGTGCTTACGCGCTCTTCGTGGAGTTAATGACCGCCGCGCGCCAGAGCGTGTACTCGTCAGGAAAATCCTCGCGGTAGTTTTTCACCGCGCGGATGCCGTGCTCGACGGAAGCGATGACCTCATCGATGGAGTCCTCCTCGCCCTCTGCATCCACGAAGATGACCGGGCCGCTAATAGCGCGGATGGGATCCTGCAAAAAGGCGGAGTTTCCAGTGTCCGCGGCATTGCGCGCTAGGGATGCTACCGGGTTGGGCTCGGCGCCTTCCTGCTTGGCTTCTGGGTTATAGAGCGCGGCGTAGGTCGTGCCGTCATCTTGAAAGACGACGGAGACGCGATCCTCGGTGGTGCCGCCCAAGAACTGGTTGGCGTGTTCTAATTCGAACTCGATTTTGCGGCGAGTGAGATCGGGGTTGACGAGGAAACCAACGGTCATGAGAGAAAGCTCCTTTAAAGCGGAGAAGGCGTGAACTCGTTAAAGGTTACCGCCGCTTCCCCCACCTCGCAGTGCGAGGAAGAAGAACTTTAGGTTAACTGCGGCTCTTCCACGTCCAGTTGCGTATCAGTGCCAATACCCAGGCTCGACGGTGCAGCCCTCTCATGAATGAGCTGGGCGCCAAGGGCGGCAATCATCACGCCGTTATCGGTGCACAGGTTAAACCGCGGCACGCGCAGCTCCACACCAGCGGCGTCGCAGCGCTCGGCGGCTAGCTCCCGCAGCCGGGAATTGGCCACCACGCCGCCACCGAGCAGGAGCACCTTCGCCCCGGTATCCTCGCAGGCGCGAATGGCCTTGGCGGTGAGCACATCGGCCACGGCCTCTTGGAACGAGGCGCATACATCCTCCACGGAGATGGTCTCGCCGGCCTTTTCGGCGCGCTCCACATAGCGCGCAACGGAGGTTTTCAATCCCGAGAAGGAAAAATCATGCCGGTGCTCGCCGCGCAGGTCCTCGGCGCGCGACATGCCGCGCGGGAAGTCGATGGTGGGTTTTCCGCGGCTAGCCAGCTTATCGATGACCGGCCCGCCCGGGTAGCCCAGCCCTAGGAGGCGGGAGACTTTGTCGTAGGCCTCACCGGCGGCATCGTCAAGCGTGGAGCCCAACTCGCGCATGGGCTTTCCCACGGCCTCGACCTCGAGCAGCTGGGTATGCCCGCCGGAGACTAGCAGCGCGACCGAGTGCGGCAGGCTCTCGCCCTCGAGGTTGGCCACGGCTACGTGGCCGCCGAGGTGGTTGACGCCATAAAAGGGCACGCCCCACGCGGCGGCATAAGCCTTGGCAGCGGAAGCGCCGACGAGCAGGGCTCCTGCCAGGCCCGGGCCCACGGTGGCGGCAATGGCATCGGGCTTATCGATGCCCGCCTCATCCAACGCCGCCCGCATCACCTGCGGCATGGCCTCCAGGTGCGCGCGGGAGGCGATTTCGGGCACGACGCCGCCAAAGCGCGCGTGCTGCTGCATCGACGAAGCAACGGCATTGGCGATAATCTCCATGTGGCCGTCCTGGTCGAGCTCGACGATGCCCACCCCGGTCTCATCGCAGGAGGACTCGATGCCCATGACCTTCATTACTGCTCCTTTGCTTCGCGCTGGCTTGCTTGTGGCGACTGGCTGGCGCGCACCATGACGTGCGCATCCGCGCCGGAGGGCTGATAATAATTGCGGCGAATCCCCTCGACGCTAAAGCCATAGCACCGGTATAGCTCGATGGCGGGATCGTTTCCCACGCGCACCTCTAAGAAGATGGGCGCGCTTTTTAAGTCCGCGATATAGCAAATATTGTCCATCATCATGCGCGCGATCCCGCGGCGCTGAGCCTTTGGATCGACGCCGATGGTGTGGATTTCAAACTCCGGGTCTGCGGCTGGACCCATCATGCCGATGCCCGCATAGCCCAATAAGACCGGCTCCTCGTCGCCTTCTGAAGCTGCGGGTTCGAGGGCGCCTTCCACCCCGAGATAGAAGTTGAAGGGTTGGGCCATTTCTTGCTCAAATACCGCTTCCGTCCACGGAGTTTCACCGGGAAAAAGCACCTTTTCCAGTTCGGCGCAGCGCGGGACATCGGCGGGGGTGAGCTCGCGCAGGTTCACAGGCGCACCTCTGGAATGGCTGCGGAAAGCTGCTGCTTTTTGGGAGGAACCGCATCGGGGCGGCGCAGGTACATGGGCACGAATGGCGCCGGATCCGCGCCGAGCTGCGCGACGGCCACCAGGCCCTCGGCGGTGGGTGCGGCCTCACTACGCGGCAGCGCGGCGAGTTCTTCCGGCAGTTGGTCGGCCAGCTTCTCTGGGATGACCACCTGCGCGATATCCTGCACGGAAAGCTCCCCCGGCTTCGATACGTCTGGGCCAGCCAGGCGTTGTCCCGCGCGGTAGGTGGCCCAATAAATCTCCTTGCGGCGGGCATCGGTGGCAACTAGCGCCGCGTCCGCCGCGTCCCTTTCATCGGCTGCATCGGCCCCCGCTAACGCGGCGTGCGCGATGGCATCGTGGGTGCAGACGCCGTGGAGGGGGATGGAGAGGGCATCGGCAAGCGCCTGCGCCGTGGCCATGCCGACGCGCAAGCCGGTAAAGGGGCCAGGGCCCACGCCCGCCACGATGGCATCGAGGTTGCCGAGCTCCAGACCGGTCTCGCTCATCACCTCGAGGATGGTGGGCATGAGCCGTTCATTATGCGCGCGCGTATCGGCCAGAACGCGCTGCGTCAGCTGCCCAGACTCGGTGTCGACTACCCCGGTGACCAGGGCGGTCGTCGCCGTATCGATGGCCAGGACGCGCATTAGCCGACCAGCTTCCACACGCCGTCTTCGCTCTGGAAGGCCAGCGGCTGGGAGCCCTGAACCAGCGGAACCCCGCCGTCTAGGCCGTGGCCCTGCTGCTCCATGGCCTTAACCTGCGCATTGATCGTTTCGCAGACCTCAACCTCGGAGGAATCCAGTTCCTCTACATAGGGATCGACGCTGTGGCCCAGCGCCATGACGTAGCTCTTGCCCTCAGGAACGACGCCGTCCTCAAAGGTGATGTCATCAGGGTTCGGGGCAGCTTCCTTGACCTTGTCTTCCGCCATGCCCGGGCAGATGAAGCCGATGGCGCTGTAGTCCGCGCCGTAGACATCAGAAGGAATGAGCGACATTACCTCAAGGTTCCGCGGGGCATGCTGCAAGGTGTTGGTGAGGTTGCCCTCCAGGGAATCCTCATCACGCAGGGTAGCCCCTGCAACGAGCACCATCATCACAATGATAAATAGCGCGATAATGGTCGTGGTTAGGTTGCGAGCAAATTTAGTCATGGGGTGAGTAACGCTCCTCGGGTCAAGGGGGTCCTATATGTACATATGGTGAAGTGATTGTCAGTTCTATTACCGAGGCTACTCGGCGGCCAACAAGCACTCACCCACTGGGTAGTGCCTGCCAGTGTAGGCGGATCACCCAGTGGGTGAATAATTAGCGCGGGACATATGGGGCTAAAGCAATAACAATAGCAGCACCTGAGCGGCGATAATCTTGCCAATGATGGTGGTTGGATACACCGTTGCCCAGCCGCGCCCGGCAAGCTCCGTACCGGTTTGGCCCCGGATATAGGCAAACACGGCAGGGTTCGTGGTCATGCCGGCCGCACAGCCCATGGCCTCGTCCCACTTCAAGCGCAGCACCAGCATGCCGATGACGCCGATGAGGATGGCCGATACCAAGGTAATGATAAAACCAACGCCGATGATGGTCAGCGAGGACGGATCCGTGAGCGCATCGCGGAACGATGCGCCTGCCGATGTCCCCACGCCCGCCAGGAAGAGCGTCAGACCCAGGTTCGAAAGTGTTTCCCTGGTGTGGAAGGGCATCTGCCAATTGATGGGGCCGGTGCGGTTCAGGTAGCCGAGGAATAGACCGACCACGACGGGGCCGCCACCAAAGCCCAGCTGCAGGGTCGATCCGCCCGGCATGGGAATGGGGATAAGGCCCAGCAACATGCCCAAGGTCAAACCGATGGACATGGATAAGAGGTCAGCGTTGCCAAGCGCCGATTCGGAATCGCCCAAGTACTTGCGCACTTCGCGCACGTGGTGCGAGCTACAGACCACGCGCACGCGGTCGGAGTAATTCAACACCATATCCGGGTGCGGGACCGCATCGCTATCGCCCTTGCGCACGCGCGCGATGATAAAACCGTGCTCGAGCGCATCGATATCGCGGATGCGCTTGCCAGCAACCTTGGGGTTGGACACGGTCACGCGCTTATACTGCAAGCCAGCCTCGGGGGTGAGCTCGACGGGATATTCCTCACCGAGCACCTCAATAGCACCGGCGACGTCCTTCTCGGAGCCATTAATAAGGAACGCTTCGCCCTTGCGCAAGGGCATATCCGGGTGCGCCAGGCGGTGGTGCTCCATATCGGAGATCTCGCGGGTGGCCACCACGGTGTACCCGGTGACGCGGTACAGGTGCCCTGCCGTATCCGGGAAGTCTTTGGTCAACCGCACGCCTTTAGCCACCAGCGGGGCGGGAATCATCCCCTCTTCTTTGGCATCCGCCTCGTGGTCTACCTTCAGGATCTTCGCGCCGATGGCGGCGACTAGGATCGCACCGATGACCGCGCCCGGGTAAGCCAGCGAATAGCCGACGACCGGGGTGGAGTTGCCCAGCATATCCACCACCGCCGCCATACCTGGGGTGGACGAAAGCGAACCGGCAAACATACCGGCAGCTACATCGGTATCGAGGCCAAAGACGCGGATGAGTCCAAAGCCCACGCCCACGAGCAGGACCAACATGCCGATCATAAAGACGGTCAGTTTCCAGCCACGGGTAGCAAATTCACGGACGAACGACGGCCCGAAATTAAGGCCAATGGCATAGACAAAGATGGCCAAGCCGAATTGATACACCAGCGGTGGAATCTGGATATCCGGGTTGGCGGTAGAAAGCCCGAGGGCCACGAACATCGCTGCCGCAGCGCCAAGAGAGATGCCAAAAAATTTGATTTTGCCGATGGCCAAACCAATGGCCATGATGGCAAAAAGGGCGAGCAGAGGACTAGAGGCTAGGAGATCTAACACCCTTTAAGGATCCCGCACCTTAAATATCTAAAGCAACTTGATGCCCTAAGATGTCCATCACTTATACCTTCAAATTAATGAGACCTACCTAATCATTGTGGCGCCACGACCAGCTAACGCGGCGCACGTCCTCATCGGCACCGGCAAACTCCGCCGGTTCGCGGTCGATGCTGACAAAGAGGTACCTATCTGCGATCTGCTCGATAAGGCCGCCGCCCCATTCGGCGACAACGACGGCATCGGCAAGCTCGGTATCCAAATCCAAGGCATCCAGCTCCCCCAAGGGATCGCCGGAATTGGCCCCGCCCTCGTCCAAGAGGCGGTACGCATCCACGTGCACCAGGTCCGGTCCCCCAACCCGGGAGCGGTGCACGCGGGCAATGACGAACGTGGGCGAGGTAATCCGGCCTTTGACCTGCATGCCTTGGGCTATGCCTTGGGTGAAGGTGGTCTTGCCCGCGCCCAATGGGCCATCCAAGATGACGACATCGCCGGCTTCCAGCGCGGCGCCCAATTCCTTGCCGCAGGCGTGGGTTTGTTCCACCGTTGCCAGATCGCGGGTTCCAGACTCCGGAAAATTACTGCGCATCGGCCCCTCCTATATATTCGCGTTCAGTGCGGCCGGTGGGCCGGCACACCACTTCATAGTTTATGGTGCCCACGGCATCAGCAAGCTCGGTGGCAGACATGCCGCCCTGGCCAAAGATGGTGGCCTCATCACCGGGGGCAATGCCGTGTGGATTTTCTCCTAGATCCACCACAATTTGGTCCATGCACACCCGGCCCACCTGGGGATAGAGTCGCCCGCCGATGCCCACCTGAAGGTGTCCCTGGTACGCCCGTGGCAGGCCATCGGCATAGCCACAATCCACCGTGGCCAGGAACCCTGGCTTATCCGCGCTCCACGTGCGCCCGTAACTGGTGGCCTCATTCTTATCGATCGGCTTGAGCCCAAAGACGTTTCCGGACCACGTCATTGCCGGGCGCAGGCCATGGTTCCGTCCCGCGATGGGCTCGAGCCCATAGCACGCGAGGCCGACGCGCACCTGGTCAAAGTGCGCCGATGGGCGCGAGAGCGTGGCTGGTGAGTTGGCTAAATGATTGACCGGGCACTTCAAACCGGCCGCGCGCGCCGCATCCAGGGCGCGCCGAAACTCTTCTTCCTGGGCGTCATTATGCTCATTATCCGGATCGTCCGCGCAGGCAAAGTGGGACATGAGGCCCAGGACGGTGATATGCGGGGCGTCCCGCAGCAGCGCAAAAACCTCATCCCAGTCCGCCTTATCCACCCCGGAGCGGTGCATTCCGGTTTCGACCTTGATATAGACCTCGGCGGGAATTTCCGCTTCCACCAGCTTCCGCGCCTGCGCCGGGGAATTGACCGCAATCTGGATGCCAGAGGCTAGGGCCTCTTCTAGTACCTGATCCGACTGCCAGATCCACGCCGCAATGGGTGAATCCACACCCATGCGGCGCAGCTGCACGGCTTCTGTCAGCGTGGCGACGCCAATGGAATCCGCCCCCGCTTCCAGCATCACGGGCACGACCCTTTCTACCCCGTGCCCGTAAGCATCCGCCTTCACCACGCACATCAGCTTGACGTCTGGGCCGATCTTCTCCTTAATCAGCCGCACATTATGCGCGATGGCAGCAAGGTCAATTGTGGTTTTCAGCATGCCACTATTGTGCCACTTTCCACCCGCGCGCTGAATTTACTGCAGATATGCGCAAGACCCCTCCCCCGCCCAGTGCAAGCAAGGGCGAGAAAGGGGTTTGCGGCACCGGAAAGGTTATTCCACGGTCACGGACTTGGCCAGGTTGCGCGGCTGGTCAACGTCATACCCCTTGGACTTTGCCACGTGTGCGGCAAAGATCTGCAGGGGCACCGTAGCAAGGAGCGGCTGCATCAACGTCGGTGCCTTAGGCACGCGGATGACGTGGTTAGCGTAATCCTCTACCGCGGTATCGCCTTCTTCTGCGATCACGATGGTAATGGCACCGCGGGCGCGGATTTCCTGGATATTGGATACCACCTTGGAGTGCAGCGAATCGCGACCGCGCGGGGAGGGCACGATGACGAAGACCGGCTGTCCCTCCTCGATCAGCGCGATCGGGCCATGCTTGAGCTCACCTGCGGCAAAGCCTTCCGCGTGTAGGTAGGCGATCTCCTTGAGCTTCAGCGCGCCTTCGAGGGCGACCGGGAAGCCTACGTGGCGGCCCAAGAAGAGCACGGATTCCGCATCCTTCATGGAGTTGGCCAGGCCAGCTACCTGCTGTTCTTCATCGATGACGCTTTGTACCTTATCCGGCATATTGCGCAGCTCAGCAAGAACCCCCTGAATTTCATCAGAGAACATATTGCCGCGCAGCTGTGCCAGGTACAGGCCCAGCAGGTAGGTCGCGGTAATCTGCGCCAAGAAAGCCTTGGTGGAGGCCACCGCGATTTCGGGACCCGCGTGGGTGTAGAGCGCCGCATCGGATTCTCGCGGAATGGACGAGCCCTGCGTATTGCAGATGGCGATGACCTTCGCGCCCTGCTGGCGGGCGTGGCGCACGGCCATCAGGGTATCCATGGTCTCGCCGGACTGGGACAAGGCCACGACTAGAGTCTTCTCGTTGACAATCGGATCGCGGTAGCGGAACTCGTGGGCGAGCTCAACCTCGGTGGGGATGCGGCACCAGTGCTCGATGGCGTACCGCGCCACATGGCCGGCATAGGCCGCGGTACCGCAGGCAATCACGATGATCTTATCGATGGACTTCAAGACGGACTCATCGATGCGCAAGTCATCTAGGGTCAGCTGGCCCTGCTCATCAAAGCGGCCCAGCAAGGTATCGCGCACGGCGGCGGGTTGATCGTGGATTTCCTTTTCCATGAAGGAATCAAATCCGCCCTTTTCAGCGGCGGCCGCGTCCCACTTGATCTCAAAGGACTTGCCCTCGGTGGGGTTGCCGTCGTAGTCAGTAATGACGACATCGTCAGCAGTGATGGTGACCACCTGGTCATTGTCCATTTCCACTGCAGACTTGGTGTAGTCAATAAAGCCCGAGACGTCAGAGCCCAAGAAGTTTTCACCCTCGCCCAAGCCGATGACCAAGGGCGAATCGCGGCGGGCGGCAACGATGCGATCCGGCTGGTCAGCGTGAATGGCCAGCAGGGTAAACGCACCGTCGAGGCGCTTGGCGGTCAGCTGCATTGCCTTGGTGAGATCCCCTGCGGCGTCGTTGTGGAAAACATCACCAAGCAACGCCGCGGCAACTTCAGTATCGGTTTCAGAAACGAAGTTGTAGCCCTTGTTCAACAGCTCGGTGCGCAGCTCCGCGAAGTTTTCGATGATGCCGTTGTGCACCACGGCCAGCTTGCCACCGTCAACGACGTGCGGGTGTGCATTGAGATCGGTCGGACCACCGTGGGTGGCCCAACGGGTGTGCCCGATTCCCAACACGGAATCCTTCAGCGGACGAGCTGCGATCTCATCATCCAAGGCAGCAACCTTGCCCGCCTTCTTCCGCCAGCTAATCTCCCCATCGGCGTACATCGCCACACCAGCGGAGTCATAGCCGCGGTATTCCAGTCTGTGCAGACCTTCCACGACTACATCCAGAGCGAAGTATTCGCGGTCACCGCTAGCGTGACCAACATATCCAACAATTCCACACATAAAAAGGAATCCTACCTCATTGGTCAACAAGAACCGGGGGTTGGACTAGGGGCCTGTTATTTATAGCCGCATACTAATTCGGGCCGTTTATAGTTACCGAAAACTGGCCTGCACAACGCTAGTTTTCGCACCCTCGGTGGGCAACCCTCCCGCGCCGCAACTGACCGAGTTGTGGGAGAAGAAGGGGCATCGGCAAGCAGCCGCGCCCCTTCCCTTCCGGACCGTTAGCGGGTAGCGCGCTCCAGCATCTCCAAGACGTGGTGATAATCCTCGCCGGTGGCGCGGGTCATGCCCAGCTCACACGTGCGGTTAGTAGAGGCGTGATACTGCGCGCCCAGCTCCGTGACCTGGGCGGCCTCAGCGCGGGTGGCGGACTCCGTGAGCTCCGGGTGGAGCATGCCGCGGTCGCCGGCATAACCACAGCAATTCCAGGCCGTGGGGATGTGCACCTCCGAGGCCGCGGCCCGGGCGACCTTTTCAACATCGCCCATCATGCCGAGCTGGAACGCCGAACAGGTTGGGTGAATCGTCATAGAATCCACCGGCTGGGTGGTCTCGAGGCGCGGTAGCAGCGTATCGGCAGTAAAGCTCAGCGCATCGATGACGGTAATGCCAATGGATTCCAGCATCTCCTGAAAGCCCGCGGTACAGCTGGAAGCATCCACGATCACGGGCAGGCGGGCGTTATCTGTGGCCTCCATGATGCTCTCGCGCACGCGCTGCTCCATGATGTCGTGGCCCTTGCGCATGCCCTTTGAGGACCATGGCGTTCCGCAGCAGAGCTTCTCGATGCCCCTGGGCACCTCCAGCGCGATCCCCGCCCTCTCCAAGACGGTAATGAAGGCCTCCGTGGCACCCATGCCCTCACCTTGCGGGGCGAACATGGAGTTTACGCAGGCTGGAAGATAGATTCCCGCGGTCTCTGCATAGCGATCTCCCACGCGCCCGGCCAAACGCTCGCGGGACTTGCCACCCTTGCCTAGCTCCGGCTGGTATCCGGGCACGGTATCGGGGCCGACGAGCGAGCGGGCCACATCGGTGACCTTCGTGACCAACTGCGCCGGCAACATGTGCGCGCCGGTGAGCGCCGTTGCGGCACCGCGGCTGGTGAACTGCCAATTCTTGGCGGCAGTAAACCAGACCTTTTCTTCGGCGGCCCCGGCATTCTCGTGGCGCAGCTTCTTGATGAATTTACCGGTATCAATGCCCACTGGGCAGGCGGTTAAACACATAGAATCCACGGCGCACGTATCGATGCCCATGTACTCATAAGCCTCATCGAGTTCTGCAACCAAGTGCGTATCGCCGCTTTCTTGCGCCCGCTGGCGGGCACGGCGCACCACGATGCGCTGGCGCGGGGTCAAGGTGAGGTCCCTCGACGGGCAGACCGGCTCGCAATAGCCGCACTCAACGCACGGGTCGATTTCCTCTTCCACCGTGGGGTTGAGCTTGATATTCGTAATGTGCGCATCGGGGTCATCGTCCAGAATCACACCCGGGTTCATCGTGCCAGCGGGATCGCAGGCGCGCTTGAGCAGCTGCATGACCTCGTAGAGCTCATCGCCGTACTGGCGGCGCACATACGGGGCCATGGCGCGGCCGGTGCCGTGTTCGGCCTTGAGGTTTCCCTCTGCCGAAAGCACCAAGTCCACCATTTCCTCATTGAAGTTGTTATAGCGACCAATGGCGCTATCGCCTTCGAAGCGGTCCGTTAGAAGGAAGTGGATATTGCCGTCTTTCGCGTGGCCGAAAATGACCGCATCGTCGTAAGAATAGCGGGTAAAAAGCTCCTGCAAGGAGGAACAAGTATCGGCCAAATCGCCCACCGGCACCACAACGTCTTCCAATAGCGCCGTGGTTCCGGAGGGCCTCGCTTCTGCCACCTGGGCATACAGGCCCTTGCGGAAGTTCCACGCGGCGGTGCGGGTGGGAATATCGGCAGAAAATTCCGCCGGTGATTGCAGGTCCAATTCGCGCAATAGGGACGAGCCCTTGTGTTCTTTTTCCCGCAGCTCTTCTTTGTCATCGGATTGGTACTCGATGAGCAGCGCGGCCTGCGAATCCACATCGAAGCCGGTAATGGCCTGCGGGACCTTATCGAATCCTTGGCCCACGCGAATGGAGGCAGAATCCATCAGCTCCAGGGTGGCGGCACCGGTATCCACCAGGGAAGGTAACGCCTTCGTAGCGGCGGAGAGATCGTTAAAGACCGCCACAGTGGTCGTCGTGAGGGCTGAGATGTGCACGGTGCGAAAGACCGCTTCCGCGATAAACGCCAAGGTTCCTTCGGAGCCAACCAAGAGGTGTTCAAAGAGCTTGACGGGGCTATCAAAATCCAGGAAGGAATTAAGCCCGTAGCCCATCGTATTTTTCAGCTTGAAGTGGCGGCGGATGATATCTACTGATTCCTGGTTATCGCGCACGCGGCGCTGCAGGCGGGTCAGCGTATCCACCAGCTCGGGTTCTTGTGCTTGGAATTGCCGGTCCGCATCCGCGTCCGCGGTATTGATCACCGTGCCGGAAGGCAAGACAAAGGTCA
Organism: Corynebacterium sp. MSK204; assembly: GCF_030229885.1. NCBI lineage: Bacteria > Bacillati > Actinomycetota > Actinomycetes > Mycobacteriales > Corynebacteriaceae > Corynebacterium > Corynebacterium sp. MSK204. The sequence continues at coordinate 41,969 of NZ_JASPGQ010000008.1, read as the reverse complement.
GCGATTCCAAGGTGTTATAGGTATTGAACTCGGTGCCGCAGGCCATGCCGGAGGAATTATTCGCCACCACGCCGCCGATGGTGCAGGCCGCCTCGCTCGCCGGGTCCGGGCCGAGCTTGCGGTTGCGCAGCCCCAAAAGCGCATTGACTTGGCGCACGGTCGCCCCTGGCTGCACGCGTACCCGCTTGCCGTCATCGAGGACTTCTATGCCCCGGAAATGCTTGCGCACATCCACTAAGTAACCCTCGCCGGAGGCCTGACCTGCCAGGGAGGTACCGCCCGAGCGCAAGGTCACCGGAATACCTTGCTGCCGCCCCGCCTTGAAAATGGCGGCCACGTGTTCTGCCGAACGCGCTTCAATAACGGCCTTCGGGGTGTAGAGGTAGTGCGAGGCATCGGAGGCATAGGCCACTCGGTCGATGATGCCGGTCTTTACCTCCGGTCCATCCTGCGGAAACAATTGGTCGATCGTGAGGGTGCCGGTAGTCATATGCGGCGACCTGCCTTCCCAGAGAAGCATAGAAAATGTTACCTAGTGCACATTTTCGCCTGGTTTCTCGACAGTGCGCAAGTAAGGCAACCCATAGAACTTCGGTGCCGCGCACCCCTTTTGGCCTCCCCGAATCCCCCGCATGTGCCACTCGCCACCCCTTGCCACCAGCACGGGGTGATCTTCATCTATCCTAGAATGCGTGTCTGCGAATTTGAAGAAACACTTAGGAACGTTATCGAAGCGTGGCCGCAACCGCGTGCTGGTTGGCGACCTCGATTATGCGGGTATTACCGGCAAAGTTTATACCCCTGCGGAAGGCCAAGGCCTGCCCGCCGTCGCCTTTGGCCACGATTGGATGCACAAAATCAAGGATTACCACGCCACGCTGCGCCACCTCGCCAGCTGGGGCATCGTCGTGGTCGCCCCCAATTCTGAGACCGGCATGTTCCCCGATCACCGCAACCTGTCTGCAGACATGGAATCTGCGTTGCAGATCGCCGCTGGGGTGAAGCTGGGCACCGGCAATATCACCGTATCGCCGGGCAAGCTCGGCATGGTAGGCCACGGCATGGGCGGCGGCACCGCGGTACTGGGCGCGGTCGATAACCCGAAGGTCAAGGCCGTCGCCGCGATTTATCCCGCCGTGACCGCCCCGTCCGCCGTCGAGGCCGCCCGCAGCCTCGATACGCCGGGCCTAGTCATTGGCTCTGGGCGTGATGACATTTTCAATGCCGGAAACCCCGCCAAGCTGGCCTATAACTGGCGCGGCCAGGTGGCCTATCGGGCCATCGATAAGGGCACGCAGGCCGGTTTTAGCGAAGATCGCTTCCGCAAATTGGCTATCGGTTCCGGCGCCTTCCAATCCGGCCCCACCGAAATCGCCCGCGGCCTCGTCACCGGTTTCTTGCTCTCCACCCTCGCCGGCGAGTCCGCCTATGACGGCTTTGCGGATCCTGAGGCGAGCGCGAAGAAGGTAGAAAGCTTTATCGGCGATGACCTAGCCGAGCGCGCCGGCGTTGCCCTCGATGACTAAAAGCTAATCCGCTGAACTAGGCCTATCCACGTCGCAGCACAGATTTCACCTGCCCCGATGCGTTATTGACACGCGTTGGGGCAGCACTATTTCGGCGCCACGTTCCAGCAGCTGCTTGCCGATGCCCCACCGCATCACCGTCTCTTCCCCCACGCTGCTCATTTTTGGCCTGCTGTACGGCCTTGGCCGTGGACTTTTCTAGCTCGTCTTGGGCCTTCGCCAGGCTTTTTTCAAATTCCAACATGCGTCGCGCGGTGCGCTCGCGAAACCCCTGCGCGAATTCTGCAAAATCGTTATTCATTACCACTGCCCTGCCTTTCGTGCAGTCACGGATGGTTCATCTGAGCTTGGCTCTGGTGCAGGCTCGGGGGCCGGAGCAGGTGCCGGTGGCTGTTCAGGTTCCGGTGCTGGTGCGGGCTCAGGTTGAAGCTGCGGCTCTGGCGCAGGTGCACCAGCTCCAGCGGCTTCTGCTGCCTGCAGGTGCTGTACCTTTTCTGGAGGCGGGGCCGGTTCTTCCACCTGGGAAAGCTCCGGAGGTGGCTCAATTGTTCCTTCTTCCGGGCACAGTTCAGGCGCGGGCTCGGGTTCCGGTTCTGGTTCTGGCTCAGGGCAAGGTTCTGGTTCAGGCTCCGGTGCGGGCTCGGGTTCCGGTTCAGGCGCAGGTTCCGGTTCCGGTTCCGGCTCTGGGCAATCTGCATCGGCGATATTTTCCAGGCACTCCGCAGCGCCCTCAATGATGAGGCCTACACCTACCAAAGCGATTCCTGCACCGACGATTCCCAAGCTGCCGCTGCAGGAGGACTCGATGTCACAGGCCGCATCATCTTCCACGGCAGCCGGTGTTGTTGCTTCTTCTTCGCATTCAGAATCTTCCGGCACAGGCTCAGGTACTGGGTCCTGTTCAGGCTGCAGTGCGGGCTGTTCCGGTTGTTCTGGTGGGCAGTCTTGTGGTTTGGGTTCCGGCTCAGGATCCGGTTCCGCGTGCGCCGGGGTGGTCGTGGACTCGTTCTGTCGAGGCGGCTCGTTTACGAAACCGCGGCACTGTTGGCACTGGCACCCGGAAGGGTGCTGCTCAGGTGCGGGTTCAGGAGCCGGCTTCGGAGCCGGTCCTGGTTTCGGCTCCGGTTGCGGCTCGGGAGCTGGTTTCGGCTCGGGTGAGGGTTGTGGTTGCGGTGCCGGTTTCGGATCTGGCTTCGGCTCTGGGGTCGGCTCTGGCATCGGTTCCGGATTGGGCGGGCACTCAGCGGTGGATGCGGGTTGCGTCGGCTGCGCTGGCTGTGGCGGGGTGGAGTCGGCGCCGCCTCCGCCATCGGGCATCGGGCGCGTGGGAGCTGGCGTATCTGGGCACTTTTCCACTGGCGGTGGGCAAGAATCCTCCTCGGCCTCTGCCGGCTCGGGGCATTCCTCAGGAAGAGGCCGCTCGCAGACGCATTCGCAGCGGGATTCAAACTCGTCGTAACAGGATTCAATGGCATCATCGCGGTCCCGGCACGTGCTGGCGATGGAGTCATTGGTGTCATCGATGATCTTCGCACCAATGGTGGAGACGATGGGAATAATGAACTTGGCCAGCGGGTGCCTGGTGGCCACCATGGACAAGATATTGAGCAGCGGGATGACCGCGGAAATCAGCTCGGTGAGTGCGGTGTCGGAGGTATCGACGACATCGGAAATAGCGCCCGAGCATTGCTTGGCAGAGTCAGTAAGCTGCTTGCTTTCATCGCGGTGGATATCAAAGTCTTTTTGAATGCCGGTCAGGTGCTCGCGCAAGGTGCCGTTTGCAAAATCGGAGTCGTCAGTGCGCAGGAAATCCGCAAGCCCCTTTCCACCACCGTGCGGAAGATTGCCGCCCACCGCGGAAATGGTATGGCGCAGAATGTTTTGTGGGGCGATTCCATCTACCGCGCTGATGAGCTCACTCAGAAGCCCCAAGGGCATGCTGGGGCCGGAGTAATTTCCCAGGCATGCCAATTGGAACTGCGAAATGGCGGCGGAATAATCCCCTAAAAGCGATTTAGTCAGCGCACTCATTAGTCCACTGCCTTTCCGCTTTCTCCTGCAAAGGAGCGGCTAAAGCCGGCATCGTACGTGGCGAATGCGCGCATCTGATCGTGTGCTGCCTGGCCTGTGGCAGAGATATTGTCTAAGCGCCACGTTCCATTGTCATGAATGCGCGCAAGGATGCTTCGTATGCGCTCGCCGTGGCCGGAAAAATTCCGCCCAGCCGCGGCAACGGGAAAGTCTGGAACATCGGCGCGGTGGGCTTGGCGCTGTTCATCGTTGGCGCTTATAGCTTGTTGTAGTGCGGACATCGCCTCTGCGGGGCGAAGAAAAACCTCAGACATCGGTATAAATCCCCAAATCCATATGCGGTAAGTGTGCTCACTTTCATTGGACTGGGGTTTATACCAAATGGTTCCCGGTACTTCTTATTTTCCTGCCTATACCGAGGCGACGACGGCAGAAAGCCTACCAGCTACCTTGCGGGCGTGTTCTTCTTCGGCCGCTTCTACCATGACGCGGAACAGCTCTTCGGTACCAGAGGGGCGAAGCAGGACGCGGCCGGTTTCCCCGAGCTCTTCTTCTGCCTCCACGATGGCCTGCTTGACCTCGGCAGAATCCATGATCGCGGCCTTATTGGACACCGGAACGTTGATGAGCACCTGCGGCAATACGGTCATCACGGAGGCCAATTCCTTCAGGCTCTTTCCGGACTTGGCCATACGCGCCATGATGGAAAGACCGGTGAGGGTGCCATCGCCGGTAGTGGAGTCATCGGGAAGCACGACGTGCCCGGATTGCTCGCCGCCCAAGGAGAAATCGCCGCGGTGGAGCTCTTCGAGCACATAACGATCGCCCACCGCCGCGTGGCGGACCTCAATGCCTTGCTCCTCCATGGCAAGCGTCAGGCCCAAATTGGACATGACCGTGGCCACGAGCGTGTTAAAGCGCAGGTCATTGTCTTCCTTCATCCCTACCGCGAGCAAGGCCATGATCTGATCGCCATCAACCACGTTGCCTTCGGCATCGACGGCGAGGCAGCGGTCCGCATCGCCATCGTGGGCAAGACCCAAATCGGCACCATGCTCGAGCACCGCTGCCTGGGCTTTTTCGATATGGGTAGAGCCACAATTTTCGTTGATATTAAAGGCATTTGGCCGGTGGTAAATCGGGATGACCTCAGCGCCTGCTGCTTCATAGGCGCTCGGAGCAACCTTCGAGGCCGCGCCATTGGCCGTATCCACAACCACCTTGATGCCGCTCAAGTCAGTGGAGACGACCTCCTTCAGGTGCGCTAGATAGCGCTCACGCCCATCGGGCGCCTCCGAGATAATGCGGCCCAGCTTGGTGCCCGTCGGGCCCTCCTCAACGAGGTTATCCATAGCGGCCTGAATCTTATCTTCCACACTATCCGGCAGCTTCTTGCCGCCAGCGGAGAAGAACTTAATGCCGTTATCTGGCATCGGGTTATGGGAGGCAGAGATCATCACGCCGAGATCCGCACCATAATCATCCGTCAAAAAGGCGATAGCTGGGGTAGGAAGCACACCCACGCGCACAACGTCCACGCCGCGCGACGCCAAGCCGGCGGCGATGGCGGCATCGAGCATCTCGCCCGATACGCGGGGGTCACGGCCGATGATTGCCAATGGGCGGCGCTCATAAGATTCGCGCTGCGCAGTAAAGACCTCCGCCGCCGCTTGTCCCAGCGTCAAGGCCAAAATGGGAGTCAGCTTTTTATTCGCGAGGCCGCGAACTCCATCGGTTCCAAATAGTCGAGTCATGAAAACAATTATGCCCTGTAAGTCCCACCCGTTGCATGTTTGGGGCATCGACAAGCGAGCTAATTAGGTAACCAACATCACGAAAAATGTCCTTGTGATGAAAAGCAAAATTTGCTTAAAGTAGTACTTTTTGGCATTTATATGAAATTATTAGCTAGGTTATACTTCACTCTTTTGCCTTAGAGAGGATCAACGATGAACGAACCTAGATCTTCAGGTGACAAGTCACCTGAAACTACCTCGCAGAAGGCACGGTCAGCCATTGCGAAAGCCGCTTCTGGGGAACGCGCTATTCATCCAGCCCTCATTCCCGGAGTAAGTGTCGAAAACACCCGCGCCGATTTTAAGACCAATAAAACGGTCTTTGCGGTGGCGTTGGCATCAACCTTTGCCGTTATCCTGTGGGCCATCATCGCCCCAGATAATCTGGCTAGCACAGGAAGTACCATGCGGGCGTGGGTCGTCCAAAACTTTGGATGGCTATTTACGATCATCATGATTGCCACCACGGCATTCCTGCTGACGATCGCTATCGCCCCAACCGGCAAAATTAAGCTCGGCGCCGATGATTCCAAGCCCGATTTCTCCCGCAACGCATGGATCGCCATGCTCTTTGCCGCTGGTATGGGAATCGGCCTGGTCTTCTACGGCCCGATGGAGCCGCTTGCCCTATTCTTGACTCCCCCGCCGTATCTTTCCGGCGTCGAATCCGGCAGCCAGGAGGCCATCCTTCCGGCCTTTGCCCAGGCAGTACTTCACCACGCTACGTTGCCGTGGATGATCTTTGCACTGGTGGGCGGCGCGCTTGCCTATGCCGCTTATCGACGCGGCCGTATCCCGCTTATTTCCTCGCTCTTTGAACCCCTCATTACGGATTCGAATAACCGGGTATTTGGAAAGATCGTCGATATCTTCGCGGTTTTGGTCACCCTCTTCGGCACGGCTACCTCCCTGGGTATCGGTGCGCTGCAGATCCGCACGGGTACCTCGATCCTTACCGGCAAGCCTTTAGAGGGCAACGGAATCATGGTGGTGATCATTACGATCCTCACCATCCTTTTCATTCTTTCCGCGATGTCCGGCATCAAGCGCGGCATCCGCATCCTGTCCAATATCAACATGGGCTTGGTCATCGGCCTCGCGGTCTTCGTTCTCATCACTGGGCCGACGCTCTACATCCTGGATCTGATTCCCGCCTCCCTGCTGCAGTTTTTCAAGCACTTCGAAGACATGATGTCCCTGTCCGCCTCCCAGGGTGAACCAGAAAAGGAATTCGTCACCGCATGGACCATGCTGTACTGGGCGTGGTGGATTTCTTGGTCGCCCTTCGTCGGTATGTTTATTGCGAAGATTTCCCGCGGGCGCACCATTCGCGAATTCGTCTTCGTCATCATGCTCGTGCCTACCACCCTGTCGCTTTTCTGGTACGTCATCTTTGGTGCCACGGCTATCAAGACTCACCTGGATGGAGACGGAATCGAGATTGAAGGTTCCGGCGAGAATGTGATGTTCGATCTCATGAGATCGCTGCCGCTATCTAGCATCACCACGGTCATCGTCCTCCTCGCTGTGGTCGTCTTCTTCAATACGGCTGCTGACTCCGCTACCAACGTCATGGGCTCCATGTCCCAATCAGGCCGACCAATTCCCTCGACGTCGATTTCCGTTATTTGGGGCGTTGCCCTAGGTGGCATTTCCTTGTTCCTGCTGCTCATCGCCGGCAAGGATGCCCTGAGCGGCCTGCAGTCCATCATGGTCTCCAGTTCGCTGCCGTTTACCTTCATCCTCATCGGCATCATGGTGGCGTGGGGCAAGGACTTGGCACGCGACCCTGCAATACTGCGCAGGAAATACGCCCATGCCGCCATTGAGCGCGGCACCCACTTGGGCCTCCAAGAACACAACGGTGACTTCGTATTCAGCTCTTCCGCCGTTCCAGAAGCCCACGGTGCCGGGGCAGAAATTGAAAACGATGACCCGTACCTCCACGAGTGGTACACCATCAACGCATCGGATGAATACCTCGCAGAGCAGGCAGCCCTCCGCGAAGAGCGCCGCGCCGAGCTCAAGAACTTTGCAAAGAAGAAAACCGAGGACAAGGCCGCAGAAGACGATGAGTAATCTCTCCGCCTAACCGGACCTCTCCCCTAGGCCCTAGGCCCTCGGTCCCTAGCCCGTCTCCATCGCACTGCGCATTAGCGCTTCCCGCGATGAGAGGCGGGCTTTTCTCTGTTCCTACAGTCCGTGGTGCGCTGCGGCGTGAGGGCGCTTCATCGCGCCCTCGACTGAGCGCTTATGCCTCACGCACGGCTAAGCCTCAAGAGGCTGGCCAAGCGGGGTTTGGCCGGCCCAATCGGAGGGGCATCGGCAAGAGCGATAAAACGACAAAGCCGCCGCCTCCCAGAATGGGGAAGCAGCGGCAGTGTACGGCGCTTGCGCGCGCAGTAGAAGCGAGATTAACGCTTGGAGTACTGCGGTGCGCGACGTGCCTTGTGCAGACCAGCCTTCTTACGCTCAACTGCACGAGCGTCACGGGTGAGCAAACCAGCCTTCTTCAAGGTGGAGCGATCAGCCGGGTTGTAGATGTTGAGCGCACGAGCGATAGCCAGGCGCAGGGCGCCGGACTGACCGGTCGGGCCACCACCGTTAACGGTGACCTTCAGGTCAAACTGGTTCTCGCGGTCCAGCAGGGTCAGCGGGGTGAGGATGTCCTGCTGGTGCAGCTTGTTCGGGAAGTACTCAGCGAACTCGCGGCCGTTGACCACGATCTGGCCGGAGCCAGCAACGAGGCGAACGCGAGCGACGGCGCGCTTACGGCGACCGACGGTCTGAATTGGGCCCTCGTGAACCGGAGCAGCGGCCTCAACCTCTGCCTCGGTCTCAGGGTTGGCGCTAGCCAACGAATCACCGATGGTGTTGGTGAACTCTTCGGTAGCGGCGCTTGCTGCAGCGATGTCAGCAGCCTCGGCTACATTGTTGTCGATGTTCTGCTCAGCCATTACTGTGCCACCTGCTTAAACTCGAAGGTTTCCGGCTTCTGACCGGCGTACGGGTGCTCATCGCCTACGAAGACGTGCAGCTTCTTGATGGAAGCGCGGGAGAGCTTGTTGTGCGGCATCATGCCGGCAACAGATTCTTCGATAACGCGGACCGGGTTGGCGTCCAAAGACTGACCCAGGGTCATGGACTTCAGACCGCCCGGGTAACCGGAGTGGCGGTAGCGCAATTCGCGGTCGCGCTTGTTGGAAGAAACGTGAATCTTGTCAGCGTTGATGATGATGACGTGGTCACCGGTGTCAACGTTGGGTGCGAACTGTGGCTTGTGCTTGCCGCGCAGCAGGTCTGCCACGGTGGAAGCAAGCTTGCCCAGCACCACGTCAGTAGCATCGATGACGTACCACTTGCGGGTGATGTCACCGCTCTTTGGGTGGAAAGTAGACAAAATGACTCCTTGAAAGTCTGTCTCGGAACTGCCGGCCAGCGCTAAGCATCCATTCGCTTCCCAACAGCGGCCGGTGGAGACCTGCGGGAAGCGCTTCGCCAGCTGCTTGCCGACGAGCGAACACATAGGGCTACAACTTTAGCCGCTACCGGAGTAAAAGACCAAAACGCCGAAACCGGCACCTTCCAGGAAGAAAAGGTACCGGTAAAAGAGGTTCTATGTGGCAGTTTGTGTAAGTGGCGCGGTAGGGGACGGCGGCTGCGTTCGCCTCCTGCCAGATGGATACGGGCACGGGCACCGCCCGACTCCCCTACTGCGCTTTAAAGAAGCAGGCTAGATAGATGCTGCCAAGGGCGCGTTAGCCCCAGCTAGCGGCGGCGCGGCGGTTGACATCGCTCATGGCGTCATTGCCCTGGGACACGGTCTTGGAGATGGTTGCCAGCACGGTATTGAGTTCCTGCGCTGCCTTATCCCACTTGGCCTGGGCCTGGTTATAGGCCACTGCGGATTCACCTTCCCAGGTGCTCACCATGGGCTGCAGGCGGGATTTGAGGTCGGCCAAGGTGCTGTTGATGCGGCCGGAGGTGGCGTTGATATCGGCTGCGGCAGAAGAGATGGCGCCGAATTGGTACTTGATCTCGGACATGTCGAAAATGCTTCCTTTCGAATTTGCTGGTGGAGGTGACTGGGTTACAGGGCGAGGCCGCCGCCAACATTGGAGAAGGCCTGGGTGTTTTCGGCTTCGACGTTGTCGAAGTTGTGGGCATTGCTGCGAATGTTTTCAGAAATCGAGGTCAATGCCTCGCGCAGTTGCTGCGCGGAGGTGTTGTAGCGCTGCATCAAGTTATCGAATGAAACCTGCGCCTGGCCGGCCCAGCTGCCGCGGACAGAATCAACGACACCCTGCAGACGGGTGAGCTCGCCTTGGACCTCGTCATTGGTGTTATCGACGCGGCCGGCGGTGGAGACCATGACATCGGCTTGTGTCTTAAAAGTCTGAGACATAACAGTGCGCCCCTCCTTAGGGCGGGAAGAGATGTTGAGTGTGATTTCCCCCGAAAAAGCTTCTGTGCTTTCTCACCGTTATTGGACTGTGCTCAGACCCATTTGGTTCCCGGGATGTTAAAAACTTTTCTGTTTATTTCTTGCTCAGGGATTCGGTGGCCATCCGGCACGCGGCTTTTTGCACGGCATTAGCGTTATGCCGGGTATGGCACCCCACCGACATGTGGTGGCCGGTATCTTCCCATATGGTCCATTCCACTACGGAGCCATCGCCGGGGTCTTCTACATAGTGCAAACGCCCCGCGTCCTCAGATACATCGCGCAGTTCTGGATCCTTATCCACCTGGGCTTTGATTTCATCAAAGAGCGCCCTGGCTGGAACGTTGAAAAGCGAGTCCGCCGCTAAGAGAATCCTTAGATCAGGGTCTTCTCCTGTAGCGGTCACCAGGCCTTCCTCCACAGTGGCCTGAAATCCGGTGGGAAGGACGACGGACAGCCCTTCGATATCAAGGCGCTTTTCGCCTGGGTTGAGCTCGCCATCACCGCCCGCGTCGCCAGCCGCGTCCGCGTTGTCATCGCTGCCACCACCAGATTCGTCCGTCGGCACGGAATCGGCGGCGCTCGCAGCGGTGGCACTTCCAGCGGTGGTGACCGCCTCGCCGTCTTCCTCATCATTGGACGCATTCGCGCCCATGGCCCACCACGAGGCGCCGACGACGGCGAGGATCACCACGACGATCGCGACGTGGAACATGTCGATGGCACCTATCCAGCCGCGCAGCTTATCGGCCCACCGGGTGCCCGTTCCTCTCTCCTTTCCTGCTCGCTTTCCAGTTCCGGTTCCGGTTCCGGTTCCGGTGCCAGTCTCGGTTTCCATTCCCGATTCCGCGCGTTCCATGGATATATCCATCTGGGCTGTGGGCGCGGATTCTGAAGCGTCTGCAAGAGCCGCCGAAGCCGATGCAGGCACTGTTTCCTGCGCCCCTGCCTCGCCCGCAACCGATTCAGCCTCTCGTACTGGAGTTGATTCCGGTGCGGGCGTTGCGTCCTGCTGCCGCACGCGGGCGCCAGCTACATCGAGTTGTCGGGTCAGGATGGTGACGGCCTCGCGGGAGACGGCGGTGCCAGAGGGATCCGCGATGACGGATACGTCCACGTCCGGCCAGGCGGATCCAGCGATCTTCGCAATCTGGTCCATGACGTGGCCTAAGGCCTTGCCTTCTACGATGCCTGTTCCGGCGAGATCGTAGCGGTACACGGTTTCTGGGCCTTCAAAGATGGTGGCCGCATCCATGACGGTCACCGTAATCGTTGCCGTTGGTGCGGAGATAGGCGTTTCTGTAGACATTTATTCTTCTCCTTCCCCGTAAACCACCTGGGCGATTCCCAAGTTTTCGCCGCGGATGCTCCATTGCCCGCGCCCAGGCGGCTGGTGGCTGGGCTTGAGCCCGAAGATGGTGCCTTCATCGCGGTCGGCATCGAAAAGCAGGAATGCGGGTTGCAGGTCGCGCACCGCGGAAAAGAACTGACCGAACAGCGCCCGGCCGATGCCGCCGGATTTTCGGGCGATGACCATGTGCAAGCCGATGTCCCGCGCGTGCGGCAAGAGATCGATCAAGGGCGCGAGGGCGATATCGCTGACCAAGTCCGCATCATCTACCACCACGTAAATATCCGGGCCCGCCCACCAATCGCGGGCGGCGAGCTGCTCTGGGGTGATATCCGGTCCCGGCAAGCGTTGTTCCAGCGTGCGAACGGTATTGACGATTTCCTCCTGCGCACTGGATTGCGTTGCGGCATAGGCCGCCACCATGTCCTGATCCAGCGTGCCCAGATGGGCGCGGCGCTGATCGATGACCACCAGTCGCGCCGCCTCGCGCGGAAGGCGGCTAATCCCGCGCATGACCTGCGCCAAGAAGTTGGACTTGCCGCAGCCTTGGGCGCCGATGGCAACCAGGTGTGGTTCGCGCTCCGGATTCCAGGCCAAGGTGGAAAGGTCGCGCCCGCCGATGCCCCACGGGATGCCGCCAGTGGGGGCTTCGCCATGGGCAGCCAGCGCCTCTGGGGTCAGGACCGCGGGCAACATCTTCAGCTGCGGGGCGGGAACGGCGTTAGCATGCACGCGGCAGATATGGGCAATATCTTGATTCGAGGTGTGCGCGAGCAGCATATTTTCGCCGGCCTGTGTCAGCCCCCTGCCCGGAGCGCTGGGCAGTTTTTGCTGCAGCTTGCGGTCAATAAGCGAATCGAGCGCCTCACCTAAGCGCAGCTCGAGGCGGTTTGCGATGAGATCCCTAATCGCCGGGCGCATCGTGGTCCACCGGGAGGTGGCGATGACGACGTGTACGTTGGCGGAGGCGCCGTCCGCAACGATATCCGTGATGGATTCGGCTATATCCTCAAACTCCGCATTGGATGGGCCGATGTGGTGCCAGCCATCGATAATCAAGAAGGTCTCGCGCGATTCCGGCCGGCGAATAAACCCGGCAACCTCATCGACGATGCGGCGGATCTTTTCGCCTTCTTCGCGCCCGGCTACCCCGGCAACGTGCGGTAGCCGGTCGAGGGCGGCTAGCTGCCCACCGCCCAAGTCGATGACATAAAAACGGATATCTTCCGGCCGCCGGTTGAGTGCTAGGGAGGAGACTATCGTGCGCAGCGCGCCCGACTTGCCGGATTGCGGTCCCCCGCACAGGGCAAGGTGGCCGCCGTGCTTGTGAAAGTCGATGACCAATTGGTCTTGGCGCTGGTAGTAAGGCCTATCGATGACCCCAATCGGCGCGGATAGTTGCCCTGCGGTGGAACCCGCATTCTCCATATCGAGGGACGAAAGCTCGATGACCGGCGGCAGCGGTGGCAGCCAGATGCGGTGGGCCTCCTGGCCCCGCGCGGCGGCCTCCTCACCGGCGGCGCGAACCACCTCGGTAAGAACCGATGTGGATTCATCCATGACCACCGAGGGCGAATTCTGTGCAGCGGCATCGTCCTGCGCCCAGCCTGTAAAAAGCTCCACCCGGCGCGGCGGCCCTGCAGGGTTGCCATCTTGGTCCGTGGCCGCGTGCGTCCCCGTGCCAGGTGCAGCCCGGCGCGCGAGCGGCCCTGATACGTAGGAGGCCTGAAACCGAGTGAGATCCTCGGCATCGGATTTGAGGTAGCCGGCGCCGGGTTGGCCGGGAAGGTGGTAGGCATCGGTGACGCCAAGGACCTGGCGGGATTCGGCGGAGGAAAAGGTTTTCAGGCCGATTCTGTAGGACAAGTGGGAGTCCAGCCCCCGCAAGCGCCCTTCCTCAAGCCTTTGGGAGGCCAAAAGCAGGTGCACGTGGAGGCTGCGCCCCAAGCGCCCCACGGCAACGAAGAGCTCGGCGAAATCCGGGTGCTGGCCCAAGAGCTCGGAAAATTCGTCCACGACGATGACCAGCGCCGGCAAGGGGCCGTAGTCCCGCACGGCATCCGCAGAGGCGTTGTACTCGCCCACATTGGCAAAGTTTCCCGCGGTGCGCAGGAGCTCTTGGCGGCGATTCATCTCCCCGGAAATGGCGTCATACATGCGCTCTACCAGGGTGGATTCTTCTTCAAGATTAGTAATGACCGCGGAGGTATGCGGCAGGCGGTCACAGCCTAGGAAGGTCGCACCACCCTTGAAGTCCACCAACACCAGGTTGAGTTCATCCGGGCTATGCGTGGCAGCAAGCGCGGTGACAAGAGTACGCAGGAGCTCAGATTTACCGCTGCCCGTCGCCCCGATGCACAGGCCGTGCGGCCCCATTCCGCCGTGCGCGGATTCTTTGAGATCCACGGTCACCGGCTGCCCGATTGAATCGATGCCAATGGGCACCATGAGCCGCGAGGCGCCATCGCGCCCGTGCCACATGCCGCTAGCTGCCAACTCATCCACGCCGCTGTAACCAAGCAGCCCCAGCAAATCATTGCCCCGGCGCCCAGAGGTGCTATCGGGGCGGCGAAAGACCGCCATCCGGCGGGCCATAATCGTGGCCGAGGCAGTACCTAAACTATCGGGTGTACCCAGTTCTTCCACGCCCGCGGCCGTGACCGCCTGCAGGGTATCCGCCGCGACGAGGCACAGGCCTTCTTGTTCCGCGCGCAGGCTCAACGCAGACGACGGCGCACCATCTACCTCAATGACGGTGGTATAAGAATCGCCGTGGAAGAAGTCTTCGGTGCCGGTGGTCAGGAGGGCATCGACAAGCACAATGCGAAACCGCGCCTTGTCCGGCTCCCGGGTGTGCGGCAGCCATTTCAGCCACTCCCAATCGCCGCCGATGGCCTCGATCCCGATGGTCTCGGGGCCGTGCGCCAGGGCTAGTTGCATGACGAGGGCGCGCACCGTATCGCGGGCATTATTGCCGGTAAAGGATAAAAACCTAAAGGCCTGCAATTGGATCACCACCGGCATATCGGGCACGGTGCCCACCGCCTTGATGGCCTGGCGCATGCTCACCGCACAGACCGGGTCCAGGTCCTCGGTCGCACCAGAATCAGGCACGTTGATGGGCGTGCACAACGTGGTGGGCCCAGTGCCCACGCGCACCTCCAAGGCATCCGGATCATCAGGCCCGCGCTCCCACATGCGCCGCGATCCCACCAGCGGTTCCAACCCCGCCGGATCCGGGTGCCGATACAGCTCGTGTGCGCGCTGCGCACCGGCATTATCCAGGGCCTTTTCCCGCAGCGCCTTAATGTGGCGCAAGTAAGTCCGCCGGGTTTCATCCGGGTCCTGCCCGCTATTGTGCGGCCCAAACATCATGGCCATGCTGGCCAGCATCATCAGCGGAAACATCAAGGATACCGGGCTGATATGCCGCGAATCGCCCGCGCCCAGCACCATCAACGCCACCATGCCCAGCATGGCGGCGATCATCACGATGGGCAGCAGCAGGCGCACCAGCGGCACCGGCTGTGGGCGCACCGCTTCCGGAACTTCCTCTGCCTCGATGGTGCCGGTGGGAAGCGGCGGTGGCGCGTCCCGAAGCGGCATGGACAATGGCTCCACGATGTGGGTTTCCCCGATCCCAAGCATGGGTAAAATCCTCCCCCGATCCACACGCTTAGCGCTCTTGGCCCCCTGCCAAGATTCCCCGCGCTGCGGTGGACACGACGCCACCAGTAAGCCACAATATGTGGCATTGGGCAAGGGGGACGCCCACAATCTTTAGACAATTCGGGGGAATTATGACCGCTCCAACGGCGCATCACCTGCGCCTTACCATCCGCATCCACGCAGACTCCTTCCACAAGGAAGCAGACGTGGCATTGCCATTAAGCTCCAGCCTCGGCGAGCTCATGGCAGAACTTACCGATCTTGTCGATGCACCCGCGATCGACTCACCCTGGCGCGCCAGCACGGCATCCGGGCGCACCATCGACCTCACCGCACCGCTTGCCGCCACGCCGCTTGCGGAAGGCTCCATCCTGGTGCTCTCCCCGCGCGAGGAGCGGCCCGCGCCCGTAATCCGCGATGCGGCCGAATCCCTCGCCGCCCAAAGCCGCGACGACACCACCTCCGCCATTCCCATCGTCTGGGCGTGGACTGGGCTTGCCGCGGCCTTCGCCGTGGCCTGGGTGCTCTCACTTCCGGCGGTGGCCTGCGCCGGGCTCGCCATCGCGGCCTTCGTGCTCGCGCTGTGGACGCGGGCGCTATCGCTTGTCATGCTCACCCTGGCGGCAGGGGCGGCGAGCGGGTGGGCGCTTATTTCGCCCGCGCTTGCCGATGCCCCCTATGCCGCCCTCAGCACCAGCGCCACCCTCCTCGCGGCGTTATTGGCCTGCCACCTCACCCGGTTAAGCACGGTACGCATTACCTCCGGTGTGCTCACCATCGCCGGGCTAGTGCTCATTGCGGCCGTGAGCTACCTGCTTCCTGGGCTCAGTGGGAATTCGGGCATCGGCACGAGCCACGGCACCGCAGCGGCCGCGGGCACCGTTATCGCAGGCGTCATTGTGCTTGCCACCGCCCCCGCGCTGACCATCGCCACCGCGGGACTCAAGGTGCCGCAATTGCCCACCGCAGGCCAAGACCTCGCCGTATCGGATGAACTCCAGCCCGATGTGGACGATCGCGCCACCCGCGCCGGGTACGCCTACGAGGGCATCTGCTGCGCAATCGCGCTCTGCCTCATCCCGGCCCTTATCGCGCTCAGTTTCACCGGCACCGGCACCCTCGTGGCCACGGACGGGACCGTGAACGAGGCGGGAGACGCTTCCATCGGTTCTCGCATAGCCGTGCTCTTCGGCACCGGTTTAACCGGGCTCGGCTTCGTCCAAGCGCTCTGCGTCTCTGTTGCCGGAACGGTGGTCATGCACGCCGCGCGTCACGGGCGCGTGCTTGCCAGCTGGGCTCTCATGCTCGTCGCTATGGTTGCCTGCCTCACCGCCTGCTTGTGCGCCGTGCATGCGATTGCCACCAATGGGCTTGCCGGCGCTTGGGCGCCGACGGCGGTCGCCGCCCTCCTGCTTGCCGCGATGTTAAGCGCACCACTGTGGACGGCCAAAATGAGCGAGGTGGAACCAACAACCATCGCCTGGTTCGAACGCATCGAGTCCCTGACCATCGCCGCCTGCCTGCCGCTTGCCGCGCACCTCGCCGGGATCTTCGAGCTCATTCGGGGGCTAGGATAATGCACCACAATCGCTCGCGTCGTTCTTCCGTACTACCTGGTTTCAGCGGCAGTTCAAGGCTTGCTGCTTGTGCCCTCACCGCGTGTGTCCTCGCCGAAACCGGCGGCTTCATCGCAGCAGCTCCCATCGCGGGCGCGCGGGAACCGGACCGGGAATGCGCCACCGCGCATCCTTCTCCCCTAGCGCCAGAACCTTCCGAGGATCAGCGCGCCTACCGCTCCCAGCTGCATTCCTTTGCCACGGGCGAGGGCATTAAGGTAGCCGTCATCGATACCGGCGTTGCCCACCACGATCAGCTGCCGAATCTCACCGCAGGCGCGGACCTAGTCACTCCGGAAGAACCGGATCCGCACCGGGATTGCGACCTGCACGGCACCGTTGTAGCCGGCATCATTGCCGGGCACGATATTGGCATCGCCCCGCGATCTGAGATCCGCGCCATCCGCCAAACCAGCGCGCATTATCGCCAATACGATGGCACGGCCGGCGAGTCCGACGAGGACAGCACTACCGGCTCGCTCGACACATTGGCCAGCGCCATCGATCATGCCGTGGAGGACAACGCCCAGGTCATCAATATTTCCGTCGTGTCCTGCGTTCCAGCGAAGACCGCGCAGCGCATCGATAGCTCCCGCTTGGATGAGGCGCTCGGCCACGCGGAAGATGCCGGCGCGGTAGTCATCGCAGCCTCCGGCAATATTTCCTCCGGCACCTGCGAAGAAGGCGATCACGTCTTTCCCGCTGATTCACCGACCGTATTATCCATTAGCGCCCAAGAGGATGCCCACGCGCTGGCGGAGTACTCCCTCACGCCTGCCGATGGCCCACAATTATCCGCCCACGGCTTCGTCCCTTTAGCGCTTAATCCCGCCGGTGGCTGGGCAGACGGGAAGAACCAACAGGATTCCCTGGCGCAGTTTCATGGCACCTCGTTCGCGGCTCCGGTGGTTAGCGGCACCGCCGCCTTATTAGCCGAGCGCTACCCAGACGCCAGCGCCGCCGATATACGCCAACGTCTCCTCTCTGCCGGCGAGCCCGGCAACGGTTTCATCGACCCGCTCGCCGCCCTGACCCATATCGATGGCGAATATGCCGCACCCGCGCGCGATCTGACCATCCAACCCGCCAAAGACGAACACTCCCCAGCGGCGAGCCGTACCGGGTGGGTGATCGGCGGGTTAGTCCTGCTGCTGACCGGCCTGACGGTTGCCCGCGGGCTACGCCGAGCCAAGTCGGCCTAGCGGCTGACCTGCAGAGCTTCGTCCCGGTCCAAGCGCGAGGCTTCTGGCAGTAGCCGGATGATTTCCCACGGAACCTCCGCCCCGATACCGGTGCCGAGGGCCTCCAAGAGTTCCTTATTGTCCACCGCATGGCGCTGCCCCGTCGGCGAGACAACGTGATAGCCATGCCCGGTATCCACACCAACTCCTCCTGCCGATAGCCCACCGAAGCGATCCGCTATGCCCTCACCTGCGAGCGCTACCGTCCCGGGGTTCTCAGTCACCATCGCTGCCCCACCGTTGCTATCGGCGCACATCCAGCCCTCACCTGGGTCAACGAAGTCGAAGGTGGTGGCGGGCAGGCGGAAGTTTAAGGGGGAATCGGCAAGCGCGCCTATCTCTCGTGGTGAGGCTTCTTTGCGCGTCGCGCCGTAGCTAACCAGCATGTCAGCCTGGGTGGCGGAAAGCTCGGCGACGCCGTCGTCCGTCCGGGCCCACTGATCCTGCCCGGTATCCATGATGTCCGGCAGCGGATCGGGAAACGTCAGCGGCGGCTGCTCCGCAAAGGCATTGAGCAATTCCGCGGGAACGGGCCAGGCATGGGTGCTCCCGTCGATGCCAATCCCGCGGCGGATGACCCGGCCCTCCGTGCTCTGCGCATCGGGTAAACGCACCCGCCCGTCCGCGGTGAGCAGCCACTGCGTGCCATCCGTTTCTGCGAGCGCAGCACGCTCCTCCCCAAAGCCCTCCTGCGGCGGATCCGCTACCACGATGACCTCTTCTTGGGCCACCTGTTGGCTATCGATGCTGGTGGGGTTATCGGCAGGCTGCTCATCGTGTCCGGCAAGGCACGCCGCCCACGAGCGCTGCGGGGTCTCGCCCGGTGCGGCCAAATAGCCGGGCGCATCCGAAATCCCCACGGGAGTGCCCAACGAGGCCTCGCGTAAATGCTCGTCCCCAATGGTCTGCGCCTCGGCCGCCTCGCCGGCGATGATCCGCGCGGAAGAGAGGTTGTAAACGGGGTGGTACGTATCGTTGACATCCACGAAGAGCTGGCCCTGTTCCGAGCGCACGATGGGCGCGTCCCCTGGCTGCGGGCTCGGCTGCAACCAGGCTAAAAGCCCAGAACCGACGGCCAAAAAGGCCACGCCTACCCCGCCGAATATCATCGCCTTGCGGCGGCGGGCTAGCGGATCATGGATCATGCGCGTATCGCCCAATACGAGCCCGTGTTCCACGCGGCGGCGCAAAAATTTATGGCCCGAGACTTGGGCCTTCGTCGTTGGCAATGGACGTGCCATGAATTTCCCCCCGAAATTTCCCCGAAAGTCTAAATAAACCCAGACCTCAGGCTAGCGTAGGCTCCACGGCCCTGCCACTTGGCAGCGTGTTTTCACAAGGTCGTGCGCTTTTCCCTCGTCATATGCGCGCGCGCGGACATGTCGCCCGCCTCCGGGTAATCCACTTGTACTAAGGACAAGCCCCTCGCCGGTGCTACGGGAATGCGAGAGGAGCGCTTGGTTTCCTGAAGCAATGCCGCGGCAAAGTCGACGTCCATGCGGCCTTCCCCAACGCTTAAGCAACAGCCCACCAAAGAGCGCACCATCGACCAGCAGAAGGCGTCCGCGGTCACCCGGGCTTCAAAGAGCTGCGGTTCTTCCGGTGTCGAGACATCCTGCCAGCTAAATTCCTGTAATTCTCGAATGGTGGTGGCATTCGGCTTGGCCTTGCAAAAGGCCGCAAAATCGTGCAGGCCTACCAGCGCGTTGGCCGCATCCTGCATGGCATCGATGTCTACCGGTTTGAACCATTCGGCCGTATCGCGCGCCCGCGTCGGCAGCGCACCCCGCGGGCTGGTGGTTATCCGGTACACGTAGTGCCTACGCAGCGCAGAAAATCGGGCATCAAAACCTTCCGGCGCCACCTCGCAGCCGTGCACCCGGACGTCTTCCGGCAACAGCTTGGCAAGCCTGCGCACTAACTTTCCCGGATCGCCTCCTACGGACCGTTGTTCCAACATCTCTTGCGGTACGTCCACGTGCGCCACCTGCCCGCGGGCATGGACGCCCGCATCCGTACGTCCGGCCACCGTCAGCGGCACCTCCGTGCGCGCGATCATGGCCAGCTGCTCCTCGAGCACGCCCTGGACGGTACGCAGTCCGCCCTTTTGCTTAGCCCAGCCGTGGAAATCGGTGCCGTCATAGGCCAGGTCTAACCGGAGCCGAACGAATCCTTCCGCTGGTCCCTCATCTGCGATCGGTGCTGCTTCAGTCATGGTGGACCTAATGCTACCGGAGGCGGCGGCGGGTTCCCGAAATGTGCAACTTCTCCTGCTACACCTCCCCTATTCGTTTTGAGCAGAAAATGCAATATCTGAGGGCCGTAATTGCTCAGTTATCGCAGTGGAGGATGCGCATAAGAGGTTGCGCGGGTGGATGCGCGGGTGGATGCGCGACGAAACCGGCTCATAGTCACACTAAAATACCGAGGCCCAGGAGGTCGCGGCGCAGGGGCTGAGGGAAAACGACAAAAGCCGCCTTCCCGTCTCTCTTCGTAAAGAGTATGGGAAGGCGGCCATTGTGCGCTACTGCTGCGAGTAGTCGGTGCAATCCACGCGCGGCGTTAGGGCCGACGCGGATTCAGTGGCCGAGGGAGATTACTTCTCCTCGGACTCCTCAGCAGAGGTGTTCTCAGCTGCGGTGTCCTCGGCCGGAGCCTCGGTCTCTGCAGCCTCGTCTGCCTGAGCTTCTTCAGCCTCAGCGGCCTTGGAAGCGGCAGCGCGGGTAGCGCGGTTAGCCTCGGAGGTCACGGTCTCCTCAAGAACGAGGGAGATCTGGGACATCGGGGCGTTATCACCGGTGCGGTTGTCCAGCTTGATGGTGCGGGTGTAGCCACCCTCACGGTTCTCAAACTTCGGTGCAACCTCGTCGAACAGGTGGGAAACAACATCCTTGCGCGGGATGAGCTTCAGCACTGCGCGGCGGTCAGCAATGGTGCCGGACTTAGCCTTGGTGATGATCTTTTCGACGTACGGGCGAAGAACCTTCGCCTTGGCATCGGTGGTCTTGATGGCGCCGTGCTCGATCAGGCTAGCTGCCAAGTTGCTCAGCATGTGAGCTTGCTGCTTGGCGGAGCCACCGAGACGGGCACCCTTCTTCGGGGTAGGCATTGTTTACTCCTCGTGTGCGGTAAAAGTTGAGCGCGCGGCAACGAGTGCCGCAGTTCAGGGTGATTCTTTACTCGGAATCGTCCGCAGCCGGGTCCTTGAAGTCACCGGTTTCTGCGTCGTAGCCCTCGAGCTGGGTGGGGTCGAAGTCCTCAGGGGTGTCCTTCAGAGCAAGGCCCAAGTTAGCCAGCTTGATCTTTACCTCATTAATCGACTTCTGACCGAAGTTGCGGATATCCAGCAGGTCGGACTCGGTGCATTCTGCAAGCTCGCCGACGGTGTGGATTTCCTGACGCTTCAGGCAGTTATAGGAGCGAACGGAGAAGTTCAAGTCCTCGATAGGCATGCCGTAGGCGGCGATATACTCGGTCTCCTGCGGGGAGGGGCCGATCTCGATGCCTTCGGCTGCGTTGTTCAGCTCGCGTGCCAGGCCGAACAGTTCGACCAAGGTGCCGCCGGCAGAAGCCAGGGCATCGCGGGCGGAAATCGAGTTCTTGGTTTCGACGTCGATGGTCAGCTTGTCAAAGTCGGTGCGCTGCTCAACACGAGTAGCTTCGACCTTGTAGGAGACCTTCAGCACTGGGGAGTAGATCTGGTCGATTGGAATACGGCCGATTTCCCCAGAGGTTGCGGCAGCCGGGACGTAGCCACGGCCGCGCTCAACGACGAGCTCAATGTCCAGCTTAGCGGTGTCATTCAGCGAAGCGATGTGCAGATCCGGGTTGTGGATCTCCACGCCAGCCGGCGGCTGGATATCGCCCGCGGTGACATCACCAGGGCCTTCCTTGCTCAGGTACATAACCACCGGCTCATCGAAGTCGGAGGACAGGACCATGCTCTTGATGTTCAAGATGATCTCAGAAACGTCTTCCTTCACACCGTTGATGGTGGTGAACTCGTGGAGCACACCATCAATCTTGATGGAGGTTACCGCTGCGCCCGGGATGGACGACAGCAGGGTGCGACGCAGCGAGTTACCGAGGGTGTAACCAAAGCCCGGCTCGAGCGGTTCGATAACGAACTTGGAACGAGACGAGTCGATGAATTCCTCGGTGAGCTGAGGACGCTGGGAAATGAGCATTTCAATTCTCCTTTTCGGCGACCGCTATTTGACGCCGGTAGAGGGGGTAAAAATCTTGAGGTTGAAGATTCCTGATGGACCGCGTGGCCGTGAAGGGCCGTGCGGTATAACAGTTTACTTCGAGTAAAGCTCGACGATGAGCTGCTCTTGCAGCGGAATGTCGATCTGAGCGCGCTCGGGCAACTGGTGCACGAGGATGCGCAGCGTATCAGGAACGACCTGCAACCATGCCGGTACGTTGGCATCGATAAGAGCGTCCTGAGCGTCTTCGAACCATTCCATCTTCTGGGACCGCGGGCGGACATCGATGATGTCGTACTGCGTAACCCGGTAGGACGGGATGTTGATGTTCTTGCCGTTCACGGTGAAGTGACCGTGGGAAACGAGCTGGCGAGCCTGGCGGCGGGTGCGTGCCAGACCGGCGCGGTAAACCACGTTGTCGAGGCGGGTCTCCAGCAGGATGACCAGGTTGTCACCGGTCTTGCCTGGGAGGCGGTTAGCCTCGGTGTAGTAGCGGCGGAACTGACGCTCCAGCACACCGTAGGTGTACTTTGCCTTCTGCTTCTCCTGGAGCTGCAGCAGGTACTCAGATTCCTTGATGCGGTTGCGGCCAGCCTGTCCCGGAGGGTACGGGCGGCGCTCGAATGCCATGTCTCCGCCGACCAAGTCGACGCGAAGACGGCGGGATACGCGGGTAGCGGGGCCAGTGTAACGAGCCATTTTCTTACCTCTTTCCTTCCCTTAAACCTTGCGACGCTTGGTCGGACGGCAGCCGTTGTGCGGCTGTGGAGTTGCATCCGTGATCGAGGAAACCTCGAGGCCTGCAGCCTGCAGGGAACGGATGGCGGTCTCGCGGCCGGAGCCCGGACCCTTGACGAATACGTCAACCTTCTTCATGCCGTGGTCCATTGCCTTACGTGCGGCGCTTTCAGCGGCCATCTGCGCAGCGAACGGAGTGGACTTGCGGGAACCCTTGAAGCCAACGTGGCCGGAGGATGCCCAGGAGATAACAGCACCGGTCTGATCGGTGATCGAGACGATGGTGTTGTTGAAGGTGGACTTGATGTATGCGTGGCCCAGAGCCACATTCTTCTTGACGACGCGACGGCCGGAACGGCGTGCGCCGGAACGAGTCTTTGGAGGCATGAACTACTTCTTCTTTCCTGCGATCGTCTTCTTCGGGCCCTTACGAGTACGCGCGTTGGTCTTCGTACGCTGACCGCGTACCGGCAGACCGCGACGGTGGCGCAGACCCTTGTAGCTTCCGATTTCAATCTTGCGACGAATATCAGCCTGAACCTGGCGGCGGAGGTCACCCTCTACCTTCCAGGAGCCTTCAATTGCGTCACGCAGTGCCGAAACCTGTTCATCATCCAGGTTGTCGGTGCGCAGGTCAGGAGAAATGCCAGTCTTTTCTAGCAATTCCTTGGCACGGGTTGGACCGATGCCGTAGATGTAGGTGAGAGCGACCTCCATACGCTTATTGCGTGGGAGGTCAACACCAGCTAGACGTGCCATAAGGCGTGTCCTTTCGGGTTGTTACGGCGGTTTTCTCCCCATCCGTCCCGCTCCATGCAACGCTTCGCCCGGACCGTGCCGGGGATCCTTGGGTTGCTTACCAGTGCGGGCTCAGGCCACCGTAGCCTGAGGTGTACAGGACAAAACCATGCTTCGCCCTTGGGTGAGGAGGCTGACTGTGTTTACTTGTAGCGGTAGACGATGCGTCCGCGGGTCAGGTCATAAGGAGACAGCTCTACGACGACGCGATCCTCCGGGAGGATGCGGATGTAGTGCTGACGCATCTTACCGGAAATGTGTGCAAGAACCTTGTGCCCATTGTCGAGCTCGACACGGAACATTGCGTTTGGCAAAGGCTCGACGATGCGACCCTCTACCTCAATTGCGCCTTCCTTAGCCATAACCTCTACTTTTCTGGCGACAGACAAGTACCTGTCACCTGCATGTTTGTTGTCTACTGCGGTGGTGCAAGCCAACCAGACCTACTGGCGCTATACACCGTCAAACCAGCATACGCTGCAGCGACACGATTTCCAAACCGTACGCACTTTCATAAATCCCAAACCAGCGGAGTAAAACTAAAAATACCCTCGAGCTCAGTTCCTGATTCTGGAACCAAGCGCGAGGGCGAGGCGCGTTAACGCGGTGAGCTACATCGAATTAGTAGATGTAGACCTTGTCACCAATCTGGACATCGTTCCAATAGCGAACCGCGGCATCGTACGGCAGATGCACGCAACCGTTGGAGTCAACGTTGGTGTTGTCCAGGTGGAAAGCGTGGCCGTTATTGGTGAAGTAAATGGAGTACGGCATCGGTGCGTTATTGAACTCGCGGGAGATTTCGTCCTTCACCTTGCGGTTGACGTGGAAGGTACCGCGCGGGGTTTCCTCACCCACCATGCCGGCGGACATGGATGGGGAAATGTAGGAGACGTCGCCACCTTCCTGCAGCCAGGTGCGGCGGCCGTCAAGGTCGACACAGATCTTGGCGTCTGCCGGGCAGGAACCGCGGTCGAACTGGTTAGCGCGGCGCTGCTCCTCCGCACGGCGCGCCGCCTCTTCAGCCTTCGCCTTTTCTTCCGCAATCTGCTGTGCGTGTGCGCGCTCAGCGGCCTCGCGAGCCTGGCGTGCTTCCTCGTTCTTCTGCGCAACTAGGCCCGGGAAAAGGAATTCCAGTGCACTATCCACTGCGGACTGTACATTCGGTGCCAGTTCTGGGGCGTACTTCTCAGCCTGATCCAGGATGTCAGTACGGGTCTGCCATGCCTGGTCACGGGTCTGGCCTTGGAAGTTATCAACCTGCTGCTGGGCCTGTGCGGTGAGCTGGTCGAGATTAGGGAGTTGCTGAGCAGAAGCTGCCGGGGCGCCGGCAATAGTGCTCAATGCCATGACGCCAGCCACTGCTGGTGCAGCAACGGTGGCACTTAACTTGCGGAGGCTGAATTTAGACATAGTGGTGAGTATAAACCTTTCAGGGAATTATCGCCTAGTTTAAGCGGCGATTTTTCGGGGAATAAGTATTAGTAGCGCCTGGTGAGGATGCGCGGGCCGTCCACCGTCGCGGCCACCGTGTGCTCCCAGTGGGCGGCAACGGAGCCGTCGAGCGTGACCACCGTCCAGTCATCTTCTAGCACCGCACTATCGACGGTGCCCAAGGTGAGCATGGGTTCGATGGCCAGGACGGAGCCCTCCTGGATGAGGGGACCGCGGCCGGGCTTTCCCTCATTTTCCAAGTAGGGCTCTTCGTGCATGGTGCGGCCAATGCCATGTCCGCCGTAACCATCCACGATGTAGAGGGATACGCCAAACTTGTCCTCTGCGCGGTAAGTCGCCTGCTCCAGGGCGTGGGAGACATCCGTCAGGCGGTTGCCCGGCACCATCGCCTGTAGCCCTTCCATGAGCACCCATTCGGTCGCCGCGTTCAATGCCGCAACGCCCGGGTCGAGTTCGCCGATGGGAAAGGACCACGCGCTATCTCCTACCCACCCATCGAGGGTGGCGCCGCAGTCGATGGAGACGAGGTCGGCATCGGCAAGCACCGTCTTAGCATCCGGGATGCCGTGCACGATGACATCGTTAACGGAGGAGCAAATGGAGCCCGGAAAGCCTTCGTAGCCCTTGAAGGTAGGGGTGGCACCGGCATCGCGGATTGTCTGTTCCGCCACCGCATCGAGCTCCAGCGTGCTCACTCCTGGCGCCGCCGCGGCACGGACTGCTTGCAGCGCCTTGCCGACGATCTCGCCAGCCGCCTGCATAGCATCCAGCTCGCCCGGGGTGCGGGCGGGAATGCGCTTGGTGCGGCGCCGAAAAGCCATTACTTGCCCAGCGCTTCCATGGCGCGAGCGTTGATCTCTTCGACGGAGCCTTCTGCCTTGATGGGGATGATGGCATCGCCGTAGTGCTCGATGAGCGGGAAGGTCTCATCGCGGTAGACACCCAGGCGGGTGCGGATGGTTTCCTCGTTATCGTCGGCGCGGCCGCGGGCCATCATGCGCTCGACAACGACGTCCTCAGAAACCTCGAAATTCAATACGCCGTCGAGCTTTTCGCCCTTCTTGGACAACAGCTCTTCCAGGATGTCTGCCTGCTCGGTGGTGCGCGGGAAGCCGTCCAAGAGGAAGCCGTTTTTGGCGTCGTCTTGGCTGAGGCGCTCTTCTACCATGCGCGCGGTGACATCGGTAGGCACTAGCTTTCCGGCGTCAATATAGGACTTCGCCTCAACGCCCAGCGGGGTGCCCTCGCCAATATTGGCGCGGAAGAGGTCACCGGTAGAGATGTGTGGAACGCCGAGCTTTTCGCTCAGGATTGCTGCCTGGGTGCCTTTGCCAGCACCGGGAGGGCCAAGAAGTACAAGACGCATTATTTCAATAGTCCTTCGTAGTTGGATTGGAGAAGTTGGGATTCAATTTGCTTGACCGTGGTCAACGCGACGGAGACCATAATCAAGATGGCGGTACCGCCAAAGGCGGAGGTGCCGTTAGCAGAAGAGTGGCCGACGCCGAGGTCCAGGAGGATATTCGGCAAAATGGCAATCAACGCCAAGTACAGGGCACCGACGCTGAGCAGGCGGTTCATAACAAAGCCGAGGTACTCCGCCGTAGGGCGGCCCGGGCGGATGCCTGGGATGAAGCCACCGTACTTCTTCATGTTATCCGCTTGCTCGGCGGGGTCGTACTGCACCGAAACGTAGAAGTATGCGAAGAAAATGGTCAACAGGAAGTACAAGACGATGTACTGCCAGGACGACGGCGCCTGCAGGTGCGCAATGACATTGCGCTGCCACCAGTTATCCGGGGTGTTCACGGAGCTGGAGTTGACGATCTGCGTGATCAGCACCGGCATGTAGATAAGCGAGGAGGCGAAGATGACTGGGATAACGCCGGCCTGGTTGACCTTGAGCGGCAAGTAGGTGGAAGAGCCACCGTACTGGCGACGGCCCACCATGCGCTTGGCGTACTGCACCGGGATGCGGCGCTGGCCCTGCTCGATGAAGGTAATGCCGACGACCAAGACGATAAGGCCGACCAACACCATCGCGAAGACCATGCCGCCGTTGTTTTGCAGGATATTCATGCCATCGGTAGGCAGGCGCGTAGCAATACCAGCGAAAATGAGCAGGGACATGCCGTTGCCAATGCCCTTTTCCGTAATCAGCTCGCCCATCCACATTACGAGGACGGCACCGGAGGTCATCGTCACCACGAGCAGGATGAGGGTGAAGAAGTTGCGGTCTTCTGCTAAGACCGGCACGCCCTGGCCCAGCAGCTGCTCGCGGTCCGCCAGCGCGACGATGCCGGAGGATTGCAGCAGCGCCAAGGCGACCGTGAGGTAGCGGGTGTACTGGGTCATTTTCGCCTGCCCAGATTGACCTTCCTTCTTCAGCTGCTCAAAGCGCGGGATGACCACGGTCAGCAGCTGCACGATAATGGACGCCGTAATGTAGGGCATGATGCCGATGGCGAAGATCGACAGCTGCAATAGGGCGCCGCCAGAAAACAAGTTAATCACGGAGTAGAGGTCTCCGGATTCCTCTGTCAGTTGACGCAAGCGTCCTGCAATTGACGCGTAATCTACACCCGGCGACGGGATCTGTGCACCGATGCGGTACGCAATGATCATCACGACGGTGAAGACGATCTTCTTGCGTAGGTCGGCATCCTTAAAAGCCTGCAAAATGGCGGACACTACAAAATCCTCCTGGCCTACCGCTGTCACGCGCGAATCTATGGATTCCTCACGCAGCAACACACGGAGGTGGACACTCGTTGGCCCCCTCAGGGCTCCACATCTTTCTCACACGGCGTTAAGAAGTAAAGACAAGGAGTCCCAAAGGAACGGTGGAACACTTTTGACCCCATAACCCTACCAGCTATATAACTGCGAGCCACATCTAACCCGCATTATGTGACAATGATTGCCCATTCTTTCGCGCTTATTCCGCTAGGGGTTTACCATGTTAATTATTGCCCTGCGCAATTTTCTACCCGTAGGATTCCGGCCTTGCGGTCCCTAAACACCAAGGTCGTTATTGGTGTGACCCCAACATTGCGAAAGAAGTCTGAATGAGCAAAAAATTCACGCCGATGACCGTTGCTGAGATCATCGACGTCTTCATCCCTAGTCCCAACCCGTTCCGCTGGGAGGCCTTTGATGGCTCGGCCACCGGCCCTGTCGATGCCGAATACAAGGTCACCATCAATAGCCTTGGCGGACTTGCTTATATCGCCACCCACCCAGGCGACGTCGGATTCGCCCGCGCCTATGTCACCGATGGCATCTCTGTAGAAGGCGAGCACCCCGCCCACCCGTACGGCATCTTCAATGCCCTGCACGCCATGTATGACAAGTTTGAAAAACCCAGCGCTAAAGACTTGGCCCGCGTGGTTCGCTCGCTGGCTTCCATGGGCGCTTTCCACATCCAGCCGGTGCCTGAGGTAGAGCGCGCCTCTTGGCTGCGCCGCAAGCTGCACGATGGCCTGTCCAAGCACTCCAAAGAGCGCGACGCCGACGTTATTTCTGATCACTACGACGTGGGCAATGACTTCTACGAGCTCTTCTTGGGCGATTCCATGACCTATACCTGCGCCTACTTCCCCACCCCGGACGCCACCCTGGAGGAGGCACAGGAAAACAAGTACCGCCTCATCTTTGACAAGCTGCGCCTGAAAGAAGGCGACACCCACCTAGACGTGGGCTGTGGCTGGGGCGGCATGGTGCGCTACGCCGCACGCCGCGGCGTGAAGTCCATCGGCGTGACCTTGTCGCAAGAGCAGGCCGAGTGGGGCCAAAAGAAAATCGAGGAAGAAGGCCTACAGGATCTGGCCGAGGTCCGATTCATGGACTACCGCGATGTCACCGAAGAAGGCTTTGATGCCATCTCCGCCATCGGCATCATCGAGCACATCGGCGTGCAGAACTACGATGACTTCTTCAAGTTCATGTACAGCAAGCTCAAGATCGGCGGCCTGATGTTGAACCACAACATCACCTACCCGGATAACCACAAGACGCCCAAAGGCGGCTTCATCGACCGCTATATTTTCCCCGATGGCGAGCTCACCGGTTCCGGCAACGTCACCAAGGCCATGCAGGACAATGGCTTCGAGGTCTTCCACACCGAATCCCTGCGCTTTGATTACATGCGCACCCTGCACGAGTGGTGCGAGAACTTGAAGGAGAACTGGGAAGAGGCCTGCAACCTGGTAGGCCTGCCCACCGCCCGCCTCTACGGCATCTACATGGCCGGCTCGGAGTGGGGCTTCGAGCGCAATATCATTAACCTCTACCACTTCTTGGGCATCAAGCTCGGCGAGGCCGGCTCCCGCGCCGGCGTGCCTGAGCGCCGTTGGTGGGAAGACAGCCGCTTTTAAAAGGAGCCCATATGACCCTTTTGGATCACTTACGCGAGCGCGTTTCTGCCCTGCAGCCGCGCCCCGTCGACGCCGTGCGCATCGAGCCCGTAGGCTGGCAGGCCCACCGCGCCGGCGTAGACACCTTACTGCGCAGCTTCCGCGAGGTCCCCGCCGGCAAGCGCGTGCGCTTGGCCAAAAAGACCTCTAACCTCTTTCGCGGCCGCAGCGAGAATCAGGTAGGCCTTGATGTCTCCGACCTAGGCGGGGTTATCGAGGTCGATCCCCTCGCCCGCACCGCCGATGTGCAGGGCATGTGCACCTACGAGGACTTGGTCGATGCCACCTTGCCGCACGGCCTCATGCCGTTCGTCGTTCCGCAGCTTAAGACCATCACCCTGGGCGGCGCGGTGACCGGCATGGGCGTGGAATCCACGAGCTTCCGCAACGGCCTGCCGCACGAGTCCGTCATCGAGATGGATATCCTGACCGGCACCGGCGAAATCCTTACCTGCTCGCGCGAGCAGAACGTCGATCTCTTCCGCCTCTTCCCCAATTCCTACGGTTCTTTGGGCTACGCGGTGCGCCTGAAGATCGAGCTCGAGCCCGTCCCGCCTTACGTGGAGCTGCGCGAGCAGCGTTTCCACACGGTGGAGGAGGCAAGCCGCGTGCTTGCCGATGTCTCCGTCAACCACACCCACGAGGGTGAGTCCGTCGATGGCCTAGACGGCGTGGTCTTTTCCGAGGACGAGGCTTACCTCGTCTTCGCCCGCTTTACCGATGAGGAGGGCCCTACCTCCGATTACACGCGGGATAAGATCTACTACCGCAGCCTGCAGCACGCCCAGGGCATGCGACGCGACCGCCTTACCATCCGCGACTATATCTGGCGCTGGGATACCGACTGGTTCTGGTGCTCGCGTGCCTTTGGCGCCCAGAACCCCAAGGTGCGCAAGGTCTGGCCGCGCGAGCTGCGCCGCAGCTCCTTCTACTGGAAGCTGGTGCGCCTGGACCGCAAGTACGAGTTGGAGTACAACTTCATCAAAAAGCCGCACGGCAAGCCGCGCGCCGAGCGCGTGGTCCAGGATATCGAGGTCACCCCGGAAAACCTCCCGGAGTTCCTCCACTGGTTCTTCCAGGCCTCCGATATCCAGCCGGTCTGGCTCTGCCCCATCCGCCTGCGCGATGGTGTGGGCGATCTCGTGGGCACCGGCGATATTGCCGCCGAGTCCCAGGACCCCTGGCCGCTCTACCCGCTGCGCCCCGGAAAGACGTGGGTCAACGTCGGCTTCTGGTCCGGTGTGGACGGCGATCACGTCGATCCCAGCGCCCCCGGCAATGGTGCGTTCAACCGCGTCATTGAAGAGAAGGTCAATGACTTGGGCGGCCACAAGTCGCTGTACTCCGAGGCCTTCTACTCCCGGGAGCGGTTCGAGGAGCTCTACGGCGGAAAGCTTCCCGATGCCATCAAGGCCGTAACGGACCCCGATGACCGCTTTCCCGGCCTCTTTGAAAAGACCGTGGACGAGGCCTAGGACGGGTCCCAAAACACATAAGGGTGGAACGCTAGTGAAAGCGTTCCACCCTTTTTGCAGCTACGGGCCCAATCCCTGACAGGGCCCGAGGCTTTAATCAGCGCGACTACTGCGCTTGGGCCACCTGCGCGGTCTCAGCGTTATCCGGCTGGGACAGCTGCGGGTTGGTGTCAACGGGGCCGGTGGAGCCGGCGAGCGCAAGCACGGCGGAGATGACAGCGGCAAGGAATGAAGAAATGGACGACATAGCAAAATCCTAGCTAGTAGGGATGAGTGTTTACGGTGATAACACTACCACTGCCATGCATACGCCCGCATAGATCGACTACACCCCCTCACCCCGCACATAAGGTGCGAGGAAAGGGGGTGTAGTTATTCCCTAGTCCAGATTACTTGGTGTTGGCGGAACCGCCAGCAGCCTCAATCTTTTCTACAGCGGACTTGGAGAACTTGTCTGCGGTGACGTTCAACTTAACGTTGATGTCGCCGCTGCCCAGAACCTTGACCGGCTGGTTAGCGCGGACGAGGCCAGCAGCTGCGATGTCAGCGACGGTGATGTCGCCGCCATCGGCAAACTTCTCGGCCAAGTCAGCCACGTTAACAACCTGGTACTCAACGTGGTTCGGGTTCTTGAATCCCTTGAGCTTAGGCAGACGCATGTGGATGGGCATCTGTCCACCCTCGAAAGCAGCGGGAACCTGCTTACGAGCGCCGGTACCCTTGGTACCGCGACCAGCGGTCTTACCCTTGGATGCCTCACCGCGGCCAACGCGGGTCTTGGGCTTATTTGCTCCTGCGGTTGGGCGCAGGTCGTGCAGCTTGATGATATCAGCCATGGTTTACTCCCCTGCCACTTCTTCGACGGTGACCAGGTGGCGAACCTTGTGAACCATGCCGCGGATGATCGGGGTGTCCTGCTTAACAACGGACTGACCGATGCGCTTGAGACCCAGAGCCTCAATGTTCTTGCGGTGGTTCGGCTTGGTGCCCACCAGGCCCTTTACCTGTGTAATCTTCAGAGCCATTGTTTATGCCTCCTGACCTGCGCGCTTGCGCAGCATACGGGCCGGGGTGACCTCTTCGATGGACTTGCCACGGCGTGCGGCAACCTCTTCGGGGCGGACCAGCTGCTTGAGGCCGTCCACGGTTGCGCGGACGACGTTGAGTGCATTGTCGGAGCCCAGGGACTTCGACAGAATGTCCTGCACGCCAGCGCATTCAAGCACTGGACGAGCAGCACCGCCGGCGATGACACCAGTACCAGGAGCGGCGGGCTTCATCATGACGATGCCCGCTGCGTCGCGACCCTCTACCGGGTGGGTGATGGTGCCGGCAACCATAGGTACGCGGAAGAAGTTCTTGCGAGCCTCTTCTGCACCCTTCTGGATTGCAGCCGGAACTTCCTTAGCCTTGCCGTAGCCAACGCCTACCTGGCCCTGGCCGTCACCAACGACGACGAGAGCGGTGAAGGACATGTTGCGGCCACCCTTGACGGTCTTGGAGACGCGGTTGATGGTCACAACGCGCTCGATGTACTTATCGCGCTCGTTGTCCTGCTGGTTACGACGATCGTTGCGACGGCCGTTGCCGCCGCGGTTGTTCTTGTTGTTCTCGGCGGAGCGTCCGCCGTCACGCTGTTCACGGTCCGACATTACGCGATCCTTCCGTTGATGTTTCCGTTGACGATGATCATTAGAACTTCAGACCACCTTCACGTGCGGCGTCTGCCAGCGCAGCGACGCGGCCGTGGTACTTGTAGCCTGCGCGGTCAAAGACGACCTGCTCAATGCCAGCGGCCTTGGCGCGCTCAGCAATCAGTTCGCCCACCTTGGCAGCCTTTGCCTTCTTATCGCCCTCGAATGCACGGATGTCCGCTTCCATGGAGGATGCGGAAACCAGGGTGTGGCCTGCCAAGTCATCGATGACCTGGACGTGCATGTGGCGCGAAGAGCGGTGCAGGACCAAGCGCGGGGACTCAGGGGTGCCACGCAGGGTCTTACGGATACGGAAGTGGCGGCGTGCGCGTGCTTCGCGACGACGAGAAGAAATGTCCTTGCCGACTGGAGTGCGCTTCGTGTTTTCAGTGTTTGCCATTGCTTACTTACCCGTCTTTCCGACCTTGCGACGGATCTGCTCGCCTTCGTAGCGAATACCCTTGCCCTTATAAGGATCGTCCTTACGCAGGCGACGGATATTAGCGGCGATCTGTCCGACTAGTTGCTTGTCAATACCGGTAATGGACAGCTTGGTGTTGCCGTCCACTGCGAAGGTGATTCCCTCCGGAGCCTTAATGAGGACCGGGTGGGAATAGCCCAGGCTGAATTCCAGGTCCTGGCCCTTTTGCTGCACACGGTAGCCGACACCAAAGATTTCCATCTTGATGGTGAAGCCCTCGGTCACGCCGATGACGGCGCTGTTGAGCAGCGAGCGGGACAGGCCGTGCAGTGCACGGTGCTTGCGGTGATCATCAGGGCGGGAAACGGTCAAGATGCCGTCTTCCACGTTGATGGTGATCGGATCCGGAACGTTTACGCTCTGGGTACCCTTAGGGCCCTTGACCTCAACGTCTTGGCCGTTGATGTTGATTTCGACGCCGTTTGGTACGGCGATCGGTGCTAGACCGACTCGAGACATGTGTCAAACCTCCCTTTACCAGACGTAGGCGAGAACTTCTCCGCCTACGCCCTTCTCCTCAGCCTGACGGTCAGTCAGCACACCGTGGGACGTGGAAATGATAGCCACGCCCAGGCCGCCCAAGACCTGTGGCAGTTCGGTGGACTTTGCATACACACGCAGACCCGGCTTAGACACGCGACGCAGACCAGACAGGGAACGCTCGCGGTTGTTGTACTTCAGCTCGAGGGACAGGGTGTGGCCCTCAACGGTGTAGTCAGCGATGTAGCCTTCCTGCTTCAAGATGTCAGCAATGTTTGCCTTCAACTTGGAGGTAGGCATCGACACGACGTCGTGGTGTGCGTTACTTGCGTTACGCACGCGCGACAGCATGTCGGCAATAGGATCAGTCATAGTCATATGAGTGACCGTGTACCTTTCTCGTTGCGGTTCCCGTGCTCACCAAAGCGTTTTCCGTGTGATTTCGGGCTACTCACGCTCCTCACGGTCAATACCGCAAGGCGCTCGCCACCCTTTGATTCAGACAACGGTCCGCTATAAACGGCGAGGGGCCTACAACAAAGTTGATGTTCAATTCTTTTTCGGCTCTGCGTTTTACCAGTTCAGCACGCAAAACCCGCAAGGCTTTGCGCGTGCACCGGCTGCAGCGCAGGCACGCCGGAACACTTTACGCCATATCCTGCGGTTTTCCAAATAAATCCCCTGCATTCATTACAGTCGGATACAGCGCCACATAGTTGAGGAGTAGTTGAGATGAGTACCGAGAACGAAGATCCGATCCGCACCGCCCACCAATGGCTTGAAGAAGCCGCGCGGCTATTAAACCTCGAGCCACATGAGGCCACGGCGCTGACCCGGGAACTGCTGGATTTAACCAAGGACGTGGCCCATACCCAGTCGCGGCCGGCAGCACCGTTGACGGCGTTCGTGGTGGGGTTGGCATCGGCAAGCACGGCAGAAGCCAAGGTAAATATCGAAACCCTCAAGGAGGCGCTGAAGTAATGGCCGGACGCAAGAATGCCACCTTCGCTGTCACGAAGGTCCGCTTGGGCGAGCATACGCAGGTAGATACCCGCGCCGATACCGTCGCCGGTGAGGAGCCGCTTGAGATTCGCGTGGGCGGGCAGACCATCACCACCACCATGCGCACCCCGGGCCACGATATTGAGCTGGCGCACGGTTTCCTCCACTCCGAGGGGCATATTGCCGCGCTTTCCAATGTCACCACTGCCCGCTACTGCGCCGGTTCCACCGTCGAGGGCATGAATACCTATAACCTGCTGGACATAGACTTGGTGAAGAATACGCCGTTGGACTTGAGCGATCTCCGCCTGACCACGACGACGTCCGCCTGCGGGGTGTGCGGCACTTCGTCCATCGAGGCGCTGGCAAAGAAGTCGCGCTACCCCATCCCCCAGATCCCCGTGGACCCACAGCTGGTGGTCCAGCTGCCGGAGAAGCTGCGCGCCGCCCAAAAGGAATTCCGCAAGACCGGCGGAATCCACGCCGCCGGCGCATTTACCCTCGAGGGTGAGCCGGTGGTCATCCGGGAGGACATCGGCAGGCACAACGCCGCCGATAAGGTTATTGGCCACCTGCTCATGGAAGAGCGCCTGCCCGCCGATGACCTCATTTTGGTCATGAGCTCCCGCGCCAGTTTCGAGCTGGTCCAAAAGGCCGCCATGGCCGGTTTTGGCATGCTCGTTGCCGTCAGCGCCGCCTCTTCCCTTGCCGTAGAGACCGCCCGCGAGACCGGCATGGCGCTAGTGGGCTTTGCCCGTGCCGATCGCTTTAACCTTTATTCGGGCACGCTGGCCTAGTCGCGGTAATCTTCCGGCCCATTATTGAGCCAGGCGTATACGCCACCGATGAGCAAGCCGCCGCCGATGAAGTTGCCAATCCACACCAGCGTCCAGTTGAGAGCAACATTGCCAACGGTCAGCGCGGCCGGCAGCGGATCGCTGCCGAAGAAGGTGAGCGCGAAGAGACAGAAATTGGCAATCACGTGCTCCAGGCCTAGGCCCACGAAGATGCCGATGATCGGGACGATGACGATGAACTTCGACACGATTTCCTTGGCAAAGACCGCGCCAACGATGCCCATATTGACCACGAAGTTCGCGGCCATGCCCTCCACGAGCATTCCCTGCGGGGATTTGGTCAGCTTGCCTTCAGAGATGGTGACCAACAGGTGCGAGGGATCCATATTCGCGAGCTTGGCAGACATGCCCATGACGGCGGCAAAGATGATGGCGCCGACAAGGTTAAAGATCGTGGTAATAAGCAGTACGTAGAAGGCCTTGCCCCAGGACAAGTGTTTCTGCATCGCCCCGTAGACCATGTACATCATATTGCCCGTGGCCAGCTCAGCACCGAGGATAACGATGGCGAAGAGGCCTAGGCCGAAGAACAGGGCAAAGATCACGGAGCCCAAGCCTGGGGCAAGCTCTTCCACCGCTTGGCCAACGACGCCGGCAAATACGGTGCCGATGCACAGATACACACCGGCGAGAATTGCGCGGACAGAAAATCGTGAAAATGATTGATCGAGTAGGGCGGCCTTTTTCAGGGATCCGGCCTTGGCAGCTTCGTTGAGAGACACCGTTTTTATTTTCCTTATTTAGCTGTACTTATACGGACAAGAGAATCACGGAGTATCGTAGCGGTTAGCGCAACCGCTGCCTCGATAAGCCGGAAAAGAAAATTATTACTCTAAGCTGGGTTCACACCCACCCCTATTGTCCCTAGTTTCCTCGGAGGTCGCAGTGGAGCACCAAGACCACCCACGGAGGAAGGGATCTCACTTATCCGCAGCGCAACCGCGCCACACTACATCCTTAAATCACAACACTCCAGGCCATGCTTCTAGCGTTGCTGATAAAAATTCCCGGCCCAAAGGTGGATCTGGCCGGCACCATTCCACAGAGCGCGATTGGCGGAAAGCAGAGCATCACGCGCGTCACATCCAAAGCCGTTACCCGAATCGCAGGATAAAAGAGACCTCAGCTCCAAGGCACCGAAAAGCCCCTTCTTCCCCTTGGGATCGCTTTAAAGGCGCATGGGCGTCCTCCGGAGTCCTTCGAGTCTCAGCCGGCATCGTTGCAACGATCCTCGTCATCAGCACGATCGATCGCAGCATCAATACGTCCGAACGCAACATCAGCTCGCCCGAAGGATTAGATACTAACCAAGTTTCTGCAGAAAATGCTCCCGTGTTCGAACCGTCCGCGGCAGTAGAAATGTTTATCCCTGCCATCGACGTCCATGCCCAATTTGAGGATGGCACGTGCCGCGTAGTCGATGGCGCCATAAACCCTGACACCATGGATAAGGCTTGCACTTATACTGCCGATGACCGCCCCTACTCCCTGCCTAGAACAAATGCCGACGATATCGTCGTTATCGCTTGGCACACCGGCGCCGGCGTGCCTGCCGTATTCAATAAGCTTTACGATGGCGCTGCCAACGAGCACAAGGTCAGCATCGGCGACAAGCTGTACGTACGCACCAAGAATTCCGACCAGAACTGGCTCACCTACACCGCAACCGATCTCCATGACCCCGATAAACAAGGCCTAGCCGGTGACTCCAGCGTATGGGGCGAGGACGCGATGCCAGGCAGGCTGCTGACGACTAGCTGCATCCAGCCCGCCAATCCCCTCGAGGCCGCCGTGCGCAATGCCGTCGTGGGATGGCAATTCGAGGGCACCACCCACACCGCGGACGACAAAGTTTAACCGCTCAGCAGCACTGCGGTCACTCGCCCGCCTTCCGCTTATCCGCTCCTTTTCCTCAGCTTTACACAGTCCCCGCTTCCGCAACCGGAGGTGGGGACTTTCTATATCTTCTTTCCCAGCTCGCGGGCAAAGGTTCACTATTTTCAACAACGCTAACGATAACGGTTTGCAATAGTGTAGTATTCGTCGCAACCTATATAAAAGTTCACTGCACCTAACCTTGGGAGAACCTTATGCCGTTGCGCACCTCACTACCGCGCCTTGCCACCATAGTCGTGGTCTTGGCGCTCGCGTTATTCCACGCTCCCTTCGCCCTCGCTGAGGACGCCCCACTTGTCCGCACCCAAACGCACGTAGATTCCCCGCACGCGGTGTGGAAGGACGGAAACTTCAAACTCATGTCCAATAGTGCGGGCCTAGTCCCCATCGAGGACACGATCAACTGGGTCAGCCACGGCCGCGTCGATGGCGGCCTAGGAGCCTATGCCTGGCGCGTTCCCGATGACCCGCGCTTCGAGTTTCTCAATGCCGAGAAAAACCAGCTCATGTACTACGGCGGCCCCGCAGTAGGCTTCCCGAAAAACACCATGCCCATCTGGGCTGGGTTCGGTGCCGCCGCGGATCTTCCCACCGATCAATTCCGCGATAAATCCTTCAACATGGAAATCGTTGATTTTAAGGGCCCCGGCCGCATGGAGCTGTTTACCTACAGCGACGAGAACTATCCTCTGAACCGCCTCTGGTCCTCCCACGACCCGGGATTCCGTACCACCTGGGTCAATGCAGGCACGCACACGCATAACGCCACGACGTTTACCCGTCCTGGCCACTACGAGGTCACCTACCGCGCTTCTGCGCGAAAGAAGGATGGCACTTTCATCCACTCCGAGCCACAAACCTTGGTCTGGCAGGTAGGCGGAACCAACCCCGCCGAGCGCACGATCACCGACCTTGATACCGCCTTTAACGACGCCAAGTCTGAATACTCAGGCTCCGAAGGGGCCGAGTCCAACGCTCCTATATTTAAGATGGCTCCCTCCAAGGCCGATACAAAGGGCGCGAAGCAAGGCATCCTCACCACGCTCTCCCTCGATACTGGCAATGCCAAAGACTCCGGCCGCGCCGTATTCACCATCAACGGCCACTACCTTGCCGAGCGCAAGGTAGAAGGCGGTAAAGCTTCGTGGGATGAAATGATTGGTGATGAAGAATCCAACTTCCAAGCCATCTTTATTCCCGACAATGATTCCCCAAGCCCTCGCTGGGTATCCGAACCCGTAAAGTCCTGGACCAGCACCGATGGGGAAAAGGACGATGAAGATGCCGAAGCTTATACAACGAAAAGCGGCGAGCTTCCTACCCCTGAGATGGAAGAGATAGAGCCGTTTGAGACCGATCCCCTTAAGATCGAGAGCTCAGATATCACCGTGTCCACCAGCGAGGTGTACGGCGATGGTGACCGCAATATCGACATCACCGTAGAGCCCGAAGATGACCGCACCACGGTGCGCGTTACCGGCGGTTTCTACAAGGTAAATGGCGAACCGATGACCAGCCTGCCGGAAAAGCATATTGCAGATTGCGAAATCAGCTTTACTTCCGGGCCGGGGCAAAGAACGAGCAGGCAACTCATCGATAGTTGTAAGCAGCCCGGATACCAACTCATGCTGCGCATCG
Organism: Corynebacterium sp. MSK204; assembly: GCF_030229885.1. Lineage (NCBI taxonomy): Bacteria > Bacillati > Actinomycetota > Actinomycetes > Mycobacteriales > Corynebacteriaceae > Corynebacterium > Corynebacterium sp. MSK204. Next base: position 3,158 of record NZ_JASPGQ010000008.1, on the reverse strand, counting down.
TTCCTGATTCCCGCTCCGATGCCGGTGGCGCCACGCTATTTAGCCATACTCACAAAGATGCTTATGAGCCGATCGCTGAGACCACCGTCTCGTTCGCTGAGGCTTCTGACTCCACGGATTCACAGGAACCAGAAGGATCGGAGAAGCCAGAAGACTCCGACGCCCCAGAGAAGCCGCAGGATTCGGAAGAATCAGAAGGCTCTGCCCCATCCAAGAATCCATCGCCTTCCACGACCTCGAAGCCTTCTGTTCCCAAGATCCCCTCACCCAAGCCGCAGAACCCGAAGGATAAAGACACCCCGCACAAGGAGCTCAATCTGCACCGGGGTCACGTAGATATCTCCCCGATCCACGAAGATGGTGAGCTGCACCTGGGCATCAAGGACGAGACGAACCTGTACCACATTGGTGCAATCTGGCGTAAGCCTTCCGATGTCTTTTTCACCGTTCCAAAGCAGGTCAAGTCCACTTTGAACAAAGACATTCCGCACTTTGGAAAGAAAGGCAGCGCTGCCTACGTCCTGCCAGAGACACAGCGCACCGGTGTAGTGTGGCCTGGGCTCAGCACTGAGGATGCTTACAAAGACACCAAGAAGAATTACACCTTTACCTTCACCCCCGTCAGCGCCCCGAAGGACGGCGAATGGTTGGCATACCAGGCTGATCAGACCGGGCTGGACCAGCGCCTTGCCGGCAGCGATGACACGCATTCCTACACCACCGAAACCGCAGAACACATGCACCTCAACTGGGCATTCAACAAACCCGGTACGTATGAAGTTGGTGTCACGGTCGCAGAAAAAGACGGTAAGCCTGCGAAAAAGGCTGTTCTGCGCTTCAAGGTAGCTACCGAGGATTCATCATCTGCTGCCCCACCCACTACTGGGAACGACAGTGCCACTGAAGGCGACTCCAACGGCACGGAAAGCACCACACCGTCGAAGGAACCAAGCCCAGAGACAACGGAACCTGCTCCCAGCGCAGAACCGTCTAAGAAGCGCGAGATTACCAAGGGCCACATCGACTTCGGGCCAAAGGTTGTGGACAACAAGCTCGGCTTCTATGTCAACGAAGACGACCAACACAACGTGCCTGAAGACGTAGCGCTGCGCATTCACGATGCCCGCCGCGTGACGGTCGCTGACTCCCTGGCTAAGACGCTGTCTTTTACCGGAATGGTAAAGACTGGCTCAACGATCTACCACCTACCATTGCAACAGGACCACGACGCTGTGTGGCCGGGGTGGGACACGATCAAGGTGGGGCAAGACTACCGTGACGCCGCGATCGAAGTTCGCCCTAAGTCGGCACCTACGGACGGAAAATGGTGGGCCGGCCACACTGCCTCCCTAAACACACCGGCACGCACCTTAGCCGATAGCAACGGTACCCATACGATCAAAGGCGTTGAGGATGGTCCTTTCCACGTCCACGCGCACTGGATTTTTACCGAACCAGGGCGCTACGAAATGGAAATGCGCACCGTCAACAACGACGGCGACAAACTCACCGACTGGCACACCGTGACCTTCCTCGTGGGCGATTCAACCACCCAGCCCGGTGGAAAAGGCACTGACAAAGAAGGCGAAGAGGAAGAGGGCAAGCCCGCAGACTCCTCGAAGGTTAAGCAGCCAGGCGCTACCAAGCCAGATAACGGCTCGAATAGCACCGACACTAATAAGCCGGGGTCCGATAAGTCCAAGGCAACTAACTCATCTGGATCGAATGCGGGCGCTAAGGCATCCATGGGAAATGGCGCTGGGAAGTCGAACGGCTCCACCAAGTCCACTACTGCTAAGGGCGCAGGCAGTGGCTCTGGTCCAAGCTCCGGATCCGGCGGAGGCTCTTCCAGCCCCCACAACGGCGCACTAGCTTCTACGGGTGCCAATATCGGTTGGGTTCTCGTGCTCGCCGCACTCTTTGTTGTCGGCGGCATAGTACTGGTGAAAAAGCGGTCTAAAGGCAGTCAGTAGCCCTTAAGCTCCGGGGTTCGTTGACCGCCCAACCGCAACGAACTCTCACCGAGGAACTGCTCCACGACCTTAGAACCCAAGAAGCATCAACCCCTAACGCAGAGCTCAGCCCCGAGCATGGTCGATTACTAGCTCGGGCCGGGCTCATTTTGCGTTTTAAAGTGGTTTTTACGCACCAAGCCTTTAATCTCTGCCCGAATAGGTTGGAAGCTAACCTGGACTGCTGCATTCAGCATGTTAAACATAGTTCAATGGAATATGCCGGGTATCTACCTACCTTCCTGATTCATTCCTTTTGACAAAGAAAAACTATGCATAATAAATTTAGCTAACTGTTTACGGGTTCTTGGGAAAGTCAGTGGAAATTGAGCCCGTATGCAGTGATGACCCAAATAAGTGATAGAATAGACTGACCACTAAGAGAAATTGGGTCTATGCCGATCACCGTGATGACCTGAGCTATTTATAACCAATGGATGGACGAAGGCTCCCCCGTGAGAAATGTGATTAGCTTTGTTTAGTCGTATATCGAAATCTGTTTTACTTCCTTTAATCATTCTTGTATCCACTTCTCTAGCGGGCTTTTTCTGGGGAGAATTAAGTGTTTTCCCTCTTGCTATGGCAGTAATATACTTGACCCTGTATAACGCCTCTATACGTAGAGATTTTTACCCAAGATCGGAGTCTGGGGTATTTTTCGTCGGGTTTGTGCTATCCATTTTTGGTGGATTAATGAATGATTCAAACTACACGTTCTCCCTCGGGCTAATGATAGGTTCGACCCTCCTTATGTTAATAAGACTTAATAAGGAGGACTCAACCGGACCAAGGAAGTGAAGTGTCTGGCCATATAGCTTTTACCATGGCCACTGATATTCCCATCTACTTCTGCCGTCCAGGATCGCCGTGGGAGAGAGGCAGCAACGAAAACACCAACGGTAGGCTCAGAAGAAACCTTGCCAAAACAGTGGCCTGTACATCTACGCCGCCACGGACCTAGAGATGATCGCCAACATTCACAACCACAAACCACGCAAAGCACTCAACTGGCGCACCCCAGCCGAAGTCATGATGAGGTTACCCTCGTTTAGTGGACACCCGATTAGTGCGGATCTTGTGTCCGTAGGAGAGGATGTTCATTGTGAGTTCGTCAAGGAAGAAGTACACCCCGGAGTACCGGCAGGA
>NZ_JASPGQ010000007.1:0-140486 GCF_030229885.1 Corynebacterium sp. MSK204 | reverse complement strand
AAACCGGCTACCGGGCGGCTACCGCCACCCCGGTACCTGGTACCGCCTTACCGGTCCCTAAAACAAGCCCGCGTCATGTTTACTAGCGAGGAAGGGGGATTAGTACGTTTATTTGGTTGATAGGCGCTATCAGGATTGAGGGGAGGGTAGGGCTTGGTCTCGGAAAGTAGACACACCGGGGTCAGGCCCGATCGCGGATGGATCGAATATGTATTTAGCTTGAGCGTGCCAAGTTATTTGAGTGTGGGGTTAGTTTTATAGGTAATTGTCGAAGCTGTCGGGGTAGGCCACGACCATCTGGTTGATGGCTTGTTTCCAGCCGGAAACTCGGGCTCCTTTCATGAGTCTGCCGGCTGTCGCTGAGACTCGTTTGGACTGCTCTTTGCCCTCTGGGCTATGCCACCGCGATTTTGGAGGGAACTGAATGGGTGGACTCCGAAGAGGACGTGGATGAACTCACCGGATACCACTCAGTGTGCCAGGGCCCAGCACCGATTGTGCTGCATTCGGAGTCCAAAGCGGAGGAAGCCGCAGTGCTGGCTGCGCACATTAAGGACTGGACCCAGGGCGAAGAAGACGTCTCCATCGGCGTACTTACCCGTACCAACCAGCGCGGCGAAGAGATCGCCCGCCAATTGGGTGAGCACGACGTAGCCGTCAGTGCTGGCCGCCGCACCTCCACGGAGCGCCCAGTGGCAGTGATGACGATGCACAACGCCAAAGGCTTAGAGTTTACGCACGTCATCCTCCTCGACGTCAACGCCGCGGCCCTCCCTCAGCGTTACCTATTGAGAGGGCTTGCCCCCGCCGAGGCCGATGAAGCTCTTCAACGAGAGCGGGCGCTGCTTTATGTTGCGGCGTCGCGTGCCCGCGACATGCTCCTAGTCAGCGTGGTCGGGGAGGCATCGGAGCTCTTGCCTGCGTAGAGGCGTTTCGGCCGCCAAGAGTATTGCAATGGCCTGGCCTTAGAGCAGGTTTTCGCCGCCGAGTTCGTGCGCCAAGGCGCCCTGGATGGTGGGGTAGCGGAAGGTATGGCCTATATCCTCCAGTACCTGTGGCTTCACACGCTGGTCGGCCAAGGCGAGTTCTTGCGCGCCTTGCTTGCCCAGGAGCAGGGCTGGGCCGAATTGGGGGATCGGCAGTATGGTGGGGCGGTGCAATTCGGCTGCTAAGGCAGAGACGAAGTCCTTATTGAGCACCGGGCCTGGCGATGCCCCATTGACCGGCCCCGCAAGCTTCTCATCCACGATGGCGCGGATATAGGCATCGGTGAGATCGTCTAAGGCGACCCAGCTGTACCAAAAGTTGCCGTCACCAAAGGCGCCGCCAAGCCCTGTGGAAAACAGTGCGCGCAAGAGCGGCAGCAGGCCGGAATTGCCGGACATGACGATGCCGGTGCGGATATTGACCACGCGCTTTCCGGCCTCGCGGGCGGGGTCGCAGGCTCGTTCCCAGTCCGCCACGACATCGGCAAGAAAGCCCTCGCCGCGCTCGGCGTCCTCGGAAAGCAGCTCAGCGCCGCGCTCGGAACCGTAAAAGCCGATGGCAGAGGCGCACACCATCGCCTGCACGGAATCGGTCGCGGCGACCAGGCGGGCGAGGTTTTCGGTGGGGCCCACGCGGGAGTCGCGGATATCGGACTTGTGGCTATCGTTGAAGCGCCCAAAGATGGGTTCGCCGGCCAGGTGTACGAGCACGTCGATGCCCTCGAGGAGATCGGGCCGCGGGTGGTGCGGGCGCCACTCGCGCTGGCCTGCCTCCGCCGTGCCGCGCACCAGCGGGATCACGGTGTGGCCTAAGGTTTGTAGCTGCGCGGTCAGCGCGCTGCCCACACTGCCGCGCGAGCCGGTCATCGCGATGGTCAAGGGCTTGTGGCCAAGTTGGCCTTCGCGCAGGCGGTTTTCAAAGGCAATATCCTCGATGAGCTGGTGCTGCCGATAGGCGAATACCGAGGTGAGGGCCGCGGCGGGAATGCGGGTATCTACCTCGTCCGTGATCAGCGTCCCGTCTGGGTGATCGGCAAAACGGTGCGTATGGCGCCACTTGGCAAATTTGCGGATGGGGGCGTTGACGCACACATCGCTGAAACTATAGCCGGCCTGGTAGCGCGCAAGGTCGTGCTGAGCCGTCCACTGCAAACCACCGGGCAGGGCGAGCAGGGAGGTGCCAGTGCCCAGATCGGTGGCCTGCTGCACCGGCTTCATCAAGGTGAAGGGGGCGTTCAGGCGCGTGAGCGCCCCTGGCCGGGTATGCCATTGCCAGACGTGTTCGCGGGAGGCTGGGACTACGTGCTGCGCGGAGAAACTCACTGCGTGATGCACCTCTTTCGGCTAAGCCTCACCCACGGGGTGGGTAAGGTGCTAGAGTAATACGTGTCTATCAGCATAGACGTCTACAAGTTCATTGACAGGCATCCTTTAAGGACCGCACCGTGAGGCGGGGAAGGAGGTCACGATGAGTGGAACTGACGTGAACGCGAACGAATTGGAGCTTTTAAGCGCCGATGATGTCTCGCGTACCGTTGCACGCATCGCGCACCAGATTATTGAAAAGACGGCGCTCGATTCCGCGGAGGCCCCGCGGGTCATTTTGCTGGGCATTCCCTCAGGCGGAGTGCCCCTAGCGGAGCGCCTCGCGCAAAAGATACACGAGTTTTCCGGGGTCCCCGTTCCATGGGGCTCGCTCGACATCACGTTGTACAGGGACGATTTGCGCAATTTCCCGCACCGCGCCCTGCAACCGACCTCCATCCCAGACGGAGGCATCGATAATGCCACCGTCATCTTGGTCGATGATGTCCTTTATTCCGGCCGCACCATCCGCGCCGCCCTCGATGCAGTGGGCGATGTTGGCCGGCCTTCGATTATCCAGTTGGCCGTATTGGTGGACCGCGGTCACCGCGAAGTCCCCATCCGCGCCGATTATGTGGGCAAGAACCTGCCCACGGCGCGGGAAGAAGATGTCTCCGTATATATCCAGGACATCGATGGCCGCGATGCCGTAGTCCTCACCCGCTCTACGTCCGCGGGCGATGCCGCGCAGATAAGGGGAACGCACTCATGAAACACCTCATCGATAGCGCGGAACTATCCCGCGCAGAGATCATCGGCCTGCTGGATGAGGCCGATCGTTTCCGCGAGGCGCTCGATGGCCGCGAGGTCAAAAAACTGCCGACGCTGCGCGGGCGCACGATTTATACGCTCTTTTATGAAAACTCCACGCGCACGCGCTCGTCCTTTGAAACGGCCGGAAAGTGGATGTCCGCTGACGTTATCAACCTCTCGGCGTCTACCTCGTCCGTGAAAAAGGGCGAGTCCCTCAAAGATACGGGCCTGACGCTGGCGGCCATCGGCGCCGATGCCATCATCATGCGCCACCCCTCTTCCGGCGCGCCGCAACAGCTGGCCCAGTGGGTGGACCCAGATGGCAACGGCCCTGCCGTTATCAATGCCGGCGACGGTGCGCATCAGCACCCGACGCAGGCCTTGCTCGATGCCGTCACGATGCGCCAGCGACTGGGCCTGCGCGGCAATAATGGCTTTGAAGGCCTGAAGGTAAAGATTGTGGGCGATTGCCTGCACTCGCGTGTGGTGCGCTCCAACGTGGATCTCCTGCACACCTTGGGCACGGAGGTCACCCTCGTGGGGCCTGCGACCTTGATGCCGTGGGGCGTGGACAAGTGGCCGGTCCGCGTGTCCTATGACTTTGATGCAGAGCTTGCGGATGCCGATGTCGTGATGATGCTGCGCGTGCAGCAAGAGCGCATGGACGGCGGTTTTTTCCCCTCCCACCGCGAGTACGCGCAGCTCTTCGGGCTCTCGCAGCAGCGCGCCGCGGCGCTGCACAAGGACGCCATTGTCATGCACCCAGGTCCCATGCTGCGCGGCATGGAGATCAACTACGCCGTGGCCGATATGGATAAAACCACGGTATTGCAGCAGGTCAATAACGGTGTCCACATGCGCATGGCAGTGCTTTTTACGCTGCTGACCAATGGGGACAACGCCGGGATTTAAACCGGGCAGAGCATAAGCCACGTAAAAGGGAGAGAAAATGACTACGTACCCAGCTACCGGCCGGCTGTCCGCCCCGGCCGAGAACCCACTACTGATTAAAAATATTCGCCTGTACGGGGAAGGCGAGCCCACCAACGTCCTCATCCGCGGTGGCGTTATTGACGCCATCGGCCCCGAGGTGCAGGCAGAAGGCACCGAGACCATCGACGGCGGCGGCAACGTGTTGCTGCCAGGCCTGGTTGATATGCACGTGCACCTGCGCGAGCCAGGCCGCGAGGATACCGAGACCATCGAGTCCGGTTCCAAGGCCGCGGCCAAGGGCGGGTTTACCGCGGTCTTTACCATGGCCAATACCACGCCGGTCACGGATCAGCCCATCATCGCCGAATCCGTGTGGGCGAAGTCCCAGGCGCTGGGGCTTTGCGATGTCCACCCGGTTGGCTCCATCACCAAGGGCCTAGAAGGCAAGTCCTTGACGGAGTTCGGCATGATGGCGCGTAGCGATGCCAAGGTGCGCATGTTTTCTGATGACGGCAAGTGCGTGCAAAACCCACAGCTCATGCGCCGCGCGCTGGAATACGCCAAGGGAATGGACGTGCTACTGGCCCAGCACGCCGAGGATGACCGCATGACCGGTGGGTCTTCCGCCCACGAGGGCGAAAACGCCGCACGGCTGGGCCTGCGCGGCTGGCCGCGCGTGGCGGAAGAATCCATCGTTGCCCGCGATGCCCTGCTCGCTCGCGATTACGGCAACCGCGTGCACATCTGCCACGCCTCCACGCAGGGCACGGTGGAGCTCCTGCAGTGGGCGAAGGAACACGATATTCCGCTTACCGCAGAGGTCACCCCGCACCACCTGCTGATGACCGATGACAAGCTGCGCACCTATGACGGCCTTTTCCGCGTGAACCCGCCGCTGCGCGAACAGCGCGATACGGAGGCGCTGCGCCAGGCGCTTCTTGATGGGACCATTGACTGCGTCGCCACCGACCACGCGCCGCACGGCTCCGAAGACAAGTGCGTGGAATTCGAAAATGCGCGTCCCGGCATGCTGGGATTGGAGTCCTCGCTGGCGGTCATCGCCAAGCTCTTTGTGGAAACCGGCCTGGCGGACTGGCGCTTTATTGCCCGCGTCATGTCCGAGCGCCCCGCCGAGATCACGCGCCTGCCAGGCCACGGCCGCCCCTTGGAAGTAGGGGAGCCAGCTAACTTAACCATCGTCGACCCGCAACACCACTGGGTATCCGATTCCGCTCAGCTTGCATCCAAGTCCCAGAACAACCCGTACGCGGGCGAGGAATTTGGTGCGCGAGTTACCCACACCATCTTGCGCGGCTCGGTAACGTTCGATCTGAACGCCGCAACCCATGACTAACCTTGCACACAGAAACCAATCAAGGCACAGAAAGGCCACGACGTGACTGATAAAACCCCAGCAATCCTCGTCCTTGCGGATGGGCGTACCTTCCGTGGCTACGGCTTCGGCGCGACCGGCACCACCCTCGGTGAGGCCGTATTTACCACCGCGATGACCGGTTACCAGGAAACGATGACGGATCCGTCCTACCACCGCCAGATCGTCGTCTCCGCCGCCCCGCACATTGGCAATACCGGCTGGAACGATGAGGACAACGAGTCCCACGGCAATAATATCTGGGTCGCAGGCCTGGTTATCCGCGATCTGTCCCGCCGCGTATCCAGCTGGCGCGCCGAGCGCAGCTTGAGCGAAGAAATGCAGGCCCAAGGCGTCATCGGCATCCGCGGCATCGATACCCGCACCCTGGTGCGCCACCTGCGCAACTATGGTTCCATCTCCGCGGGCCTCTTCTCCGGCGAGGCCGCCACCCGGCCCGTCGAGGAACTCCTCGAGGAAGTAAAGAGCCAATCCTCCATGGAGGGCGCGGATCTTGCCGCCGAGGTATCCACCGATAAGCCCTATGTTGTTGAGGCCCAAGGAGAAAAGAAGCACACCATCGTCGCCTTTGACATGGGCGTGAAGTCCGCAACGCCGCGCTACCTCTCCCAGCGCGGCATCGAGACCATCGTAGTGCCGTCAACGACCACCTTTGCAGAAGTTCAGTCCTATAACCCGGATGGCGTCTTTGTCTCCAACGGCCCGGGTGACCCGGCTACTGCCGATGACACCGTTGCCACCATCAAAAAGGTGCTCGCGGCGGACATCCCGTTCTTTGGCATCTGCTTTGGCAACCAGCTGCTCGGGCGCGCGCTGGGCCTAGATACCTACAAGATGAAATTCGGACACCGCGGCATCAACGTCCCGGTACGCAACCTGCTGACTGGCAAGATCGACATCACCTCCCAAAACCACGGCTTCGCGCTGAAAGCGCCAGATAACTACGACCTGGCCGAGAAGGACGCCGAATTCGCCTCGGACTTCGGCCCGGCCCACATCACGCACATCTGCTTGAACGATGACACGGTCGAGGGCGTCGCCCTGCGCAATGGCATGGCCTTTTCGGTGCAGTACCACCCGGAATCCGCCGCCGGCCCGCACGATGCCAACCCGCTCTTTGATCAATTCTTAGAGCTCATGGCCAACCACACCCCGAAAAAGTAGTCACCCAGGAAAAGGAAGAAATATTATGCCAAAGCGCACTGACATTAATCACGTCCTGGTCATCGGCTCCGGGCCCATCGTCATCGGCCAGGCCTGCGAGTTCGACTACTCCGGAACCCAGGCCTGCCGCGTCCTCAAGGAGGAGGGCCTGCGCGTGACCCTGGTGAACTCGAACCCGGCCACCATCATGACCGACCCCGAGTTCGCTGACCACACCTACGTCGAGCCCATCGAACCGGAATACATCGAAAAGATCCTGGTCAAGGAGTCCGAGGAAGGCCACCCCATCGACGCCGTGCTGGCTACCTTGGGCGGGCAAACCGCGCTGAACGCCGCGGTGCAGCTGGACCGCCAGGGCATTTTGGATAAGTACGATATCGAGCTCATCGGTGCCGATATCGATGCCATCGAGCGCGGCGAGGACCGCCAAAAGTTTAAAGACATCGTGGCCTCGGTAGGCGGGGAATCCGCCCGCTCGGCGGTGTGCCACAACATGGATGAGGTCCACGAGACCGTCGACAAGCTCGGCCTTCCCGTTGTGGTGCGCCCGTCTTTTACCATGGGTGGCCTGGGCTCTGGCCTGGCCTTCAATAACGAGGATTTGGACCGCATCGCCGGCGGCGGGCTTGCGGCTTCGCCGGAGGCCAACGTGCTCATCGAGGAATCCATCCTCGGCTGGAAAGAATTCGAGCTCGAGCTCATGCGCGATGGCGATGACAACGTGGTCGTCGTCGCCTCCATCGAAAACGTCGATGCCCTGGGCGTGCATACCGGGGACTCCGTGACCGTGGCGCCGGCGCTGACGCTGACGGACCGCGAGTTCCAGAAGATGCGCGATCTGGGCATCGACATCATCCGCGAGGTCGGCGTTGATACCGGCGGCTGTAATATCCAGTTCGCCTTGAACCCGGATGATGGCCGCATCATCGTCATTGAGATGAACCCACGCGTCTCCCGCTCCTCGGCGCTGGCCTCCAAGGCCACGGGGTTCCCCATTGCAAAGTTGGCCGCGAAATTGGCCATTGGCTATACGTTGGACGAGGTGCAAAATGACATCACCGGCGAAACCCAAGCGGCGTTCGAGCCGACCTTGGATTATGTCATTGTCAAGGCGCCCCGCTTTGCCTTCGAGAAGTTCCCCGGCGCCGATGACACCTTGACCACCACGATGAAATCGGTGGGCGAGGCCATGGGCATCGGCCGCAACTACATCTCCGGCCTGAATAAGGTGATGCGCTCGCTGGAAAACAAGCCCAACGGGTTCTGGACCAAGCCAGATGAGTACTTTGCGGGCGAGCGCGCCACCGACGTGCAGGCGGTGCTCAAGGATCTCGAGCGCCCCACCGAGGGCCGCATGTACGATATCGAGCTGGCCCTGCGCCTTGGCGCTACGGTCGACGAGGTCCACGAGGCCTCCGGCGTGGACCCATGGTTCATCGCGGAGCTCGAGGGCCTGGTGGAATTCCGCCAGGAGCTTGTTGATGCCCCCGTGCTCACCGAGCAGCTCCTGCGCGAGGCCAAGGTCTTTGGGCTTTCCGATGCCCAAATTGCCGCCCTGCGCCCCGAGTTCAACGGCGAAGACGGCGTGCGCAGCCTGCGCTGGCGCATGGGCATTCGCCCCGTCTTCAAGACCGTCGATACGTGCGCCGGCGAGTTCGAGGCGCAAACGCCATACCACTACAGCTCCTATGAGCTGGACCCCGATGCCGAAACCGAGGTCCACCCGGCGCCGGAAGGCTCGAAGGGCAAGGTCATCATCTTGGGCTCTGGCCCGAACCGCATTGGCCAGGGCATCGAATTCGATTACTCCTGCGTGCACGCCGCCCTTGAGCTTTCCCGCAAGGGCTATGAGACCGTGATGGTCAACTGCAACCCTGAGACGGTATCGACCGACTATGACACCGCTGATCGCCTGTACTTCGAGCCGCTGACCTTCGAAGACGTCATGGAGGTCTACCACGCAGAGGCAGCCTCCGGCGAGGTCGCCGGCGTGTTGGTGCAGCTGGGCGGCCAAACCCCGCTGGGTTTGGCCGAGCGCCTCGATGCGGCCGGCGTGCCGGTGGTGGGCACCAGCCCTGCGGCCATCGACTCCGCCGAGGACCGCGGCGAATTCGGCAAGGTACTGGACGCGGCCGAGCTGGCAGCGCCATCGTATGGCACCGCCACCTCCTTCGAGGAGGCCCGGAAGGTCGCGGCCTCCATCGGCTACCCGGTTCTGGTTCGCCCCTCCTACGTGTTGGGCGGCAGCGGCATGGAAATCGTCTACGATGAGCAGTCGCTGGAGAACTATATCGAGCGCGCCACCGAGCTCTCCCCAGACCACCCGGTCTTGGTGGACCGCTTCTTGGACTCGGCCATCGAGATCGACGTCGACGCCCTGTGCGACGGCAACGAGGTCTACTTGGGCGGCGTGATGGAGCACATCGAGGAAGCCGGCGTTCACTCCGGCGACTCCTCCTGCGCCCTGCCGCCGATGACGCTGGGACCAGAGGACATCGACAAGGTACGCGAATCCACGCGCCGCTTGGCCGAGGGCATTGGCGTAAAGGGCCTGATGAACGTCCAGTTCGCCTTGAAGGATGACATCCTTTATGTCATTGAGGCCAACCCGCGCGCATCGCGCACCGTTCCGTTCGTGTCCAAGGCGACCGGCGTGCCGCTGGCTAAGGCCGCCGCCCGCATCATGATGGGATCTACCATCGCGGAACTGCGGGAAGAAGGTCTCATCCCATCGGCCTACGACGGCGGCTCCTTGCCGCTTGACCACCCGATTGCGGTCAAGGAAGCGGTCTTGCCCTTCGAGCGCTTCCGTCGGCCAGACGGCAGCCTTCTCGATACCCTGTTGTCGCCGGAGATGAAGTCCACCGGTGAGGTAATGGGGCTGGCCACCAACTTTGGTGCGGCCTATGCCAAGGGTGAAATCGCCGCCTTTGCCGTGCCGCCCACGGAAGGCACCATCTTCGTCTCCGTGGCCAACCGGGATAAGCGCACCCTGATTTTCCCCATCCAGCGCTTGGCGCGCATGGGCTACAACATCGTCGCTACCGCAGGTACCGCGCAGATGCTGCGCCGCAATGGCATCGAGTGCGAGGTTGCCGTCAAGGTCTCTGAGGCCAAGGAGGGCGAAGAGTCCATCGTGGACAAGATTTTCAACGGCGAGATTGACTGGATTCTCAATACGCCAGCCGGCTCTGCCGGTGCGCGCCACGATGGCTACGATATCCGCGCCGCAGCGGTGCACATGGGCCTGCCGCTCGTCACGGTGGTCCAGGGCATTACGGCGGCGGTGCAGGGCATCGAGGCGCTGCGCCAGGGTGATTTGCAGGTCCGTGCACTTCAGGAGCTTGAGCATGGCCCACGCAACTAAATCCTTTGGCCAGCGCTTGGAAGGCGCCGGCCGCGAGCGCGGGCGGCTTTGCGTAGGCATCGACCCGCACCCGTACCTCTTAGAGCACTGGGGGCTGGAAAATACCGCAGAAGGCCTGCGCACCTTCAGCCTGCGCTGCGTCGAGGCCTTTGCGGACACCGCTGCCTTGGTAAAGCCGCAGGTGGCCTTCTTCGAGCGCTTCGGCGCTGCTGGCTTTGCGGTTTTGGAAGAAACGCTGGCCGGCCTGCGCGAGGCAGGATGCCTGACGGTAGCAGATGCCAAGCGCGGCGATATCGGCTCCACGATGGAAGGCTATGGCGATGCCTGGCTAGGGGAGACCTCGCCGCTGCGCGCTGACTCGGTTACACTTTCGCCATACCTCGGCGTTGGGGCGCTGGGCGCGGCCATTACCATGGCGCAAGAAAACAACCGCGGAGTATTCGTCCTCGCGGCAACCTCTAATCCAGAGGCGCGCGCCATTCAGGCGGTGCCCGCGGGGACTGCGGACTCGATTGCCCAGGCGGTTATCGATGAGTGCGCCGCCTTTAATGCCTCAGCGCTTGAGGCTGGCGTTGCTGGAAGCGTCGGCGTTGTGGTGGGCGCGACCGTCGAGAACCCGCCCCGCTTGGACGCGCTTAATGGCCCGGTGCTGCTTCCCGGCGTCGGCGCCCAGGGGGCGGGTCCCGCGCAGGTGCACTCCACTGTGTCTGCGTGCCCGCAGCTTGGGTTCGCCAATGTCTCGCGCGCCGTCTTGCAACGCGGCCCCCAGGTCGATGACCTGCGCAAAGCGGTGATCGATACCGCAGACCAATTCCGGGATTAGAACACGCGGCGGGGCCAATTAACGGCCGCGCCGTTTACCTGGTATTTTGGTCTAAGCATGTGCGTTGACGTGCTAAAACGAGCGGCCCATCTGGGCCGTTGATCGTCATCGTGTCACTAGCGGTGCTAGGATAATCAGAAGTCGGTGTGCTCGAAGGTTCAGGGTAACTTTCCGCGGTATTTCCATCGCGTTTGGCAGCCGGAATCTGGTACCAAGTATCAGAAGTAATAGAAGCAATCTAATGAATCGGAGGAAACTCGTGGCCCTTCCAAAGTTGACTGATGAGCAGCGTAAGGAAGCTCTCGCAAAGGCCGCTGAGGCCCGCAAGGCTCGCGCTGAGCTCAAGGCTGCGCTTAAGCGCGGCGAAACCGACCTGAAGGACGTGCTGGAAAAGGCTGAGACCGATGAGATCATCGGCAAGACCAAGGTTTCCGCACTCCTCGAGGCTCTGCCTAAGGTTGGCAAGGTCAAGGCCAAGGAAATCATGGAAGATCTGGAGATTGCGCAGACCCGTCGCCTGCGCGGTCTGGGTGAGCGCCAGCGTCGTGCTCTGCTTGAGCGCTTCGGTTACGACGACGAATAATCACGTCTATGGCTGACGCAACTGCTCGCGGTCGCCTCGTCGTGTTGGCGGGTCCTTCCGCAGTGGGGAAATCCACCGTAGTCTCGCGTCTACGGCATGACGTCGAGGGGCTGTATTTCAGCGTGTCTATGACTACGCGCCAGCCCCGCCCCGGGGAGCAAGATGGCGTGGATTATTTCTTCGTCACCCCTGAGGCCTTTCAGGAACGCATTGATGCCGGTGAGATGCTCGAATGGGCAGATATTCACGGCGGATTGCAGCGTTCCGGAACACCCGCCCGGCCCGTAGAAGAGGCCTTAGACGCCGGTCGCCCGGTTCTCGTCGAGGTCGATTTGGCCGGTGCGCGCAGCGTTCGCAAGGCCTTGCCGGAAGCGGATTTGGTCTTCTTGGCACCGCCTTCGTGGGAGGTGTTGGTAGAGCGCCTGACCGGTCGCGGTACCGAACCGCAAGACGTCATTGATCGTAGGTTGCACACTGCGTACGAGGAACTAGCTGCACAGGATGAGTTTGATCACGTTGTGGTCAATGAAAACCTAGATGAGGCAGTGGCCGCCATTAGTGATATCCTGCGTGGATAGACTCTTTTTTGACCATCTTC
This sequence comes from Corynebacterium sp. MSK204, assembly GCF_030229885.1. Taxonomy (NCBI): domain Bacteria; kingdom Bacillati; phylum Actinomycetota; class Actinomycetes; order Mycobacteriales; family Corynebacteriaceae; genus Corynebacterium; species Corynebacterium sp. MSK204. Next base: position 128,521 of record NZ_JASPGQ010000007.1, on the reverse strand, counting down.
AACCAATGTAAAGGTGCATGTGACTAACGTGACCACCCCTTCTAACACTGAATCCGCGAAGTCGGAACCGGTATTTGATGACCCGATTGGCATTACGGACCCGCCAATCGATGAGCTGTTGGACAAGGTTTCTTCCAAGTACGCCTTGGTGATTTTCGCTGCCAAGCGTGCGCGCCAGATCAATAGCTACTACCAAGAGCAAGATGAAGGCGTCTTTGAGTTCGTCGGCCCACTGGTTAACCCAGAGCCCGGCGAGAAGCCACTGTCCATCGCGCTGCGCGAAATCGATGCAGGTCTGTTGGACCACGAGGAAGGCAAGTAACTAGCGCGCGCTTTCGCGTGCGCACCTTGTGCCTCATTTCAGCCCCGTCCGGCCAACCCCATATGGTTTCACTTCTGTGGAACTACCGGGGTGGCTGGGCGGGGTTCTTGTCATGCCTGCACGGTACGATTGGGCGATGTGACTGACTTAAATTCTCCTCGCAATATCGTGTTGGGCGTTGCCGGTGGCATCGCCGCGTATAAGGCCTGCCACTTGGTGCGCAATTTCAAAGAACATGGCGATAATGTCCGCGTCGTTCCTACAGAAAGCGCATTGAACTTCGTAGGTGCCGCCACTTTTGAGGCATTATCCGGAAATCCGGTTTCCACCAGTGTTTTTGAAGCCGTCGAGGACGTTCAACACGTAGCTGTAGGGCAGGAGGCCGATGCCGTGGTCATCGCCCCTGCCACGGCTGATCTTATTGCCCGCCTGGCCGCGGGACGCGCCGATGATCTCTTGACCGCGACCGTGCTGGTGGCAACGTGTCCTATCATTGTGGCGCCCGCCATGCACACCGAAATGTGGAATAACCCAGCGACGCAACACAACGTAAAGATCCTGCGCCGGCGCGGAATTACCGTCATGGAACCAGCGCACGGGCGCCTTACGGGTAAGGATACGGGCGCAGGCAGGCTGCCGGATCCAGAACAAATTGCCGCCATCGCGCGCACCGAGCTCGCGGGTTTTCATATCGATCACAGCTGGACGGGGCTGAAGGTGGTTATTTCTGCCGGTGGCACCCAAGAGGAATTGGATCCGGTGCGTTATTTAGGAAACCGTTCCTCGGGCAGGCAGGGCTTTGCGCTGGCAGAGGTGGCCGCGCACAAGGGCGCGGATGTCACGGTTGTGGCCGGCAATACGGCGGAGCTGCCCGTACCGAGTGGGGCTACGATCCGGAACATCGTTTCTGCGCAAGACTTGGAGGCCGCGATGCGCGAGGAATCCCGCGATGCCGATATCGTCATCATGGCCGCTGCGGTCGCGGATTACCGGCCCGCGAATGTGGCCGAGTCCAAAATGAAAAAGGGCAAGGCGGATGATGCGCTTGCCGCGCTGGAGATGGTGGAAAACCCAGATATTTTGAAGTCTCTCGTGGCAGCCCGCGAGGAGGGCGAGGTGCCGCAGAAGTGCGTCATCGTCGGTTTCGCGGCCGAGACGGGGGATGCCAATTCTTCGGCGCTGGATTATGCGAAAGAAAAGTTTGCGCGCAAGGGGTGCGACGTACTGATGGCCAATGAGGTTGGCCGCGGCGTGACCTTTGGCCAGGAAAGCAGCGAGGGGTGGATCCTGCGACGAAACGAGGAACCGCAGCGCGTGGAGCATGGATCTAAGCAGGTCGTCGCGGCGCAGATTCTGGGCGTCGTGAATGAAATGATTGAATCGGGAAATTAAATATTGCGTTTATAGACCGCTTGGTCTAGGGTTGCCTTGTGATGGGTTGGGGCAGAATGCCTCGGTATCGAATACGTAATAATCAAAGGAAGTTTTTGTGACTGATAACGCTGCAGTGGAAGCTCGTCTTTTTACAAGCGAGTCCGTTACTGAGGGGCACCCGGATAAAATCTGTGACGCCATCTCGGATGCCATCTTGGATGCACTTTTAAAAAAGGATCCGGAGTCTCGCGTTGCCGTGGAAACGCTGGTTACCACCGGCCAGGTGCACGTCGTGGGCGAGGTCCGCACCAACGCTTACGTGGAAATTCCGGCTCTTGTGCGCGAGACCCTAAAGTCCATCGGCTTTACCTCTTCCGATGTGGGCTTTGATGGCAATACCTGTGGTGTCAATATCGCCATCGGCGAGCAGTCGCAGGAAATCGGTGCCGGCGTGGATACCTCCACCGAGGCGCGCGACCAGGGCGCGGATTATGACGAGGAAAATGATACCGCCGGCGCCGGCGACCAGGGCTTGATGTTTGGTTACGCGTCGAATGAAACCGCGGAGTACATGCCGTTGCCCATCGCCTTGGCGCACCGCCTGTCCCGCCGCCTGACCCAGGTGCGCAAAGAGGACATCGTGGACCACCTGCGCCCGGACGGCAAGACCCAGGTGACCTTCGCTTATAACGACAATAATGAGCCCTCTCACCTGGATACGGTCGTTATTTCTACCCAGCACGATCCTGAGGTTGATAGCCAATGGCTAGAAACCCACCTGCGCAGCGAGGTGCTCGATTGGGTTATTAAGGATGCCGGGCTCGATAAGTACTACACCGATGAGACCAACCTCTTGGTCAATCCTTCCGGCTCCTTCATCTTGGGCGGTCCTATGGGCGATGCTGGCCTTACCGGACGCAAGATCATCGTGGATACCTACGGTGGCATGGCCCGCCACGGCGGCGGTGCCTTCTCCGGCAAGGACCCCAGCAAGGTGGACCGCTCTGCGGCCTACGCCATGCGCTGGGTGGCCAAGAATATCGTCGCGGCAGACCTGGCGGATCGCGCAGAGGTGCAGGTGGCCTACGCCATTGGTCGCGCCAAGCCGGTTGGCCTCTACGTCGAGACTTTCGGAACCGCGAAGCAGAACTTGACCGATGAGCAGATCCAGGCCGCCGTTAATAAGGTCTTTGACCTTCGTCCGGCCGCCATTATCCGCGAATTAGGTCTGCTGCGTCCTATCTACGGCCAGACCGCCGCCTACGGCCACTTTGGCCGTACCGACGTTGACCTGCCGTGGGAGCAGTTGGATCGTGTGGAGGAATTGCGCGCTGCCGCTGGTCTGTAGAATGTGGGCTTATGCCTAAGAAAACACCTGCCGCCCGGAAACCGGTCGCGCGGGTGTTGCCTCTTTTGGGGGTTGCCCACCTCGATCGGGGCTTTGATTACCTGGTAGATGAGGCCGAATCCGATAGCGCCCAAGCCGGGGTGAAGGTGCGCATTCGGTTTAATGGGCGCTTGGTGGATGCGATCATCGTCGAGCGCAAGCATGAGTCCGATTTTGGTGGGCAGCTGCGCTTTATCGAGCGGGTCATCTCTCCATTCCAGGTCTATCCACCGCAACTGTCCCGGCTGGTGGAAGCCCTTGCGGATCGCTATGGCGGAATTTGCTCCGATATCATTCGCTCCGCCATTCCGCCGCGGCACGCAAAGGCAGAAGAAGCGGATTTGGATACGCCGTGGGAAGAACTCGGCGCAGCCAGCGAGCCCGATTTATCCGGGTGGTCTGCCTATCAACATGGGGAAACTTTTGTTGATTCCATCTTGGGCGGGAAATTGGCCCGCGCCGCGTGGCAAATCGCTCCCGGCGATGAATGGGAAGATGCGCTCGCGGCCTTAGCGGCCAAGGTTGCCCTGGGCGGGGGAGGAGTCCTAATCGTGGTCCCAGACCAAAAGGTGGTGGACTCCCTTGAAAACGCCCTGCGCGGTGTTGTGGGACCGAAACAAATTACGGTGCTGACCAATAGCATGGGCCCGCAGGCGCGCTATCGCCGCTATCTTTCGGCCTTGGTGGGGCAGGCGCGAATCGTCATTGGCACGCGCTCGGCGGCTTTTACCCCCGTGGACAACCTGCAGCTGGCCGTCATTTTTGATGATGGTAACGATAACTTGGTGGATAATATCAAGCCCTACGTCCACGCCCGGGAGGTGCTTACCACCCGCTCTGCCTTTGAAAATTGCAGCTTCATTGCGGTCAACCATTCGCGGACGGCGGAAACCCAGTTATTGGTGGACTCTGGGTGGGCACATGACCTCATCCCGAGCGCCTCAACCATCGAGGCCCGCCGGCCCGATATTTTGGCCATTGGCGCCTACGGGCTATCCATTTCCAGGGACTTAGAGGGCGGTACGACCTCTGTGCAAGCCCCAGCCTTTCAGGCGGCGCAGCAAGCCCTCGACCGCGGCGAACCGGTGCTAGTGCAGGTCCCGCGCAAGGGGTATGCGCCTATCTTGGCCTGTGGAAAGTGCCATTCTCCCGCGCGGTGCCGGCACTGCAATGGTCCATTGGGGTTGCCTCCGAGCTCCGAGCGCTCAAGCGAGGAAGCCGTCATGCCTACCTGCCGCTGGTGCGGGCGCATTGCTACCAATCATCGCTGTACCGAGTGCGGATCGCCGCGCCTGCGCGCCATCGTCTTAGGCTCTGAACGCACCGCGGAGGAATTGGGGCGCGCCTTTCCCAATACGTCCGTCGTGGTCTCTGGCGGCAATAAGGTCGTGGGCTCAATTGAGAATGCCCCGGCATTAGTGATTGCTACCCCTGGCGCCGAGCCGCGGGTGAATGGCGGCGCCTATGGTGCGGCGCTCCTGTTGGACGCGGGCACCTTATTAAACCGGCAAGACTTGCGCGCCACCGAGGACTGCCTGGCCAAATGGGCGCAGGCGGCCACCATGGTCAGGCCGCATTTTAAGGGCGGGCGCGTCATCATCGCCGCGGATCCGGAACTTCCCGTCGTCCGCCACTTCATGAGCTGGGACATGGTCGCGGCCGCGGCAGAGGAATTGTGCGCCCGGCGCGAGGTGCGCTTTCCGCCGGCCGTGCACTTCGCCGCCATCGACGGGGCGGACGCGGCTCTGGATTCCTTCGAGCAGTTGGTGGATCTGCCAGAGCACGCCGAGGTCTTAGGCCCAGTTCCGCTCCCGCCAGGGGACAGCCTCCCCGGGGAATACGATGTGGACCGCTTTGGCCCACCCCAACGCCTGGTGGTGCGCGTCCCGCTGGGGCCGCGATCGCAGCTGGGGCGCGCGCTGCGCAAGGCCAATGCGGCGCGCAGCGCGCGAAAAGATGAATTGCCGCTTCGCATCACGGTCGATCCCATTCACGTGGGCTAGAAGTGTGCATAGACTTAAGCGGTTAGGCAGTACAAGAGAAAGGGATAAATCAGTGGCGGAATTAGACATCAGGCTCTACGGGGATCCCGTACTGAGCACGCGGGCCGAAGAGATTACGACCTTTGATTCCAGCCTGCGCACGCTGGCGCAGAACATGTTGGAGACCATGGATGCCGCCGGCGGGGTGGGGCTCGCGGCGAACCAGGTGGGCATACTCAAGCGCATCTTTGTCTATGACTGTTCGCCTATCCAGGCCGGATTGCGCGGGGTTCTCATCAACCCCGTGTGGACGCCGCTGGGAGAAGACATGCAGACTGGCCTGGAAGGATGCCTATCCATCCCGGGGATTCGCGCCGATACGCCGCGGCACAACCGGGTATTTGTCTCTGGGCGCGATGTAGAAGGCAGGCCGGTGGGGATGGTCGCCTCAGGGCTTTTGGCTCGGTGCATTCAGCATGAAACCGATCACCTTGATGGAGTGTTATTCCTGCGCCGGCTTGGCGATGCCGACCGCAAGGCCGCCATGCGTACCATCCGCGAAGCCGATTGGTTTAATAGCGCGGGGTAGGCGAGCTTCGGCAACGCAGGCAGGCTCGTTGTACCCTAGAATTTTCACCCGAGACCTCGAGGAGACTCATCCAGTATGCGGATTATTTTTGCCGGCACCCCAGAGCCGGCGGTGGTGGCATTGGAGAAATTGCTTGCCTCCAGCCACGAAGTGGTAGCGGTCATTACCCGGCCCGATGCGAAGAAGGGCAGGGGCCGCAGCCTTCACCCGAGCCCGGTCAAGGCCTTAGCGCAAGAGCACGGCATCGAGGTGCTGACCCCATCTACGCTGCGGCCTGGCACGGAGGATGGCGATAACCTGCGCCAGCGCCTGGCGGAGCTGCAGCCCGAGGCCATCCCGGTGGTGGCCTACGGCAACCTCATTAGCAAGGATCTCTTAGACGTCGCGCGCCATGGTTGGGTTAACCTGCACTTTTCCCTTCTTCCCGCTTGGCGCGGCGCGGCGCCGGTGCAGGCGGCTATCGCAGCGGGCGATGATATTACCGGCGCGTCCACCTTCCGGATCGAGGAAGGCTTGGATACGGGCCCGGTATTCGGCACGGTGACAGAAGGCATTACCGGGACGGATACCGCAGACGATCTGCTCACACGGCTGGCGTATGCCGGGGCGGATCTCCTGGTCGCCACCATGGATGGGCTAGAGGCTGGCACGCTGGAGCCGCAGCCCCAAAGCGGCGAGGCCACCTATGCGCCGAAGATTTCCACCGACGCCGCCCGCATTGACTGGGCGCAGCCTGCCTTCGCCATCGACCGGCATATCCGCGCCCACGCACCGGGCCCGGGCGCGTGGACGCTGCTTGACGATGCCCGCCTCAAGCTCGGCCCGGTGAGTCTTACCGAGGGCATCGGCAAGCAGCTGCAGCCGGGCGAGGCGCTGATTCGCAAGGACGCGGTGTACATCGGGACCGCGACGCAACCGGTGCAGCTGGATAGGATTCAGCCGCCGGGCAAAAAGATGATGAATGCGGCCGATTGGGCGCGTGGATTAGGAAAGAACGCAGAGGTGAGGTTCCAGTGACTGGTGGATTCCGCTCCCGCAGCAAGTCCGGCGACAAGGCGCCGGAGGCTACGCAGCACGGCAAGAATGGTGCGCCCCAGCGCGGCAATGCGCAGCGCGGTAGTGCGCAGCGTGGCCAAGGCAAGCGTGATCAAAGCAAACGTGGTCCGCTACGCCAGGGCAACCGAGGTCATCGGGATACCCGGGGTGGCCGGGGTAGCCGGAATGCGGGCGCGCAGAACGCAGGCGCGGGGAAGTCCCTTGTGCAGGCCGCCATCGACCAGGGCGTGGATCCGGCCCGCGCCGTCGCCTTCGATGTGGTGCGCCGGGTAAGCGAAGAGGATGCGTTTGCCAACCTTGTCCTGCCAAAGGCGCTGCGCAAGCAGAAGCTCACCGGCCGCGATGCCGCGTTTGCCACGGAGATTACCTATGGCACCCTGCGCACCTTGGGCGTGCTCGATGCGGTGATCGCGCAGTGTTCCTCGCGCGAGTTGGAGGCAATCTCGCCGGTGGTCATCGATGCCCTTCGCCTGGGCACTTACCAGATTCTCTATACGCGCGTGGAACCCCACGCGGCGGTAGATACCTCTGTCCGGCTCGTCGTGGCGGGCGGGGAGGAAAAAGCTAAAGGGTTTGCCAATGGCATCTTGCGCACCATTACCCGCACGCCGCCGAATGAGTGGCTCAAGCGTCTTGCCCCAGAAGGCGAAATCGCAGGCCTGGCCTTTAGGCATGCGCACCCAACATGGATCGCGGAGTCCTTTGCCCGCGTTGTGGACCCCGAGGAATTGCCCGCTGCCTTAGAAGCGGATTCCGAGCGCCCGAGCGTGCACCTGGTGGCACGGCCGGGCGAAATTTCCGCCGAGGAATTGGCGCTGATTACCGGAAACGAAGAAGGTACCTATTCGCCCTACGCGGTGTATATGGACTCCGGGGATCCAGGCCAATTGGAACCGGTCCAGCAGGGCATGGCCGCGGTTCAGGATGAAGGCTCGCAGCTTATCGCTCGCGCCGTCTGCGAGGTGCCCGTCAGCGGTACTGACCAGGGCCGCTGGCTCGACCTGTGCGCGGGCCCGGGTGGCAAGGCGGCCCTGATGGGGGCCTTGGCGCGCATCGAGTCCGCGCACGTCGATGCCGTGGAAGTATCGGCGCACCGTGCGAAACTGATTGAAAAGACCGTGCAAGGGCTGCCGGTGACCGTCCATGTGGCCGATGGCCGCAACCCGCAGGTCGGCTCGGGATTCGATCGCATCTTGGTGGACGCGCCGTGTTCGGGGCTGGGCGCATTGCGGCGCCGCCCAGAGGCGCGGTGGCGGAAATCGGAGGACGATATTGCCGAGCTTTCGACACTGCAATTCGAGCTCTTGTCCTCTGCTTTAAAGCTCGTGCGCCCGGGCGGGGTGGTGGTGTATTCCACCTGTTCGCCGGATCTGCGCGAAACCCGCGCCATCGTGGACCAAGCGGTAGACAAGCTGGGTGCGCAGGAACTGGACGCACGGGATTTTATCCCGGATATGGGCAATGTAGGGAAAGAAAAATCCGTCCAAATGTGGCCGCACCGCCACGGCACCGATGCCATGTTCATGGCGGTGCTGCGGCGCGGCGATGAGGAAGGGCGCTAGGATTAACGGTATGCCTGCACCACTTATTTCTCCATCAATTTTGGCTGCTGACTTCGCGCGGCTAGGTGAACAACTAGAGGCCATCTCGAATGCCGATTGGATCCATGTAGACATCATGGACGGGCACTTTGTTCCCAACCTTTCCTTCGGTCCGGATATTACGGCCACGGTGAAAAGGTCCACGGATAAGCCGCTTGACGTGCACCTGATGATTGAGGAACCGGCGAAATGGGTGGAGACCTATATCAATGCCGGTGCCACCACCATCATTTTTCATGTGGAAGCGGTTGAGAGTGAGGTAGCCGCGGTGGAATTGGCAGAAAAAATCCGGGATTTGGGCGCGCGTGCGGCCTTTTCCATCAAGCCGGATACGCCCATTGAGCCGTGGCTGGATAAGCTGCACCATTTTGATGAGGTGCTGGTCATGTCCGTGGAACCAGGTTTCGGCGGCCAGAAATTTATGCCCGATATGCTGGAGAAGGTCCGCGCCCTGCGCGAGAGCATTGACCAGCAGAACCTGGATACCGTCATTGAAATCGATGGCGGCATCGATCCGGAAACCATTGGCTTGGCCGCGGAGGCCGGGTGCGATTCCTTCGTGGCGGGTTCGGCCGTATTCAAATGCGATGATCCAGCGCAGGCGGTGGAAGAACTGCGCGCGCTTGCAGCACGGTCATAATGGCCGGCGCGATGGATGCAACGAATATTTCCGAAGCATTGCTTCAGGCCATGCAGGCCGGCGCGGCGGTGCGCGGTACCACAAGCCCCAATCCACCCGTAGGCGCGGTGATTTTATCCGCAACCGGTGACGTTGTGGGGCGCGGTGCGACCCAGCCGGTGGGCGGTGCTCACGCGGAAGTCATGGCGCTGCGCGCAGCCGGCGAAAAGGCCCGCGGTGGCACGGCCGTTGTTACCCTGGAGCCCTGCGCGCATACGGGAAGGACGGGGCCTTGCGCCACGGCGCTTATCGATGCCGGAATTGCTCGCGTGTTCTACCTCCATCCCGATCCCACGCCCCAAGCAGGCGGTGGCGCGCAAGCCTTGGCCGCAGCCGGGGTAGAAGTGGGCCGGCTCACCGCGCCGGATGGCGTCGAAGACGCGGTGCGTGCTTGGTTGCGCGCGGTAAAGCTGCAGCGCCCGCACGTGACCCTAAAATTCGCGCAGACCTTGGACGGGTTTACCGCTGCGGCCGATGGCACGAGCCAATGGATCACCAGCCCCGAGGCCCGCGAGTGGGTCCATGCCGATAGGGCGCGGCGCGATGCCATCATCATCGGCACTGGCACTGCGCTTGCCGATAACCCCTCGCTTACCGCACGTTGTAGCGATGGGCGTTTGCGGGAGCACCAGCCGCGCCGCGTGGTCATCGGCAAGCGCGATCTCCAAGCCGCGGGGGAGAAGGCCTCTCACCTGCAGCAGCTGGGATTTGAGCAATATGACACCATCGAGGGCGCGCTCGACGAGCTGTATGCCAGCGGCGCCCGCGACGTCTTGGTGGAAGGCGGGGCGGGACTGGCCCAGAGCTTCATCGAGGCCGGTGTCGTGGACGCGCTGGCGGCGTATATTGCCCCCATCCTGCTCGGCCAAGGGCGCGGAATTCTGGCGAATGCGGTGGCGCACACGCTTGCCGATGCCCCACGTTTTACCACCGTGCGCACCACCAGCCTCGGGCCCGATGTCCTCGTCGAATACGAGGCGCGGAATGAGCGTTAAAAGATTAGATACTTAAGAGACGAATACAAGGGGTTTCATTGTTTACAGGGCTAGTACAAGAACTCGGCACGGTAGCCGCGCTCGAGCAACAGGCGGATGCGCTGCGGCTGAGCATTCGCGCACCACAGACGGTGAGTGACGCGCGCCTAGGAGATTCCATTGCCATCAATGGCGTGTGCCTTACCATCGCGGAATTGGATGGGGACAACTTCTTTGCCGATGTGATGCAAGAATCGTTGGACCGGACGGGACTCGGGCAACTGGTAGAAGGCGCGCGGGTGAATGTCGAGCCGGCATTGTTGCCCACCACCCGGCTGGGTGGACACATGATGCAGGGCCATGTCGATGGCACGGCGCGCTTGGTCTCGCGCGAGCACTCGGAGCACTGGGACGTGCTGCGCTTTAGCTTGCCCCGCGAACTCGCCCGGTACGTCGTGGAAAAGGGCTCCATCGCGGTCAACGGCACGTCCTTGACGGTCAGCGCCGTAGGCGAAGATTGGTTCGAGGTCTCCCTCATTCCCACCACTTTGCGGGAGACGACGCACGGTGAATCTCAGGTCGGCGATATCGTAAACCTCGAGGTGGATGTGCTGGCGAAGTACGTGGAAAAGATGCTTCACCCCGAATCCGGAATTGCTCAAGCAAAGGACTAGACTGCTAGGTTATGTTCGCGACTGAAGAGAGCATCCATTTTGATGCCATCGATCACGCCATTGCGGAGATTGCCGCCGGCAAGCCCGTCATCGTCATGGATGATGAAGGACGGGAAAATGAAGGGGATCTGATCTTTGCCGCGGAGCTGGCAACCCCGGAACTGGTCGCGTTTATGGTGCGGTATTCCTCCGGATACGTGTGCGCCTCGCTATTGCCGGAAGATTGCCAGCGGCTCGATTTGCCGCCGATGATGGCGCATAACCAAGATGTGCGCCAGACCGCCTATACGGTCACCGTGGATGCGGCGACGGGCTCTACCGGAATTTCTGCGGCCTCCCGCGCGGAAACCATCCGCCGCTTGGCGGATCCCTCGACCCGGTCCAGCGACTTTACCCGGCCGGGTCACGTGGTTCCCCTGCGTGCACGGCCCGGTGGGGTGCTGGAGCGCGATGGTCATACGGAAGCCGCGGTCGATTTGGCGCGCCTTGCTGGCCTTCGCCCCGCCGGCGTGCTGTGCGAAGTCGTCTCCGAAGAGGACCCAACGGACATGGCCCGCGGGCCGGAGCTGCGCCGTTTTGCCAATAAGCACGGCCTCGCCCTGATCTCTATTGCGCAGCTCATCGAGTGGCGCCGCCACCATGAGATGCAAACCCAGCGCGCGGTAGAAACCCGCCTGCCCACCGAATACGGCGAATTCACCGCGATTGGTTACCGCCATGACCTCGATGGCCAAGAGCACATCGCCTTGATCGCCGGCGATCCCGCGCAGCTTCGCGGCGCCCGCGATGTTGTGGTGCGCGTGCATTCCGAGTGCCTGACCGGAGACGTCTTTGGCTCGCGCCGCTGCGATTGCGGCCCCCAGTTGCAGGAATCCCTGCGCAAGGTGCAGGAAGCCGGCACTGGAGTAGTAATTTACCTGCGCGGCCATGAAGGCCGCGGGATCGGATTGGTGCACAAGCTGCAGGCGTACCGGCTCCAGGACGAAGGTTGGGATACGGTCGATGCCAACCTGGAACAGGGGCTGCCAGAAGATGCCCGCGAGTATTCCGTGGCCGGCCAGATCCTGAAGGACCTTGGGGTGGAATCAGCGCAGCTGCTGACCAATAACCCTCACAAGGGCGAAGGCCTTGCCGGCTTTGGCATTGAGGTCAGTCGGCACACCCCGCTGACCATCGCGGCAAACGCCGATAATATTCGGTATTTGCGCACCAAACGCGACCGCATGGGTCACAATCTTCCGCAGGTGGCACAGTGGGACGCGCAGCACGAAGGAGAATTAGGTAAATGAGTAAAGAAGGATTGCCCGCTATCGCGCAGGTAGATGCGCGCGGCCTCCGTGTCGCGGTCGTGACCGCGACGTGGAACGAAGAGGTCTGCGATCAGTTGCACCAACAAGCGGTGGAGACTGCGCGCGCTAATGGGGCAGAGGTCGCGGAGTTCCGCGTCGTCGGTTCCCTGGAACTGGGCGTGGTTGTCCAAGCAGCCGCGCGGAAGTTCGATGCCGTCGTTGCCTTGGGCTGCGTCATCCGCGGCGGTACCCCGCACTTCGATTACGTCTGCGATTCCGTCACCCAAGCCCTAACGCGCATCTCCTTGGATGAATCGACGCCGATTGGCAATGGGGTATTGACGGTCAATGACCAGCAGCAGGCCATCGATCGCGCAGGCTTTCCTGACTCGGCGGAAAACAAGGGCGCAGAATCCATGATTGCGGCTTTAGATACCGCGCTGCAATTGCGTAGACTAAACGCAGATTAAAGGCAGGCAGGACTTCCGGAGGAGTAAAGCACATGAATGAGGCCGCAGCCTCGAATGAATCCCACCCGCGCCGCTCTCTCAGCGATGCAGAGGTATTGGCCTATACCAGCGCGGATCCCTTCGCACGGACCACGTCGAAGCCGTGGGAATATACCGCCAAGTCCCCGTTCTTGCGCAAGATCGCCATCGGCTGGGTCATCCTGGTCATGGCCATCCATATTTTCATGGGTGTCACGCTCGATATCTCCTTTACCGGCGCGCACGTGACCACCATCGATAAATTCGCTTTCCCCGGCGTGGGCGTAGTCATTTCCATCTTGTCCTGGATTGCGCTGAACCGGCCGCGGCTGCAAGCCAATGAGGATGGGGTAGAGGTCCGCAATATCATCGGCACGCGCTTTTACCCGTGGCAGGTGGTCTACGGACTATCCTTCCCCGTCGGCCAGCGCATGGCCCGCCTCGAGCTGCCCGAATTTGAGGCCGTGCCCGTGTGGGCGCTGCAATCCGGCGATAAAGATACCGTGATCACAAAAGTCCGTGACTTCCGCGATCTGGAAGCCAAATACATGCCGCAGGATTAAGCATTGGCAGATCCAACCACCTATCGCCCCGCCCCAGGAACCATTCCGACGGAGCCGGGCGTTTATAAGTTCCGCGATGAAAACAAGCGCGTCATCTACGTAGGCAAGGCCAAAAACCTGCGGGCGCGCCTGTCCAATTATTTCCAAGACATCACGCAGCTGCACCCGCGCACGCGGCAAATGGTGTTGACCGCCAGCTCCGTGGAGTGGACGGTTGTTGCCAGCGAAGTTGAAGCGCTGCAGCTGGAATATACCTGGATTAAGCGGTTCGACCCGCACTTCAACGTCATGTACCGCGATGACAAGACATATCCCATGCTTGCCGTCTCGGTGGGAGAGGTCGTCCCGCGCGCCTTTTTCTACCGCGGCCCCCGCCGCAAGGGGGTGCGCTACTTTGGCCCCTATTCCCACGCTTGGGCTGTGCGCGAAAGCCTGGATCTGCTCACCCGAGTCTTCCCCATGCGCACCTGTTCCAAGGGCGTATATAACCGTCATGAGCGGCTGGGACGGCCGTGCCTTTTGGGATACATCGGCAAGTGCGACGCGCCCTGTATCGGGCGGGTAAGCAAGGAAGAACACCGCGAGACCGTCAATGAGTTGGTCTCGTTCATGAACGGCAACACGGCGGGCGTTAGGCGCAAGCTGGTCAAGGACATGGAGGCTGCCGCCGAAAACCTGGAATTTGAGCGCGCGGCGCGGTTGCGCGATGACCTTGGGGCCATCGATAAGATTATGGAGCAACAAGCGGTTGTCTTCGCCGATGGCACCGATGCCGATCTGATTGCGTTTAATTCCGATGAATTAGAAGCCGCCGTCCAAATCTTCCACGTCCGCGGCGGCAGGATTCGCGGCCAGCGCGGCTGGGTCGTTGAACGCGCCGGCGACCAGGCAACCTCTGAGCCCATTGAGGAGGGCCAACCCGATCCCGCCTTGCCCGCATTGGTGCAAAACTTCCTCATCCAGTTTTACTCGGATGCTGTAGAGCGCGAAGAACAAGAAGCCCGCGAGGACGCGGCTTTAGCTGCGGATGTGCCGCGGCGCGGCGTGGACCAAGAATCGCATATGGAACAGCGCCACGTCCACGTCATCCCGCGCGAGATTCTGGTCCAGGCCATGCCGGAGGAGTCCGAACAAGTGGTCTCCCTCCTGGAAGACCTGCGCGGTGCGCGCGTCGATCTCCGCGTTCCCCAACGCGGGGATAAACGCTCCCTTATGGATACCGTGGAAAAGAACGCCAAGGAGCAGCTGCGCCAGCATAAGTTGAAGCGCGTCGGCGACCTCACCGCGCGGTCCGCGGCGCTGCAGGATATCCAGGATGCCTTGGGCATGGACCAAGCACCGCTGCGCATTGAGTGCACCGATATTTCGCATATTCAAGGCACCGATGTCGTCGCTTCCTTGGTGGTTTTTGAAGACGGCATTCCAAAGAAGTCCGATTACCGGCGCTACCGCATCAAGGAGGCGGCCGGCGACGGGCATTCCAATGACGTTGGCTCCATTGCTGAAATCACGCGGCGCCGGTTTAAGCGCCATAACCAAGATAAGTTGGCGAACCCGGACGAGGAAAAAGAAGAATCCTCCTTCGCGGAAGAAAAGGTGGCGGAAGAATCCGCCGAGGCAGGCCGCCGCTTTGCCTATCCTCCTCAGCTTTTTATCGTCGACGGTGGCGCACCGCAGGTGGCTGCGGCGCAAGAGGTATTCGATGAACTGGGCATCGTCGATGTCACCCTCGTGGGGCTGGCTAAGCGCTTGGAAGAAATTTGGGTGCCAGGCGATGATGAACCGGTGATTTTGCCGCGCAATTCCCAGGCCCTGTTCTTGCTGCAGCAAATTCGCGATGAGGCGCACCGCTTTGCCATTACCTACCACCGGCAACAGCGGTCTAAGCGCATGCGCTCTTCGGCGCTTGATGCAATTCCTGGTCTCGGTCCGCAGCGCCGGACGGATTTGGTGAAGCATTTTGGTTCAGTCAAAAAGCTCAAGGCTGCTTCGGTGGATGAGATCTGCGAGGTCAACGGCTTCGGGCCGAAGCTGGCCCAGACCGTTTACGATAAGTTGCACGACACACAGTAAATAAGCAGCCTTCTGGCAGAAGTGTAGAGCGCGAAAACGCTAGACTGGTGTGCATGACGCACTTCGAGACTCCGCCCATCTTGATTACCGGCATGTCCGGCGGCGGGTTGAGTTCCGCCGCCAAGGTTTTTGAGGATAAGGGCTACTACGTGGCGCATAATATCCCACCGCGCGCCATCGTGGACCTGTGGAAATTGTGCAACCAAGAAGAAACGCCCGTAGAAAAGGTCGCGGCGGTAACGGACGTGCGCTCCCGCATGTTTCCAGGCTCTCTTATAGAAACCATCGATGAGCTAACGGCGCTGGGCATGAAGCCCACCGTGCTCTTCCTCGATGCCCGCGATGATGTGCTCATCCGCCGCTTCGACTCTGTGCGGCGCACCCACCCCTTGCAGGGCGAAGATACCTTGAAGGTGGGCATTCAACGCGAACGCCAAGCGGTGGCGGAGATTCGGGATCGCTCCGATATCATCATTGATTCCACGAACCTCTCGATTCATGACTTGCGCCGGGCTATCGAAGCTGCGTTTGGCGAGTTTCAGAATACGAACCAGCACGTCACGGTGGAATCCTTCGGATTTAAGAATGGTTCCCCGCGCGATGCCGATATCGTTGTCGACGTCCGCTTTTTGCCCAATCCCTACTGGATTCCGGAGCTGCGCGGCTGCCGCGGTACCGATGCGCCGGTGGCCGATTATGTCCTGTCGCAACCGGCCGCCCAGAAATTCGTGGATAATTTTGTCGCCATGTTTTCCACCATGCTGGAGGGATACCGGCACGAGGGCAAGAACTTCATCACCGTGGGCGTCGGCTGCACCGGCGGGCATCACCGCTCGGTGGCGGTAGCTGAGGACATCGCCAAGCGCCTGCGCACCAATGACAACCTTGACGTCAGTATTTTGCACCGGGATATCGCCCGCAATTAGGGCTGAGGAGCACTAAAAACTGTATGGAACACCCTTCTCATATGGTCTGCCTCGGCGGCGGCCATGGTCTTTATCAAACCCTTTTATCCGCGCGGCGCAGCAATGCAGCGGATATTTCTGCCATCGTGACGGTTGCCGATGATGGCGGATCTTCGGGGCGCCTGCGCCGGGAATTGGATATCATTCCACCCGGTGACCTGCGCATGGCTTTGGCGGCGCTAGCCGATGACAATCAGATAGGCGAGCTGTGGGGCAAGACCCTCCAGCATCGCTTCGGCGGCAATGGCGCTATGGCAGGCCATGCCGTGGGCAACCTCATGATCGCCGGGTTGACCGGGGTTTTGGGCGATTACCAGGCCGCCTTGGACGCGGTGGCGGAGCTTACCCACTCGCACGGGCGGGTCATCCCCGTGGTCCCGCATCCCTTAGAAATTGAGGCCGATGTCTCTGGGCTTGACGATGACCCCCGGGTCATGCGCCAGGTCCGCGGCCAGGTCGCGGTGGCATCGACGCCGGGCCATGTGCGGCGGGTGCGCATCCTGCCTGAAGCGCCCCAAGCGAGCCCTGCTGCGCTGGAGGCCATTAGACAGGCTGATCTTATTACCATCGGTCCGGGATCCTGGTTTAGCTCCGTGCTGCCGCATACGTTGGTGCCAGAGATCGTGCAGGCCATTTCTGAATCCAATGCCTTGCGCGTGGTTATGCTCAACCTGTCGGCCGAACCGGGAGAAACCCAAGGCTTTTCCGCGGAGCGCCACGTGCACGTGCTTGCCCGTCACGCACCGAATTTGCGCATCGATCGCATTGTGGTGGATGCGGCAGCCTTACCGAATGAGAGCGAACGGGTTTATGTGCAGCGTGCCGCGCAAGCCTTGGGGGCGCGCGCAGTATTTGCGGATGTCAGCATTCAGGATGACAATGGACAGCGATTGATGAAACACGATCCAGACAAACTTTCTTCTGTCATCGTGGATCTTTATAACGAGTACCGGCGGGCCTAGTTAAAATCAGGCCAGCCAGTCCTCAATGCGCGTGGCACGGTAAAATAAGAAAATTCAGTTTCCCACGCAGTAGTTGGTGTGCGTGGGGCCGTGCATTGCACAAGCGTCATTCGTGACTGTGACAGAGAAATGGGGCGAACTAGGTGACCACACCGTTGACCGAACAGGTCAAAGAAGAACTAGCGGCGGTAGGCGTAACGCGCCAGTCCGCGCGCGCTGCGGAGCTCGCATCGATCCTGCGCTTTGCCGGAGAGGTAGACGTCTCTGGGGACAGCATGGCCTACGAGCTTGAGCTCGATAACCAGGCTATTGCGCAGCGCATCCTCGTGGCTTTGGACGAGCTTTACGGGATCGAAGCGGAAAGCCATGTTGTTGGCCCTGCGGGGACGGCGAAGAAATCCCGCGTCATCGTGCGCATCACCACAGGAGCGAAGGAGCTTACCCGCCGCCTGGGCCTGATTACCCGTTCCGGTCACGCCGTGGTGGGGCTTCCCCCGCAGGTCATTTCCGGCACGGTGGCAGATAGCGAGGCAGCGTGGAGGGGTGCCTTCCTTGCCCACGGCAGCCTGACGGAGCCAGGGCGTTCTTCGGCACTTGAAGTAACGTGCCCCTGCCAAGAGGCCGCATTGGCACTCGTGGGCTGCGCGCGGCGCCTGGGGATTTCCGCGAAGACAAAAGAGACCCGCGGCGAGGATCGGGTCGTTGTCCGCGACGGCGATGCTATTGGCGCACTGCTGACCCGCATGGGCGCTCAGGTGACCCGCTTGTCTTGGGAGAAGAAGCGGGTAAAGCGCGAAGCGCACGATACATCGCGCCGGTTGGATAACTTTGATGATGCCAACCTGCGCCGCTCGGCACGGGCCGCCGTGACCGCCGCGGCGCGCGTGGATAGGGCGATGGAAATCTTGGGCGATGACGTTCCCGAGCACCTGGCCGATGCCGGCCGCCTGCGCGTGCAGCACCGCGAGGCTTCCTTGGAGGAGCTTGGCCGGCTGGCGGATCCGCCCATGACCAAGGATGCGGTGGCCGGACGCATTCGACGCCTACTGTCTATGGCGGATAAGCGGGCCGAAGAACTGGATATCCCCGATACCAATGAATCCATCTCGGACGATCTTTTTGGTGACTCTTAGCCGCAGGGCACGGCCTAAAGCAGTTATTTGATCCACGAAAGGCGGGAAGGAAAGCACTGAAGTGCTTGTCCCTCCCGCCTTCTGTTGTGCCGCGGCCCAGCACCGAGGATGATTTGGTGCTAGGCGGGGGCAGGGGCTTAAAGCCGGTGGCGGCCTAAGCTTTATGGGACCGCCTTATGGGACCAAGAAGCCCAAGACGTTGGTCATCAAGAAGACGATGACGCAGACAACGGCCAAGAACGCGATGGAGTAGCCCACGACGTTCTTCAAGATGACGGATTCCTTGCCCTCCATGGATACGGCGGTTGCCGCAATAGCCAGGGACTGTGGCGAAATCATCTTACCCACAACACCACCGGAGGTATTGGCGGCCAGCATGAGGTCAGGGTTGACGCCAATGCGGTCAGCGGCGGCGACCTGGAGGTTACCAAAGAGCGCGTTCGCGGAGGTATCGGAGCCGGTAACCGCGGTACCAATCCAGCCCAGCACGGGAGCGAAGAGCGCGAAGATGGAACCGGCGGAAGATACGAATTCACCGATGGCGATGGTCTGGCCCGAGTAGTTCATCGTGTAGGCCAAAGCGAGGACCAAGACAATGGTCAGCCCGGAGAACTTCATGCGGTTGGCAACTTCACCGAAGGCCTGCACGGGTTGGGCGAAGCTGAGCTTGTAGCGGCCATTTTCGTTCCAGAAGTGGTAAACAATGGCCACGATAATGCCGGAGAGCAAGAGCAAGGTACCGGGGTTGCCAAAGACATTGAAGCTAAAGCTGGTGTCCATGGCTTCGCCGTTGGTGCCGATGACGGTGCCATCCAGCAGCGGCCACGCGAACTTCAGCTTCCAGAAGCCGAAGATGGCTGGGGCTGCGGTTGCGATGGCAAATACTGCGGTAACGACGGCGTAGGGCAGCAGGGCCATCCAGATGCGGCGGCCATTGAGGTCGGTCGACGTTTCTGCGGCGGGCAGCTCCATGCGCTCGCGCAGCTGCGCGACGCCGCGTGGCTTCCACACGCGGAGGAAGATGAAGGCGGCACCCAAAGATACGATGCAGGCAATAACGTTGGTGAGCTGGTAAGCAAAGAAGGTTGCGGTCAGCCACTGTGCGGCGGCAAAGGAAATGCCGATGACCGCGGCGGCGGGCGCCGTTTCCTTCACGCCGCGCATGCCGTCGAGGATGAATGCGATAAGGAACGGGACGATCGCGGCGATGACCAACACCTGCAGGGCAATAAGGCCTGCGATATCTTGGGTTTGCTCAGCGGTACGTCCGCCAACCTCACCGGCGGTGGTGACCGGAATGCCGACCGCGCCGAATGCCACTGGGGCGGTATTAGCAATGAGGACCACCGTCGCTGCGCGCAGCGGCTTGACGCCGAGCGCCATAATCATCGTGGCGGTGATAGCAACGGGTGCGCCGAAACCCGCAAGGGCTTCAAGGAGGCCACCGAAACAGAAGGCGATGAGCATCGACTGGATGCGGATATCTCCATCGCCTAAGAGGTCGAAGGTCTTACGCAAATCCTCGAAACGGCCCGAGGCGACCGTGATCTCGTAAAACCAAATCGCGGTGATGATAACCCAGACAATGGGCAAGAGGCCAAAGAGTCCACCGCGGACCGCGGAGGACAGTGCCATATCCACGGGCATCGCAAAGGCGACTATGGCAAGGATGATGGAGGTCGCAAGGGCGACGGCTCCTGAAGTATGTGCACGGGCTTTAAAGCCCATCAACATAATGAAGAAAGCCACGAGGGGGAGAATCGCCACGAGCGCGGTGAGCCCAAGACTGTCTCCCACAACAGAGGTATTTATCTCAAACATTGAGTATCCTCGATTCTAACGGGGGTACTATCGCAGGCGCATTCGGTCTGCGGGGGGACTTAAATTTGTTGCCCACGCGTTTCAGGCGAGAGTTAGCGCCCAGCGAATGCCCGAGTGCTACCTGTAACACAGTGAGTTAGCGCAAGCATATCGCGTCATAAAGAATGCTGTGTGATTTGGGTCAAGTAATTTATAGTACTCCGTCTCTAGCGACCAGTGTGCGAGCCGTTTCTGGCGACCGTTGTGCGAGCAAGCCTGGACATATTGTGGGCTGTGATATATCGCACATTAACGGTGTAAAGTCCACATGAATCCACCTAAACGGGCTTGAACAGCCGGAATATTCGGGAGAAACAAAAATACCCGGGAAGATTGTACGCCTAAAACGGAAAACTTTCAGATGCTGCGCGCCCAGTATTGAAGGCCACTGCACGCGTCATGAAGGCTCTGTAGTATTGCGGTTGTTGGGCAAAGCCTCGGGCACCTTACTCACCCTGAGCAGTAAAGTACTCGAAGGACCCGCGGTAGGCCCATAGAAATAATTACTCGACTCTTTGAGGAGATTTACAGTGACTACCCGCGTAGGCATTAACGGCTTTGGCCGCATTGGTCGTAACTTCTTCCATGCTGTTAACCGGACCGACAACGACCTTGAGATCGTTGCTGTCAACGACCTGACCGATAACCACACGCTTTCTAACCTGTTGAAGTACGACTCCGTATTGGGTCGCTTCGACGGCGAGATTACCTACGACGATGACTCCATCACCGTCAACGGCAACCGCATCCAGGTCTTCAACGAGAAGGACCCGAAGAACCTGAAGTGGGGCGAGCTGGACGTGGACCTCGTTATCGAGTCCACCGGCCTGTTCACCAACGGGAACGACGCAAAGGCTCACATCGAGGCCGGCGCCAAGAAGGTCATCATTTCCGCTCCTGGCAAGGAAGTTGACGCAACTTTCGTCTACGGTGTTAACTCCGACACTTACGATCCTGCTAATCACAACGTTATTTCCGCAGCTTCCTGCACCACCAACTGCCTGGCACCTATGGCCAAGGTCTTGAACGATAAGTTCGGTGTGGAAAAGGGCCTGATGACCACGGTTCACGCTTATACCGGTGACCAGCGCCTGCAGGATGCTCCTCACAAGGACCTGCGCCGCGCCCGCGCCGCAGCGGTCAACTTGGTACCTACCTCCACCGGTGCAGCAAAGGCCGTCTCCTTGGTTCTGCCTGAGCTGGAGGGCAAGCTGGACGGCTACGCAATGCGCGTTCCAGTCATCACCGGTTCCGCAACGGACCTGACCTTCACCGCTTCCCGCGACGTCACCGTTGAGGAGATCAACGCCGCACTCAAGGAGGCAGCTGAAGGCGAGCTGAAGGACACCCTCGCATACACCGAGGATCCGCTGGTTTCCACCGACATCGTGACCTCCCCGCACGGCTGCATCTTCGACGCCGGCATGACCAAGGTCTCCAACGGCAACCTGGTCAAGGTGCTGGGTTGGTACGACAACGAGTGGGGCTACACCTCCCAGCTCGTCCGCATGACCAACCTGGTTGCAGACAAGCTCTAAAGTCCTGAAACCGAGCACCCTTTAATGCGATACCGGCCACAACGAACGCCCTGACGGCACGACGTTGTGGCCGGTATCATTTTATGTAGGAACCTCGATTGCAGAACCCACTTTAAAAGGAGTAACACATGGCTTTTAAGACCCTAGATAACCTGCTTGAAGAAGGCGTAGAGGACCGCCACATCTTGGTGCGTTCTGACTTCAACGTGCCGCTCGATGATGACGGAAATATCACCGACCCGGGCCGCATTACCGCTTCTCTTCCGACCATTAAGGCGCTTGTCGATGGCGGCGCGAAGGTCATCCTTTCCGCCCACCTCGGCCGCCCCAAGGGTGAGGTAAATTCCAAGTACTCCTTGGCCCCAGTCGCAGAGGCGCTGTCCGAGGCCCTGGATCAATATGTTGCCTTGGCCAACGACGTCACCGGTGAAGACGCCCACGAGCGCGCAAACGGGCTAAACAGCGGCGATGTCATGCTGGTAGAAAATGTCCGCTTTGACCCGCGCGAGACCTCCAAGGATGAGGCAGAGCGCGGCGAATTTGCTGAAGAGCTCGTCGCCTTGGCCGCCGATAATGGTGCATTCGTTTCCGACGGCTTCGGCGTTGTTCACCGCGCACAGACGTCTGTGTATGACGTCGCCAAGCGCCTGCCCGCCTACGCCGGCAAGCTGGTGGAAAAGGAATTGGACGTATTGTCCACCGTGGCCAAGGATCCAGCGCACCCTTACGTCGTCGTTCTGGGCGGCGCAAAGGTATCCGACAAGCTCGGCGTTATTGAAGCACTCGCCGGAAAGGCCGACAAGATCATCATCGGCGGGGGCATGTGCTACACCCTGCTGGCCGCTAAGGGCTACGACGTTCAGGAGTCCTTGCTGCAAGAGGACCAGATTGAAAACTGCAAGAGCCTGCTGGAGCGCTTCGGCGACAAGATCGTCCTTCCGGTAGATCTCACCGCCGCCAGCGAGTTCGCCGCAGACGCTGAGACCAAGGTTGTTGAGCTCGATGGCATCCCTGAGGGCTGGATGTCGCTGGACATTGGCCCCAAGTCCGTCGAGAAATTTGCCGCCGTACTGGCAGATTCCAAGACCGTATTCTGGAACGGCCCCATGGGCGTATTCGAAATGGAAGCCTTCTCCAAGGGCACCGCTGGGGTGGCGCAGGCGATTATCGATGCCACCTCCTCCAACGGTTCCTTCTCCGTCGTCGGCGGCGGCGACTCCGCAGCCTCCGTGCGCACCCTGGGCCTCGATGAGGATGGCTTCAGCCACATCTCCACCGGCGGCGGCGCATCCCTTGAATACCTCGAGGGCAAGGAGCTGCCGGGCGTTTCCGTGCTCGAGGCATAAACCGCCTGAAATAGCTCAATATAGGCGTACACAGAAAGGATTAATCATGGCACGTACACCACTTATTGCTGGCAACTGGAAGATGAACCTCGATCACATTGAGGCCATCGGCTCCGTTCAAAAGTTTGCTTTCTCCCTGCCGGAGGATTACTACGACAAGGTTGATGTAGCCTACATGGTTCCATTTACCGATATCCGCACCATTCAGACCCTCGTTGAGGGCGATAAGCTGAAGATCACCTACGGTGCGCAGGACATCTCCAAGCACGAGTCCGGCGCCTACACCGGTGAGGTATCCGGTCAGATGCTGAGCAAGCTGGGCTGCAGCTGGGCAGTCGTCGGCCACTCCGAGCGCCGCGAATACCACGGCGAAACCGACCAGCTGGTCGCTGAAAAGGCCGCAGCGGCCCTGGACAATGGCATCAGCCCGATCGTCTGCGTGGGCGAGCCACTCGATGTGCGCGAAGCCGGCACCCACGTTGACTACGTGGTGAACCAGACCCGCGATTCCCTGCAGGGACTGAGCGCCGAGCAGCTATCCAAGACGGTTATCGCCTACGAGCCCGTGTGGGCCATCGGCACCGGCAAGGTTGCCTCCGCTGATGACGCGCAGGAAGTATGTGCTGCAATCCGCGGCTTGGTCAAGGAGCTTGCAGGCGACGAGGTCGCCGAGGGCATCCGCATCCTGTACGGCGGTTCCGTGAAGGTCGATTCCGTTGCTGATATCGTCAGCAAGCCGGACGTGGACGGTGGCCTGATTGGCGGTGCTTCCTTGGTAGGAGAGGACTTTGCCAAGTTGGCCGCCAATGCCGCTAATGCCGTTAGTTAACATGCGTTAACAACCATCACAAGGTAACTGTTGTGCCGCGGGTTGGGGTGAGTCCCGCCCGCGGCATGGTGTACAGTAGGCCCTTGTGATTGCTTTGCGTAGGCAAAGCCGGTAAGTACTTCGCGCCGGTGGCTAGCGTGACTTTCGGTAGTACATCGAAGGTGCCACTGGGCGCACGTTGAGAAAAGGAAGAACCTCATGGTCTTAGCACTGGAAATCATTTTGCTAATTTCAGCTATTTTGATGTCCATCTTTGTGCTTTTACACAAGGGCAAAGGCGGCGGCCTGTCTAGCCTTTTCGGCGGCGGCGTGCAATCGAACCTGTCCGGTTCGACCGTGGTGGAAAAGAACCTAGACCGCTATACCGTCGTCATGGTGATTATCTGGTTGGCCTGCATCGTTGGCCTTAACCTTATCCAGGCCTACGCTTCCTAGGAAGCACGCAGCAGGCCCCCGCTAACCGCTAGCGGCGGCCAACCGCGCAAAACAGCGCCGGTACGTCAGTCCCTTAACCTTTCGCAAGAAGGGACCGAGGTACCGGCGCTGTATGCGTTAAGCGGCGGTGCCGGCGCTGCTGGCTTTACAGCTCCTGCGCGGCATCGTCTGCAAGGAAGAGGATCGTTTCCTTCGTCCCTTGCGCACCAGCGGCCGGGCACTCTTCAGCGTCGACGCCGTCAACGATGTTCTTTGCGGCAGCGGCCTTTTCCTCCCCGGCAACCAAGAGCCAGACGCGCTCAGACCTGTTGACCGCCGGCAGCGTCAGGGTGATGCGCTCGCTGGGCGGCTTCGGCGAATCGTGTACCGGTACCGCGAGTTCTTCCTGCTCACGGATGGCAGGAGAGTGGGGGAACATGGAGTTAATGTGGCCTTCTGCGCCCATGCCCAAAAGGTGTAGATCGAAGCCTAAAGGTGCGAAGTCCTTCAACTCTGGCTCGTAGGCATTTGCGGCCGCCTCCATGGAGACCGCACCGAGGTCGAAACCGTGGATATTCTGATCCGGGATATCCACGTGATCGAGCAGCGCGGAACGCGCTTGGCCTTCGTTGGAATCTGGGTCGCTGACCGGGACATTGCGCTCATCGCCAAAGAAGATGTGCACGCGGGACCAATCGATGCGCAGGGCAGGGTAGTTCTCGCCTTGCTGCTGGGCGGCGAAGTCCAAGCGCGCGAGCTCGTGCAGGAGCCCAATTCCTGCGCCCCCGCCAGTTAGTACGACTCTTGCCACGCCGTCACCATGGAGGCCACCATTGCCGGCCTGAATACCGGCGATGGTCTCAATAAATTTGAGTGCGGCTTGGGAAATAAGGTCATCTACATCGCTGACGCGGTGAAGCGTTACCATTCGGTATCAGAATCCTTTGCAAAGAATCGGTATGAGCAAGTGCGCTATTAAAGCTTACTGTAGTCTACTTCTCCCAGAGCACGCAGCGCCTGAGCATAAGTTTTATCGGCGTCGAGGTGCCGCAATTCCTCGGAGAGGATTTCGGTTTGCGTGCGCGGGCTCAAGCTGACCAGCGAGTCTGGCGTACCAGGCACGCGCACCCGCACGGTGCGCTCATCCACGACATCCACATCGACGTGGGTCGTCTCCCGGTTAAAGCGCAGGTGGGTAACCGGGAAATAGTCACTATTAGCTTCCTCGGCCATGCGCTGTACCGGGACGCTCAGGCGGTCAAGCAGCCACCCCGCAGCGAAGTTTGGCGCGGGATGCCCGGCGGGGCCGGCGACCTCTACCGATAGCACCTTTTCATGGGGATGGTGGTCGAGTGCCGATGCGACGACGCCGCGCCACAAGGTAATGGAGGCCCAGGACATATCGGAATCGCCGGGGGAGTAGCCATTAGAAAGCGCGCGCAGATCCTGCTCGCCCACGGTGCCTTTATGCGCCACGTTGGTGATGCGGCGCTGCGCCAACTTGCCCACGGGGCTTTCGGAGGGAACCTGCGGGCACAGGTTCGGCCACCACGCAACCAGCGGGGTATCCGGCAGCAAGAGCGGGGTGAGCACGGACTCGGCTTGATCCGCCAGCGCCCCGTGCAATTGCATGACGACGGTCTCGGACGCACCGGCCTCGCCACCGACGCGGAGCTGGGCATCGAGCTGGGTATCAGTATTTGGATCGCCGGGGACCACGACGAGCACGCGGGAGGGGTGCTCATGAGAGGCATCGCGCACAGAGGCAAGGATTTGCTCGAGATCGTCGCCTTCTTGTGCCTCAACGATGAGGGTGAGCACCCGGCCCGTGGTGCGGGTGTAATGCTCCTGGGCATCGACAAGCTTCTTGGCAATTTCACCGGTGGTGGTATTAGGCAATGGGATAATCATTGACTACGTCCCTTCTATGGGCGGCGCCAGGAATGGCCCCGGCGGCGCAGCATCTTATCGGCTGAAGTGGGCCCCCAGGTGCCCGCCTTATAATCTTCGGGCTCACCATGCTTGGACCAATAATCGAGGATCGGATCCAAAATGGACCACGATAGCTCGACTTCCTCATTAGTGGGAAACAGGGATGATTCATCGAGGAGCGCATCCAAGATGAGGCGCTCATAGGCCTCCGGGGACTCCTCGGTAAAGGCCTCGGCGTAGGCGAAGTCCATATTCACATCGCGGACTTCCATGGTGGAGCCCGGGACCTTTGAGCCAAAGCGCATGGTCACGCCCTCATCGGGCTGAACGCGGATGACCACGGCATTTTGGCCGAGGGCATCGGTTTCGCCATCGACAAAGGGCTGGTTCGGTGCGGCCTTGAAGACCAAGGCGATCTCGGTGACTCGACGCCCCAAGCGCTTTCCGGTGCGCAGGTAGAAAGGCACGCCTCCCCAGCGCCGAGAGTTGACCTCCAACGTGCACGCCGCATAGGTCTCAGTAGTGGAGGCGGGATCGAAGCCCTCCTCCTCACGCAAGCCCTTCACGTATTCCGAGCCCTGCCAGCCAGCGGTGTACTGGCCACGGGCGGTGGTTTTATTGAGCGGATGGACCGGCTGCGTAGCGCGCAGCACCTTGACCTTTTCAGCGCGCAGCGCCTCCGGTTCAAAGGAGGAAGGCTCTTCCATTGCCACGAGGGCGAGCAGCTGCAGGAGGTGGTTCTGAATGACGTCTCGGGCCGCGCCGATTCCGTCATAATAGCCAGCGCGGCCGCCAAGCCCAATATCTTCGGCCATGGTGATTTGCACGTGGTCGATATAGTGCGCGTTCCACATCGGCTCAAAAATCTGGTTAGCAAACCGCAGCGCCATGATGTTTTGCACGGTCTCTTTACCCAGGTAGTGATCGATGCGGAAGACAGCAGATTCTGGGAAGACCGCGTTGACGATCTCATTGAGCTCGCGCGCAGATTCCTGGTCGTGGCCAAACGGCTTTTCGATGATCACTCGGCGCCACGAGTCCTCCATGGAATTGGCCATGCCCACGCGTTCCAATTGGTGGCAGATATCGGAGAAAAACTCTGGCGGCACCGAAAGGTAGTATGCCCAGTTGCTTCCCGTGCCGCGGGCTTTATCCAGCTCGGCCAACCGCGCAGAAAGCTTGTCGAAGCCCTCATCGTCGAAGGAGCCTTGCACGAACTCGATTCCTTGGGATAAGTGCTCCCACACGTCGTGGTTAAAGTCAGTGCGGGCACCGGCTTCTACCGCGCTGCGGAAATAATCGCAGAAGTCCGCGTTATCCCAGTCCCTGCGGCCATAGCCGACGAGCGTGAAGCCAGCGGGCAAGAGACCGCGGCTGGCAAGGTCATAGATGGCCGGCAGGAGCTTTTTGAAAGCTAAATCGCCGGTCACACCAAAGATGACCATGCCCGCGGGGCCCGCGATGCGTGGCAATCGTTTATCGGCGGCATTACGCAAGGGATTGACCCAAGCGGCTGAGTCCGTCACGGATTATCCTTCCTGGAGGGAAAAGCTAAGTAGTCTTTCAACTAGTGGCGGCATAATGCCCCGCCGGCTATCCGGCGGGGCTAGGACCACGGTCGTAGTTTACGCGAGTCGTTGTTTGAGGGAATCAAGGAGGTCATTCCACGCGGCGACGAACTTATCCACGCCCTCGCGCTCGAGGACCGCGAAGACATCTTCTAGGTCAATGCCCACCGATTCGAGCTGGGAGAAGACCTTCTCGGCTTCTTCGCCGGCGGTGGAGAGGGTATCGCCGTGGAATCCACCCTCCTGCAGTACCGCATCAATGGTCTTTTCCGGCATGGTATTTACCGTGTGCGGGCCAGCCAGCTCGGTCACGTACAGCGTTGCTGGGTAGTCGGGGTTTTTCACGCCGGTGGAAGCCCACAGTGGACGCTGTACGGGCGCGCCTTCGGGGAGGCCGTTATCACCGAGCAATTCCTCTTGGAAGAGGGCGTAGGCACGCTGCGCGTTGGCAACACCGGCCTTGCCGCGGAGGGACAGGGCCTCATCGGAACCGATAGCCTCCAAGCGCTTATCAACTTCCGTATCTAGGCGGGAGACGAAGAACGATGCGACCGAGTGAATCTTGGTAACGTCTTTGCCATTATCAGCCGCGCGCTTGAGCCCGGCCCGGAATGCGGCGATGACCTCGCGGTAGCGAGACACCGAGAAGATCAGGGTGACATTGACGCTGATTCCCTCTGCCAAGGCATCCTCGATAGCGGGGAGGGAGCCCTTGGTAGCCGGAATCTTGATCATCGCATTGGGGCGGGCCACCTGGTCCCACAGTTCGCGGGCCTGCTTGAGAGTTGCCGCGGCATCGTCGGAGATGCGCGGATCCACCTCGATGGATACGCGGCCATCCTGGCCGTCGGTCTCAGCATAGATATCGGCAAAAAGGTCACAGGCGTTTTGTACGTCCGTAATAGCCAGGGAGTAGACGGCTTCATCGGCCGAAGCGTTCTTCTCCTTCAAGGCCGCCAGGTCTTCGTCATAGGCCGTGCCGCTGGTCATGGCGGTGGCGAAGATGGCCGGGTTGGTGGTTACGCCCACGATGGACTTGGAGGAAATAATCTCCTTCAAGTTTCCGGATTCCAAGCGCTGGCGCGAGAGATCATCGAGCCACGTGGAGGTGCCCAATTGGGCAAGTTCAGAAATGTTGTTCATAGTCATTCCTTTTAGCGTCGGTGAGGTGGGGCTTAGCTTTGGGCTTCGGCGATGCTCTCGCGTGCGGCATCGGCCACCGCAGCAGAGGTAAAGCCAAACTTTTCGAAGAGCTCATCGCCGGGAGCGGAGGCCCCGTAGTGCTCTAGGGAGACGTTGCGGCCGAAAGTACCAGTGTACTTGTGCCAGGACTGAGCGAGGCCGGCCTCGACGGAAACGCGGGCCCTCACGCTGCTGGGCAGAACCGATTCGCGGTACTCTGCGTCCTGCTCGTCGAACCACTCCAGGCACGGCGCGGATACCACGCGAGCGGCCGTGCCTTCGCTTTCGAGCTGCTGGGCGGCCTCGACGGCTAGCTGTACCTCCGAGCCGGTGGCCAGCAAGATGACATCGGGCTCATCCTTGGAGCCTGCGACCAAGGTGTAGGCACCGCGGCGAACGCCATCGTGTGCCTTTTCCTTGGTGCCTTCCAAGATGGGGAGGTTCTGGCGGCTGAGCGCAAGGCCCTTCGGGGCTGCCTTGTATTCCATCGCTGCGGCCCAAGCTTGCGCGGTTTCATTGGCATCGGCAGGCCGGATGACGGACAAATTCGGAATGGCGCGCAAGGCTGACAGGGTTTCTACCGGCTGGTGGGTAGGGCCGTCTTCGCCCAAACCAATGGAATCGTGCGTCCACACGTAGTAGGTATCGGTAGACATCAGCGAGCCGAGGCGCACGGCAGGGTACTGATACTCGGAGAAGATCAGGAATGTACCGCCATATACGCGGGTATTTCCGTGGAGGGCGATGCCGTTCATGATGGCGGACATCGCGTGCTCGCGGATGCCAAAGTGAAGGTTGCGGCCATAAGGCTGTGCGGACCACTTATTGGTGGTGATGTTTTCAGGGCCGAAGGAATCCGCGCCCTTAATCACGGTGTTATTGGACCCCGCCAGGTCGGCCGATCCGCCCCACATTTCGGGCAAAGCGGCGGCCAGCGCCTGAATGGTCGCCTCAGAGGCCTTACGGGTGGCAATCGCATCCCCTGGCTCCCATGCGGGGAGCTCGGCATCGAAGTTCTCCGGCAATTCGCGGGCGCTCATGCGGTCAAAGAGCGCCTTATTTTCGGCGTTGTCCGCTGCCCACGCGTCGAACTTCTCTTGCCACTGCGCGTGCTTTTCAGCGCCACGATCGCGCAGCTTGCGGGTGTGGGCCAAGACCTCATCATCAATGTGGAAGGTCTTTTCTGGGTCGAAGCCGAGGACTTCCTTGGTGGCGGCAACTTCGTCATCGCCAAGCGCGGCGCCGTGGACGCCGCCGGTGTTCATCTTGGTCGGGGCAGGGTAGCCAATGACTGTCTTCACGCGGATGAAGGAGGGGCGCTCTGTTTCCTGCTGTGCATTGCGCACTGCCTCTTCAATGGCAACGACGTCCTCGCCGGACTCAACGGTCTGGACGTGCCAGCCGTATGCCTCATAGCGCGCAGCGACGTCCTCATTGAAGGCGATATTGGTGTCATCCTCGATGGAAATGCGGTTGTCATCCCAGAAGACAATCAGGTTGCCCAGCTTCTGGGTACCAGCCAAAGACGATGCCTCAGCGGTTACGCCTTCCTGCAGGTCGCCGTCGGAGGCAATGGTGTAGACGTAATGATCGAAGGGGGATTGGCCGACTGGTGCCTCAGGATCGAAGAGGCCGCGCTCTTTGCGGGCGGCCATCGCCATACCTACCGAAGATGCCAGACCCTGGCCGAGTGGGCCGGTGGTGATCTCCACGCCATCGGTGTGGTGCACCTCAGGGTGGCCAGGGGTAAGGGAGCTCCAGGTGCGGAGCTGCTCGAGATCTTTCATCTCCAAACCGAATCCACCCAAGAAGAGCTGGATGTAAAGGGTCAGGGAAGAGTGGCCGACAGACAATACGAAGCGGTCGCGGCCTGCCCAATTCACGTCATTGGGGTCGTGATTGATAACGCGCTGGTAGAGCGTATAGGCGAGGGGAGCCAGCGACATCGCCGTGCCCGGGTGTCCGGAGCCGCAGTTTTGGACGGCATCGGCAGCAAGCACGCGCACAGTGTCGACCGCGCGAGTATCAGTGTCTGTCCAGTCGTCCGGATAACGGCGCTCGACCATAGCTTGCAGGTCTGGGGACAAATTATCTTTCGACACGGTATAAGGCCTCGCTTAAATCTAGGCGTTAATTACTGAACTCCACACAGTCTAGTTACTTTTTTGACGGCGGTGCGGAATTATTGAAAGCCGCGGGGAACCGGTAAGCTGGCATGGCTAAGCGGTGTACGGCACAGCATTAGTTACTCTCTGCATTTCCGCTGCATTGATACGATCCATGTGTAGCGCATTTTAAATGTAAGCCATAGTGTGAATTAATTCTCCGGAACTTTTGTGCCGGGGTGTGCGACCACTACACCGTGGGCATACCGCACTGTGTAGCGTGTGTGCTGTAGATCAACGTCTGTTCAGATAGTGGAGGAATTCCTTGGAGACCATCAAGGCCTATTTTGCGCTAACGAAGCCGAGGATTATTGAACTCCTCCTCGTGGCCGCAATTCCGGCGATGCTCCAAGCACAACGGGGCGTTGAGGCGGTTTCTGAAAATATCTGGCTCATCATTTCCACCATTTTCGGCGGATGGATGGGCGCTGCGGCCGCCCATACCTTTAATAACGTGGTCGATTATGAAATTGACCAGAAGATGCAACGCACCCGCGCGCGGCCGCTAGTGCGCGCCACGATTTCGAAGCGGAATGCGGCGATTTTCGCCTGGATCATGCTCGTGGTTTCGGTGCTTTGGCTGGGAATCCTGGCCAATTCTTGGTTGGCGGCGTTCTTCGTCATTCTGACGAACTTTTTCTACGTCTTCGTCTACACCAAGTTTTTGAAGATGCGCAATGCCCAAAACATCGTGTGGGGCGGTTTAGCGGGGTGCATGCCGGCCATGGTGGGCTGGGCAGTCATCCGCGATAACGCGCCAGCAGGCGAGCCCGACCGCTGGTGGCAGGCAATAGTCCTATTCCTTATTATCTTTTTCTGGACCCCGCCACACACTTGGGCCTTGGCCATGAAATACAAGGAAGATTACCGCAAGGCTGGGGTGCCGATGCTGCCGGTAGTGGCAACGGAACAAGAGGTAACCCGCCAGATTGTGTGGTATTCCGTCGGCACGGTCATCGTCACGCTGCTTATCGTTCCCGCGGCATCGTGGATTTACCTCATCGCCGCCGTAACTTCTGGCGCGGTCTTCTTATGGCTAGCCATCCGCCTGCACCAAGGCGTAAAGAAAGGCGCAAAGGTAAAACCCATGCGCCTGTTTATCTATTCAAATAACTACCTATCGGTACTCTTTATTGGCCTGTCCATCGATGCCGTCTTGGGCTGGGAGCCAATCGGCCGGATGCTTGGTTGGTCCGCCACCCTGTTTTAGATCCCAGTAGCATGCTGAAGCGCGAGCCTTCGTGGCTCGCGCTTCTTTCTGCATTAGTCCTGCTTTACCCGCAGAACAATAGAACCGGTGGTGCTGCGCGATTGTAGATCGCGGTGGGCCTGCTCTGCTTCCTTCAAGGGATAGGAGGCCGATACGTTGAACTTGAGGTCTCCGTCCATGACGGCCTGGACGACTGCTTGCGCGCGCATCTGGAATTCGCCCTCTTGCGCCGTCCACGCGCCGAGCGAAGGCCGGGTCAAGAAGATGGAGCCATGCTTATTGAGCAGCTGGGGATCGATGGGCTCAACCGGGCCAGAAGCGGCGCCAAAGAGTGCGACGGTGCCGCGCGGGCGAACGGCCTCGAGCGATTCGAAGAAGGTGGATTGCCCCACGCCGTCATAGACCACATCGACGCCGCGGCCGCCATTAAACCGGCGAACCTGCTCGCCCAGACAATCGTTGTAGCGGAAGACGTGGTCGGCGCCGCACTTGTACGAGATCTCTTCCTTTTCATCGGTGGAGACGACCGTGTAGACCGTAGCGCCCAAAGAGGAAGCCATTTGGGTCAACAGCTGGCCCACGCCGCCCGCACCAGCGGTGATGAGACACGTGGCGCCTTCGCCAAGCTCATACACGCCGTGGGAAAGGAAGTGGGCGGTCATGCCCTGTAGCAGCATGGAGGCAGCGATCTCGGTGGGGAAATCATCCGGTACGGCGACAAGGCCATTCCGGGGGACGCAGACCTGCTCGGCATAGGAACCAAAGGCGTGGTGCCATGCCACCAAGGTGCCTTCCGCAATTTCCCCCTTGGGATCGTGGACAACGCGCCCCGTTCCCTCAAAGCCAGGGATAAAGGGCGTCTGGGCGTTATAGATACCCTCGCGGTAGTAGGTGTCGATATAGTTCACGCCCGCTACGGTGACATCGACTAAGACCTCGTCCTCAGCGGGCGTGGGCGCAGGAACCTCGGCGTAGCGCAGGACTTCCGGCCCGCCCGTTTCTGTGATCTGGATAGCATGCATAAGGCCATGCTATCCCACAAAGCCCAGAAGCTGCAGAAAAATGGTGCTGCCTAAATCCTAAACGGCGGCGCGTTCCTCATTTAATGATTGCTGGCGAACGGCGTATTTATCGTCGCCGGCGGGAGAGCCTGAGATGAGGTCCGGCGTGCCGCCGACGCGGTGGCGCCCGTGTGCCCAGAGCAGGGCGGTAAAGCCGGTGACCACGGCGGACATACCGATGTGGAAGGGGACCGTCCACCGCGGCACGCCCAGGTAGAACTGCAAGACGCCGACGGCCCACTGGATGAGGATGCAGACGATAAGGACCCACCCGGTCTTCTTGGTCTCCTGCGGGGTGCGGTGCTTGTACAGCAGGAAGACGGTGATGGCGGTAAAGATGAGGTAAACGTACATGCACATCGCGTGGGCGATGGCCATGGATTCGGTATCCACATCCAAGCGGCCGTCCATTCCCACGCCGGAGTCGCCGGAGTGGACGCCGGAACCGGTCACCATCGTCCCGGTGATCAGGACGATGGAGAGGGCGATGGTCGCGATGACGGCGAGGATGCGAATAGCTTGTGGGAACCGCGGCTGTGCGGTGCCATCATCGGGTTCTTTGATGCGGGCGTACAACATGCAGGCAAGCCACACCAGCACCATGGAGGGCAGGAAGTGAAGCGCCACGGACCACCAGCGCAGATCTAGGTGCACGGAGATGCCGCCGATGACGGCCTGCAGGACGATGCCGGCCACGTTAAGCCATGCATAGACCCTGAGCTCAGGGCGGCGGCAGGCCATATACATGGCGATGACTGCCGCGCCGGCGGCGGCGGAATCAACAAAGGTGAGCAGGCGGTTACCAAATTCAATGATCTGGTGGATTGCCGGGGCTGCGCCTTCGACCGGCACCAAGGAACCAGGCTGGCATTGGGGCCAGGTGGGGCAGCCAAGGCCGGAACCGGTGACGCGGACGATGGAACCAGATACGGTGATGCCGCCTTGGCAGAAGATCAGGATCAGCGCGATAAGTCGCTGTTGCTCCACGGTAGGGACGGCTTCTTTAAAAAAGCGTTTAGTTCTGGTCCAGTAATTCACAAGGTGCATCTTACTAGGGGGTGTGTAGCGAGCCGAAACCTTTGGCTCTATTTCGCGGGGAACTGGGTATAACTCACATTTAGCCGTCGAAGCGGAACCAACGAACGGCCGCATACGACGCCACTGCCAGCCACGCGGTCAAGGAAATGAGCTCGATGCCGGGGAAGGTGGAATTGGAGGCATCGGCAAGCGCGCCCGCTAGCGCCACCGTAGGAACGATATTGAGCAGGCCATTATCGCCCAAGCCCTGGGAATACAGGGCCCAGCCGACGATCGCCAGAAGGATAAACCAAATGAGGTTAGCCAGCGCGAGTACGGCCTCAGAGCTAAGGGTCCCGCCAAGCACCAAACCCATAGCGGTAAAGGCGGCGACGCCGAAAATGAGCGAGACGATCATGAGCAGAATGCCGGGCGCACTGATGCGCAGGCCCAAGGCAAAGGCCGTGGCACCGAGCACGAGAATCTGGAATACCACCATCGTCAACACGCCGATGATTTTGCCGCCGATAATCGCCCATGCCGGTACGCCGGAGGCGCCGGTGCGCTTTAAGGCCCCGTAGCGGCGGTCAAAGGCCAGGGAAATGGCTTGTCCGGTAAAGCCAGCCGATGTCGCCGCCACCGCAAGCACCATGGGAAAAACCTCGTGCAGACCATGGCCGGTGGTGGATTCCAAGTGTGCGGTCCCAATCAGGATGGCGAGCGGGATAATGATGCTGAGCAATTGTTGCTCGCCGTGGCGCAGCATGAGCTTGGCTTCCATGCCGCCTTGGGCAAGGATGATGGCGCCTGCACTCGCTCGTTTGGGTGCCGGGCGGAAGGTGCCGGGGGAAAACGTTGCGCTCATATTCGGGGCCTATTCCTTGAGAATTTAAAGTGGTGGTTGTAGGTACTGGTGATTCTAGGATGAAGACAGGACACAGGGCTTCATCAACTGCGCAAGTGCCTGCCTGTGAGATCGAGGAATACTTCCTCGAGGTTCCGGTGGTGGGATTCCAGGCTTCGCAAAAGCACGCCTTGCCGGGCGAGATCGGCGGCGAGGGCGGAAATCAGTTCCGGCGAACTGGGCTGGCTCACCCTGTAGTGCAGCGGCCGCGAGGCGGTCGTGGGGATCCCAATTCGCTGCAAGGCGTCCAAGTCAACTGCGGAGTTGGCGCTAAAACTAAAACCGGCGCCCTCGCCCTGGGAGGTAAGTTCTGCCGGGGTTCCCTGCGCCACGAGCGCGCCGTGATCCATGATGGCGATATGATCTGCCAGCGATTCAGCCTCATCCATCAGGTGGGTGGTTAATATAACGGTGGCCCCGTCGCGCTTGAGGGCGCGGATGAGATCCCATACGGCGAGCCGGGATTGGGCGTCCATGCCCGCGGTGGGTTCATCGAGGAAAACCAGCTCTGGCCTGCCGATGACCGCGAGT
Source organism: Corynebacterium sp. MSK204 (assembly GCF_030229885.1). Classification (NCBI taxonomy): domain Bacteria; kingdom Bacillati; phylum Actinomycetota; class Actinomycetes; order Mycobacteriales; family Corynebacteriaceae; genus Corynebacterium; species Corynebacterium sp. MSK204. The sequence continues at coordinate 92,853 of NZ_JASPGQ010000007.1, read as the reverse complement.
GCGAGCGATAGCCGCTGTTGTTGCCCGCCGGAAAGGCGCCGGTAGGACGTGCGCGCAACGCCTTGCAAGCCGAGGGTCTCGAGCAACCACTGCGGTGACAGTGGATTGGCGTTATAGCGAGCAGTCAATTCCAACATCTCTAGAACGCGGATGCCTGAGTAGGATCCGCCGCCTTGTAGCATGATCCCCACTTTTTCGCGCACCTTATCTGGTGCGGTGCTGGGGTTAAGGCCCAATACCTTAATGGAACCTGCGGTGGGGTGTATAAAGCCTTCAGACATTTCGATGGTGGTGGATTTGCCAGCACCATTGGGCCCCAGCAGGCAGAATATTTCGCCATGTGCAACGCTCAGGCTGAGCCCATTGACGGCTGCCGTGGGGCCAAATTTCTTTACCACACCATCCAAGGACAGGGCGGGGCTATCGGCTGGAATTACATTCACGGGTGCCTAGTTTAAGACACGGATTCCATTTCGGCGCATAGCAACCCACCACACTCCGGTCACTACGGCGAATGTGCAGGCAGCGGCGATATAAATGGAAAGCACCGTTCCCGCAGGTAGGCCTAAGCCACGCGGCAGGACGAAAAAGCTCATCGCACCGGTATAGGCAACGACGCTAAACCGGAAGATGTGCCGGTTCGCCCACGCCGCCAACGGCAAAACGGCCCACAGGATGTACCAGGGGTGGACCACCGGGAAGAAAATGACGAGTACCAGGGTAGAAATTCCCAAGCCGCCGACGGGGTGGATATATCCGCGCAGGGTGGCATACAGCATGCGGGCCATAAAAGCGACTGCGACCAAGACACCGAAACTGCGGGTGATGGTCAATATGGCGTCTGTATGGTCCCCAAGCCCTAAAAACATCCCGAGGAAACCCGCACCCACTCCCACAGCCGTAGATAGGGAAAGCCAAGAGCGAATCGTGGCGGCGCCGCCTTGCCCGGTAATCCACCCGAGGTTAATGCCTGTGATGAGACTGATGAGCGCAATGGTGGCTATGAGCACCGCAGTCTGCACGGCGATGGCCGTGAATAAGGCCTGCCAGCGCGGCACGCGTGTCTCCACATGTAGGTGGCGGGCATACGCCATGCCGATAAATCCGAGCCCAATAAAGCCGGTGACCTTGACCATTCCGGCGCTGGATAGGAAAATTCCCGAGGCTATCAGCGTTAAGTAGGCCCCTCTTTTATCCTGCCCCAGCTTATCGATGCCCCTTAATCCAAGCTCCATGCCCAGCAACGACAATCCAAGCATGATGGATTCATTATGAATACCGCCGACGAGGTGAAGGACGGTCAGCGGGTTCAAGATGCCGAGCCATAGTGCGGAGGCGGGGGAGACGCGGCATCGCTGAGCAAGCTGTGTGATGGCCCAGCCGGCCACGATGATTCCTACGATGGAAAGTAGGCGGTGGGCAATGACGCCTAAGACAATGGAATTTCCGGTGACGATGCTGACTATGGCCGCCAGCCCCAGGGCAACAGGTCCATACGGTGACGGTGAATTTGCCCAGATAAACGGCACGGAACGCGCGAGCTCGTTGCCAGCGCCCAAGAGCTGCACAGGGCCGGCGGAATAGGGATCCATCCCTTGGGCCACGATGGAGCCATTGGCCAAATAAGAATAGATGTCTTGGGTAAATAAGGGTGCGGTGAAAATGAGGGGGATAACCCACCCAGCCCACGTGATCCACAGCTGGCGTGGGGAGACCAGCCGGCGGGAGCGATCGCTGGCGGGCTCGCCGGGTCGCGCCTGGCGCAGCGGGGTGCCCACGAAGGGGGCGAGGAAAATCCAGGCCGTAACTAAAAGCCCCACGCCCACCATGACGAGCGCAGACGAGGTCTGGAGCATACGCGACATGAGGGAGCCAAAGGGCACATTGTCATAAGGATTGCCCACTACAGGCAGCGCGCCTGCTCCCAAAGCGCCAAAGGCAATGAGGAGGGATCCGACGGTTCCGGCCCACCGCAGGATGAAAAAGGTGCGCTTTTGGGAGACCGTGGTGTGCTGCAGTTCCTCTGGCGCCTGGGCGATGAAATCGTAGCGAGTATCCCCGGCTTGCGCGCCGGTGCCTTCGGCATGCAGCTGCGCGGAACGAGAACCTGCGGTGCCCAAGCGTGGCAATTCCGCCTTTACGCTCTCGAGCACTCCCCGTAGTTTCCCTTTCATGGCTTAAGACCTTACGCGAGGACCGTGGGGTGGGAAATTCACCCCCGCCGCCACGCCCGGTGACTGCAATGGTGGCATTCCGGAATGAATTAAGGAACACTAGTGTTGTCTAATGATGAAAGCGCAGTTATGGCGCTTGCGTAGCGACGGCAATTCCGGCGCGACGGAGCACGGTGGCTGCAGGCAACTGACCTAAGGAAGGGAGGTTTTAGGGCATGGGTAACTCACAGCGCACGGCAGCGGCGCATGTGGCGGTGAAAGAATCGCGGTCCACGGATGGTGATACCCGCCGCCAGGTACTGCTGCTATTGCTTAAAGATGGCCCTGTAACCGCCTCTTACCTGGGTGAGCGCCTTGGTCTTTCGACCGCCGGGATCCGCCGGCATTTAGACATTCTGGTGGAAGAAGAACTAACGGAAGTTGTCGAGCGCCGTCCAGTTTCTCGTTCGCGGATGCACTCCGGAGCGGGTCGTGGGCGACCGGCAAAGCACTTCCGCCTGACGGATCGTGGGCGTGCGCAATTTGGCCACGCCTATGATGAATTAGCTTCTGAAGCGTTGACCGCGCTGCGCTCTGCGGGCGGTTCAGAGGCTGTAAAGAACTTCGCTAAGGCTCGGTTTGAGCGCATCATCGCCGATGTGCGTCCCTTCGTGGACGCGGAAGAATCGGTCGAGGAAGTAGCGCGCAAACTGGCTGAAACCCTGGATAAGCACGGGTACGCCGCAACCGTGGACCGCGCTGGCCAGGGAGTGCAAATCTGTCAACACCACTGCCCGGTTGCCCATGTGGCGGCGGAGCATCCCGAACTGTGCGAGGCAGAGCAGGAAGTCTTTTCCGCCCTCTTAGGCAAACACGTACAACCTTTGGCGTCTATCGCAGATGGCCACGGAATTTGTACCACGAATATCCCCTTGACACCTGTCAAAACTAATACTGAAAGGAGCGAGTCATGACCCAAGCACAATCGGCACCTGACAATAAGATGACCGATGATGAGATCATCGATTCCATTGGTGCGTATGAGTACGGCTGGCACGACTCGGACTCGGCCGGCGCTTCTGCCGCCCGTGGCCTGAACGAGGACGTTGTCCGCGATATTTCCGCAAAGAAGGGCGAGCCCGAGTGGATGCTGAACCAGCGTCTCAAGGCTCTGAATATCTTTGATAAGAAGCCTATTCCCTCTTGGGGCGCAGATCTCTCCGGCATCGACTTTGACCAGATCAAGTACTACGTCAAGTCCACCGAAGAGCAGGCGCAGACCTGGGACGACCTCCCGGATGATATTAAGGCCACCTACGATAAGCTGGGCATCCCTGAGGCGGAAAAGCAGCGCTTGGTTGCCGGCGTGGCCGCACAGTACGAGTCTGAGGTTGTCTACCACCAGATTCGCGAGGACCTGGAAAGCCAGGGCGTTATCTTCGTCGATACTGATACCGCGCTGCGCGATTACCCGGAGCTTTTTAAGGAACACTTCGGCACCGTTATTCCTGCCGGTGACAATAAGTTCTCCGCGCTCAACTCCGCAGTGTGGTCCGGTGGCTCCTTCATTTACGTGCCGAAAGGCGTGCACGTTGATATCCCGCTGCAGGCCTACTTCCGTATTAATACCGAGAACATGGGCCAGTTCGAGCGCACCCTCATCATCGTGGATGAGGATGCCTACGTTCACTACGTGGAAGGCTGCACTGCGCCCATCTACAAGTCTGACTCCCTGCACTCCGCGGTAGTTGAGATCATCGTGAAGAAGGGCGGCCGCTGCCGCTATACGACGATTCAGAACTGGTCCAGCAACGTCTACAACCTGGTGACCAAGCGTACCAAGGTGGAAGAAGGCGGCACCATGGAATGGGTCGATGGCAACATCGGCTCCAAGGTCACCATGAAGTACCCGGCCGTGTGGATGACCGGACCGCACGCTAAGGGCGAGGTACTTTCCGTCGCCTTCGCTGGCGAGGGACAGTTCCAGGACACCGGTGCGAAGATGACGCACATGGCGCCCTACACCTCCTCCAATATCGTCTCCAAGTCCGTTGCCCGCGCCGGCGGCCGCGCTGCTTACCGCGGCTTGGTGCAGGTCAACCAGAATGCGCACCACTCCACGTCCAACGTGGAATGCGATGCCTTGCTCGTGGACAATATCTCGCGTTCGGACACATACCCGTATAACGACATCCGCAACGAGTACGTCACGTTGGGCCACGAGGCAACCGTTTCACAGGTTTCTGAAGAGCAGCTGTTCTACCTCATGTCCCGCGGCATTGCGGAAGAAGAAGCAATGGCAATGATCGTGCGTGGCTTCGTTGAGCCGATTGCTAAGGAGCTGCCGATGGAGTACGCCCTCGAGCTCAACCGCCTCATCGAACTGCAAATGGAAGGATCGGTCGGCTAAAGAAATGGTCGCTTCGAACGAATTCAACCCGGATAAGATCACCAAGGGTGACGTCTTTACCTCTACCAACGTGGAGGATTTCCCGGTACCGCACGGCCGCGATGAGGTCTGGCGCTTTGTTTCCCTGCGCAAGCTGCGGGGCCTGCACAACGGGGAGTTTGCTCAAGCGGTTGCCCAGGACGTCAAGGTAAGCGAGCACCCAGGCGTTTCTGCGGAGACTGTAGACCGTGACGATGAGCGTCTTGGCCGCGTGGGCAAGCCTTCTGACCGCGTGGCCGCCCAGGCATGGACCTCCATGCCCGAGGGTCAAGTGGTAGCCATTGACCCTGAGGTGCAGGTGGAAGATCCCATCACCATTACCTATACGGGCAAGGGCGAGGACGTGACCTTTTTCGGTGCCACCTCCATCGAGGTCGGTCACCATGCAGAAGCCACCGTTGTGCTGAAGTACGTTGGTTCCGGCACCCACGCGGATAACGTGGAGTTCATCCTTGGCGATGGCGCACACCTGACCGTCATCGTGGACGTCGACTGGGAAAACGATGCTGTCCACTTGTCTAACCAGGTAGCACAGGTGGGGCGCGATGCCGTGCTGCGCCATAACTGCGCCATCTTCGGCGGCGAGGTCGTGCGCATTGTCCCGCGCGTGAACTTCACCGCTCCCGGCGGCGACGCTGAGTTGCTGGGCGTGTACTTCGCCGATTCTGGTCAGTACTTCGAAAACCGCATGCTCGTGGATCACTCGGTTCCGAATTGCCGCTCCAATGTCCTGTACAAAGGCGCATTGCAGGGTGAGAAGAAAAACGAGGCTCGTACCTGCTGGGTAGGAGACGTGCTTATCCGCTCCAACGCACAGGGCACCGATACCTATGAGACGAATAATAACCTCATCCTTACGGACGGTGCGCGCGCTGACGCTATCCCGAACCTGGAGATTGAGACCGGTGAAATCACCGGCGCCGGCCACGCCGCAACGGTTGGACGCTTTGACGATATTGAGCTGTTCTACCTGATGTCGCGCGGCATTCCGGAGGCAGAGGCTCGTCGCCTCATCATTCGTGGCTTCTTCAATGAGGTCATCCACCGCATCCCGGTGCAATCCCTGTCCGAGGAACTGGAAAACCGCATTTCCGAAGAACTGGAAAAGATCTCCGCTTAACGCACTTACAGAAGGAAACCCACACACTATGTCTACTCTGGAAATTAAGAATCTCCACGCCCAGGTTCTGCCGAACGAAGAAAACGGCGAGCCCAAGGAAATCCTCAAGGGCGTCAACCTCACCATTAACTCCGGCGAGATCCACGCCATCATGGGTCCTAACGGCTCCGGCAAGTCCACCTTGTCCTACACCATTGCTGGTCACCCGAAGTACGAGGTCACCGAGGGCGAGGTGCTTCTCGATGGCGAAAACCTCCTCGACATGCCCGTCGACGAGCGCGCTCGCGCCGGCCTATTTTTGGCCATGCAGTACCCAACCGAGGTGCCGGGCGTAAAGGTATCGCAGTTCATGCGCTCCGCCGTGACCTCCATCCGCGGCGAGGCCCCCAAGCTGCGCGAGTGGAATAAGGAACTTACTGAGGCTCGCGAGAACCTGAAGATTGATAAGTCCTTCATCTCCCGCTCCGTCAACGAGGGCTTTTCCGGTGGCGAGAAGAAGCGCCACGAGGTCATGCAGCTGGACATCCTAAAGCCCAAGTTCGCGGTCATGGATGAGACCGACTCCGGCTTGGACGTTGACGCGCTGCGCATCGTTTCTGATGGCATCAACCGCTACCAGGATGACACCAATGGCGGCATCTTGATGATTACCCACTACAAGCGCATCCTGAACTACGTGCAGCCGGATTTCGTGCACGTATTCGCTAACGGCCAGGTTGTGAAGACCGGCGGGGCCGAGCTGGCAGACCAGCTTGAGTCTGACGGCTACGACCAGTTCCTGCAGTAAAGACCAGCCCAGTGCTGGTTCATCCTCGATGAATCGAAGAAGTTTTATGTCTGGATTTGATGTAAACGCAATTAGGGAGCAGTTCCCAATCCTGCAGCGCACCGTGCGCGGCGATAAGCCGCTGGTGTACTTGGATTCGGGGGCTACCTCCCAGCGCCCGTTGCCGGTGTGGAAGGCAGAGGAGGAGTTCGTTCTCCATACCAACGCCCCCGTCCACCGCGGCTCTTACCAGTTGGCTGAAGAGGCGGATAACGCTTATGAGTCGGCCCGGCAGGCCATCGCGGCCTTCGTTGGTGCGGACCGCGATGAGATTGCCTTTACCAAAAACGCCACCGAGGCGCTCAATGAGGTTGCCTATACGCTTTCCGATGAGCGCGCGGGCGAGCTGTACGTAGGAGAAGGCGATACCGTCGTCATCACGGAGCTTGAGCACCACGCCAACCTCGTGCCTTGGCAACAGCTCTGTGAGCGCACCGGTGCCACCTTGAAGTGGTACTCGTTGACTGACGATGGCCGCATCGACTTGGATTCGCTCGAGCTTGATGAATCCGTCAAGGTTGTTGCGTTTACTCATCAGTCCAATGTGACTGGCGCTGTATCCGATGTCGAGGAAATGGTGCGCCGTGCCCGTGCGGTCGATGCCATGGTGGTGCTCGATGCCTGCCAGTCCGTCCCGCACATGCCGGTAGATTTCCATGCCTTGGATGTGGATTTCGCCGCATTCTCGGGCCACAAGATGTGTGGCCCGAATGGCGTGGGCGTGCTCTACGGCAAGGACGAATTGCTGCGCAAGCTTCCCCCGTTCCTCACGGGTGGCTCCATGATCGAGGTAGTGAAGATGGAAGGAACCACCTTCGCGGAACCGCCCACGCGATTTGAGGCGGGAACGCAGATGACCAGCCAGGTCGTCGGCCTCGGCGCCGCGGTGAAGTTCCTCGAGGAGGTGGGGATGGATAATATCCATGCCCACGAGCAAAAGCTCACCGCTTATGCCTTGGAACAGCTTCGTGAGATTCCGGGCCTGCACATCATCGGCCCAGAAACGGCCGAGAACCGCGGCGCGGCCATCTCCTTTACCGTGGAGGGCGTGCACCCGCACGATCTGGGTCAGGTTCTGGATGACCAAGGCGTTTCCATTCGAGTAGGCCACCACTGCGCGTGGCCGCTGCACCGCGCCTGCGGTGCGCAATCGACCGCGCGCGCTAGCTTTTACCTGTACAACACGGAAGCCGAAGTAGATAAGCTGGTAGAAGCCATTAAGGCCGCCCGCGATTTCTTTGGAGTTGCCTAATGAATCTAGATTCGATGTACCAAGACGTGATCTTGGATCACTATAAAAATCCGCAACACGCGGGGTTGCGCGAGCCGTTCCAGGCAGAGGTTCACCACGTGAACCCCTCGTGCGGCGATGAGCTCACGTTGCGCGTCAACCTTTCCGCGGACGGCAAGACCGTTGAAGATGTGTCCTACGACGCCGAAGGTTGTTCCATCTCGCAGGCATCGACGTCCGTCATGGCGGAAGAGATCGTCGGCTTGCCCTTGGAGGAAGCCAATAAAAAGCTTGCCGAGTTTGAAAAGATGGTCACCTCCCGTGGCCAGGACGAGGGCGATGAGGACATCATCGGCGATGGTGTTGCCTTTGCAGGTGTTTCTCAATACCCGGCACGAGTTAAATGCGCGCTGCTAGGGTGGAAGGCTTTTCAGGCCGCCACCGCAGATGCGCTCAATGAAGTGGAGAAGTAAATGACCGATCCCGTAGATCCTTACCAGAACGAGAATTCGTCCTTCAGCGCAGGCGGTGAGCGGCCAGAGCAGACGGAAGAACAGCTGTCGAAGGCCTTTGACATCACCGAGTTCATGCGCGATGTCATCGACCCGGAGCTCGGCATCAACGTCGTTGACTTGGGCTTGGTCTATGACCTGTGGCTGGAAGAAGAGGACGGCAAAGAGCTTGCCATGATCAACATGACGTTGACCTCGCCGGCCTGCCCTTTGACCGACGTCATTGCGGAACAGGTTGAGGACATTGTTACCGGCAAGAAGCTTGCCGATGGCGTGCGTATCAACTGGGTCTGGATGCCACCGTGGGGCCCACACATGATTTCCGAAGAAGGCCGTGAGCAGCTCCAAGCTCTGGGCTTTGCGGTTTAATCACCACGGAATGTCTAAAAGGCGGCGGTAGTTTTACCGCCGCCTTTTTTGCGCGAATTAGTGCCTTGGCCTTTGGTTGCTAGACTGGCTTGTCGTGATTGTGACCAATGATTTTGAGGTACGCGTAGGCGCCCGCACGCTTCTCGATGCCCCCGGACAGCACCTCCGCGTCCAGCCCGGCGACCGCATCGGGCTAGTGGGCCGCAATGGTGCGGGAAAGACCACGACCATGCGCATCCTGGCAGGCGAGACCGAGCCTTATGGCGGTACTGTCTCTCGTTTGGGCCCGATTGGTTACCTTCCGCAGGATTCGCGCGAAGGCAATATCGAGCAAACCGCGCGCGAGCGCGTGCTTTCTGCCCGCGGGCTGGATGATATTAAGCGGCGGATGGCCAAGCAACAAGAGCTGATGGAAACGGCCACGGATGAGAAGTTCCGCGATAAGGCCATCCGTAAATACTCCCGGTTGGAAGAGCAATTCGACTCCTTGGGCGGCTATGAGGCTGATTCCGAGTGCGCCCAAATCTGCGATAACCTAGGCTTGCCTCAGCGCGTTTTGGATCAAAAACTCAAGACGCTATCGGGTGGCCAACGCCGCCGCGTGGAGCTGGCACAGATCCTTTTTGCAGCCAGCGAAGGCTCGGGTAAATCCCAGACCACGTTGCTCCTCGATGAGCCGACCAACCACCTAGATGCGGATTCCATCGTCTGGCTCCGCCAGTTCCTGTCCAAGCATGAGGGCGGACTGGTCATGATTTCCCACGACGTCGAGTTGCTCGAGGCCGTGTGTAATAAGGTCTGGTTCCTCGACGCGGTGCGCGGCGAGGCGGATGTCTACAACATGGGTTATAAGAAGTATCTCGATGCCCGTGCTACAGATGAGGCACGCCGGCGCCGCGAGCGCGCGAATGCCGAAAAGAAGGCCTCCGCGCTGCAAAAGCAGGCCGCCAAATTGGGTGCTAAGGCCACCAAGGCATCTGCGGCGAAGCAGATGCTGAACCGCGCCGAGCGCATGATGAATGACCTCGATGAGGTGCGCGTTGCGGATAAGGTAGCCAATATTAAATTCCCCGAGCCCGCCCCGTGCGGCAAGACGCCCATGAACGCCAAAGGCTTGACCAAGATGTACGGTTCGTTGGAGGTGTTCACGGGTGTGGACCTGGCCATCGATAAGGGCTCCAGGGTCGTTGTCCTGGGGTATAACGGTGCCGGTAAGACGACCTTGCTCAAGCTCTTGGCGGGGGAGGAGCGCACCGATGGTGAGGGTGGCATCGTCAGTGGCCACGGATTGCGCATTGGCTACTTTGCGCAGGAGCACGACAGTATCCACCCGGATAAGAGCGTATGGGAAAACACCATTGAGGCCTGCCCCAATGCGGACCAGCAAGAGCTGCGCGGGCTGCTGGGAGCGTTTATGTTTTCCGGCGATAAACTGCAACAGCCTGCCGGAACTCTGTCTGGCGGTGAGAAAACCCGCCTGTCCCTGGCTACGTTGGTCTCCAGCCGCGCGAACGTGCTGCTTCTCGATGAGCCGACCAACAACCTCGACCCCATCTCTCGCGAGCAGGTGCTCGACGCGCTTAATACCTACACGGGCGCGGTGGTCTTGGTTACCCACGATCCGGGCGCGGTGAAGGCGCTCGACCCTGAGCGGGTGATCATCATGCCAGATGGCGATGAAGACCTGTGGTCCGATGAGTACATGGAAATCGTCGAGCTGGCTTAAGCCTGATGAAAACGCTGATCGAGAGGATGCCCGCCTGGCGGGATAAGTTTTGGGTCATTCCCGCGGTTGCAGTGGCGGTGGCCGTCGTGGCGGCCGAAGGCATGCTCGCACTCGATCGCAACTTCGACCTGGCGCTCTCTCGGCTCTATGACGGTAGCGCGGAAAGCGCCCAAGGCCTGCTCACCGCCGTGGCCACCGCCACGCTGTCCCTGGCCGGAACCCTGTTCTTTATCACCCTGACCGCGCTTTCCGGAGTGGTGACGGTGATGGGGCCGCGCCTATTGCACGAATTTTTGAAGGACCGCTCCATCCAGTCCACGCTGGGGATCTACCTGGCGACCTTTACCTATTCGCTGCTCTCTCTGCGTGCCGTGCGCGCCGGTGGTGAAGGCAAGCAAGAACACGTTCCCTCGCTGAATGTCGCAGTCGACATTGCCTTGGCGCTAATTTGCGTGGTCTTTTTGATTTATTTCATCGTCCACATCGCGCAGTCCATCAGCATGTCTCACGTGGTGCACGTGGTGGCCCAAGACGTGGAAGAGCACATGCGGCGCCTCATTGAGCGTGGCGAGGAAGAGAAGGTCTCCAAGGCACCAGGTTCGGATTTCTATGAATCCGCTGACGCAACCCGCAGCTCTCAAACGGGCTACCTGAAATTCGTGGACTACGAGTCCATTGCCCAAGCGGCGGCCGAAGAAGATTGCGCGGTTCACTTAGGTGTGGCCCCCGGCGATCTCGTGCTTGAAGGAGAGGTCATCGCCCACGGCGTGCCGCACATGCCGGAAAACATTGAAAAGCACATCGTGGTCACGCAGCACCGTGAGGATGCCTCCGCGCACGACCCGCGGTTTACGGCCCGGCACCTCGCGGAGATTGCCGCCCGCGCTTTAAGCACCGGCGTCAATGACCCTTATACGGTCATCGACATCATTGACCGCTTCACGCAAATCTTGGTGGTCATTGGGGACAAGCGCTTGCCGCAAGGGATCATGCATATCGATGGCGAGTTCCGCTTGGACTATCAAACCTTTAGCTACGAACAGATCATTGAGGCGATGTTCACCCAAATCCGCCGCGATGCGGCCGATAACGCCGAAATCTACCTCAGCCTGCTCAACAACCTAGCCAAGGCGGTCGCGCTGCTGCGCACCGTGGAGCGCCGCAATGTCCTAGATGAAGCAGCGGAGGCCATCTACTCCGATGCCGGCCGCCAGGTCGGCGGCGAGGTGGAATTGCGCCAGTTAGAAGATTCTTTTCAGCACTTCAAAGCAAACCTCGCCCGGTGGGAAGAATCCGAGAAGCCGGGCGAAGAGAATGAAGACTCCGAGTCCTAAGAGGAGCTTGGCGCGCTTGTCCTAGGCGCGCTTCCCCCTAGGCGTGGAGTACTCGACACCTAGTTGCGGAAACCGTGTACCGGTGCAGGGATGAAGCCGCCGCGGTTGATGAACTGCGAATTGCCCACCTGATTGACCGGGATGATCGGTGCATAGCCCAAAAGCCCACCGAAGCTGACCTCGTCGCCCACCTTGGCACCAGGTACCGGAATGACGCGCACGGCGGTGGTCTTATGGTTCATCACGCCGATTGCGGCTTCATCCGCAATCATGCCGGAAATCGTGGCCGCAGAGGTATCGCCGGGGAGTGCGATCATGTCAAAGCCTACCGAGCAGATGGCGGTCATGGCCTCCAACTTGTCCATGGAAATGGAGCCGGACTTTACGGCATCGATCATGCCCCTGTCCTCAGAGACGGGGATGAAAGAACCGGACAAGCCGCCCACGCGCGAGCATGCCATCATGCCGCCCTTCTTGACGGCATCGTTAAGCAGCGCCAATGCCGCCGTCGTGCCGTGCGTGCCCACCTGATCGAGGCCCATGTGCTCGAGGATGTGCGCCACGGAGTCGCCGAGTTCTGCCGTGGGGGCCAAGGAGAGGTCAATGATGCCGAAGGGAACGCCGAGGCGCTCGGAGGCCATATTGCCCACGAGCTGCCCGGCGCGGGTGATCTTGAAGGCTGCCTTCTTCACTTCCTCAGCCACCTGATCCAGGCTTGCGCCTTCCAAGGAGCCGAGGGCGCGGTCCACCACGCCGGGGCCGGAGACGCCAACGGAGACGACGCAGTCAGGCTCCTCGATGCCGTGGAAGGCACCGGCCATAAACGGGTTATCGCCCACGGAGTTGGCAAAGACGACGAGCTTGGCGCAGGCGATTGCGGAATCATCCTTGGTCAGCTCAGCGGCTTCCTTGATGACCTCGCCCATTTGCTTCGTCGCATCCATGTTGATGCCGGCGCGGGAGCTGGCGATATTGACCGAGGAGCACACTACGTCTGTCTCGGCCAAGGCTTCGGGGATGGAGGAAATGAGTTTTTGCTCTGCGCTCGTCGCGCCCTTTTCTACCAGCGCAGAGTAGCCGCCGACGAAGTTAACGCCCACCTCCTTCGCGGCCTTATCCAGCGCCTGCGCGGCATCGACGGGGTTGCCGTCCAAGCCTGCTACAACGAGGGAAATGGGGGTGACGGAGATGCGCTTGTTGACGATCGGGATGCCGAGCTCACCTTCGATGCCCTCGCATACCTCAACCAAGCGGCCTGCTTGCTGCGTTACGCGGTCATAGATGGCCTGGCAGGTTGCCTCCATGGTCGAGCGCGTACATCCCAGCAGGGAAATGCCCATCGTCACGGTACGGATATCGAGACGATAGTTTTCGATCATCTCGATGGTGTCCAAGATATTGGTGGTATTAAAACGCGTGCTCATGTTAAATCTCGTTCATGGCGGTAAAGAGGTCTTCGGACTGAATGCGGATGGATTGCTGCTTTTCCTCCGCAACCGGGCGCATCCGCTCCTTGATGGTCTGGATGGATACGGCATCCGCATCGAATTCGACGCGGAGGATCATGGTGAAGTAGTCACCCATCAAGGTCTGCGAGACGTCAACGACGTTGATGTCCAGTTCAGCAAGGGTCGTGGTCACTGCGGCAATGATTCCGGTGCTATCGGCACCGGTAACGGTCATAATGGCATACATAGTCAGTATTCTATCTGGTTCGGTGTGTAACGCTCGCACCGCGGTCGCGGCATGTTCTGGCACCGCTGAAAAGAACCGCTGCAGCATAAAAATCGCGCTGTTACCATTGGGCGCTATGGCTGATACTAAGAAAAAGGTTTTGTACATCGGTGGACACGGCAAGGTTGGCCTGCTGGCGGCTCCAAAATTAGCGGAAGCTGGCCACGAGGTTCACTCGCTTATCCGTAACCCAGAGCAAAAGGCCGATATCGAGCAGGCCAACGCTACGCCGGTTATTGCAGATATTACCGAGCAGTCCGTTGACCAATGGGCCGAACTATTCGCAGATTATGACGCAGTTGTATGGGGTGCCGGAAACGGCGGCCGTGGCGGCGCGGAACTGACGTGGGCCGTCGACCGCGACGGTGCTTTGGCCGCCATCGAGGCCCTAGAAAAGCTGGGCAAAGACGTTCCTCAGTTCGTCATGATTTCTTATGTCGGCTCCCAGGTTGCGACGACCGATCCAGCCGATGAAAAGTGGTACGCCTACGTGGAATCCAAGAAGGAAGTGGACAACCGCTTAGCCGATAGCTCTATCCCGCACATCATCCTGAAGCCCGCTGGCCTGACGGAGGAGCCTGCGCAGGGGCTGGAATTTGTTGAGGACAAGATGCTGCAAGAAGGTCAGACCTCGTCTCGTGACCTGGTGGCAGACGTCATCGTAGAGGTACTGGGCCGCGAGGAGCTTCCGGGCTCTCCAGTCGTATTCGTTGACGGCGACAAGCCAGTAAGCTCCATTAATTAATAGTCAGCCAGACTATCAATGAGTGTTTCGCGCCCAGCCGTCTTGCTCGACTGCGATCCAGGGATTGATGACTGTCTCGCCCTAATGTACTTAGCGGGGCTGCATCACGCGGGCGAGATCGAATTAGTGGGCGTGAGCACGACTGCTGGAAACGTCGCGGTCCAACAGACAGCCGCCAATGCACGGTGGATTTTGGACCTTTGTGGATTGCCGGAGGTTCCCGTCGCCTCAGGGCGGCCGGCTCCGCTCGAAGTAGAGCTGACCACGACACCTGAAACCCACGGTGAGTCCGGCTTGGGTTATCTTTCCGCGCCCGATCACGATTTCGCCGATATTCAGTGGCAGGAGTTGTGGTCGAGCGCCATTGCCCGCAACCCGGGGCTACACCTCATCGTCACCGGGCCGGTAACTAATTTGGCAGACTTCGAGCGGGAGCATGGCGATGCCGTTGCGCAGTGCGGCTCGATTACCATCATGGGCGGTGCCGTTAATTACCGCGGCAATACGACCCCGACCGCGGAGTGGAATTTCTGGGTAGATCCCCACGCGGCAGCACGTCATTTTTCAGCCTCAGCAGAATTGCACAGTACGCTGTGCTCGCTCGAGGTCACCGAGCAATTTCTTATCACCCCAGAGCGCTTGGCAGAAATTCAGGGGCTTCTTGGTACACACCCGATGACGGAAAAATTGCCGGAGATCCTGCGGTTTTACTTCGAGTTCCATCAAGTGCAAGAAGAAGGCTACCAAGCCCAGATCCATGACCTTCTGACCTGCATCATTGCGCTTAAGAAGGTGCCGTTTGAGGCTGTGGATACGACCATAGACGTGGAAGCGGATTCTGCGCTGATGCGCGGTACCAGCGTCGCGGACCTCCGCAACCATTGGGGCCGGCCAACTAATGCCTCTCTGGTGACCAGCGCGGATATTCCAGCTGCTCACCGCGAGTTCGACAGGGCGCTGCGCATCTTGGGCGCGCGTGTTGCTCTAGGCGAATAAATCTTTTACCCTAATCCGCAGCGCATACGCCACATTTTCCTACGCTGAGGTGACATAGGCTGGGACTACAAGAGCAGTGTGCCCCAATCTCTTTTTCACATTGATGGATTAGGAATACCTCTATGCCTCAGCTTTCTCTTACCCCTGCCCGCCGGGGGATGGTCATCGCGGGCGCCGCGCTCGTCGTCGCCACGTGGATCTACTTGGTGCTTTTCCGCCCAACTGATTGGGAGTCCGTAGCGGGCTCCGCCGAAGCCTTGATCACCCTGGCCGGCTACCTCATCGGTGCGGCCTTGTTGCTCGCCGGCACCGTGCCGTCCCTGCCGGCTCGTACCATCGCCATTATTCCCATCGCGTTGGTTCTCAACATCGTGGTGGGCCAAATCATCGGTTCGAGCGGTATTCCACTGTATATCGACTCCGTGGGAACCATCCTGGTGGCGGCACTGGCAGGCCCCATTGCCGGGCTTGCTACCGGTACACTGTCTTCAGTGGTCTGGGGATTGCTCAACCCGATGGCACTCCCATTCGCCGCCGTTTCCGCGGCTACCGGCTTCCTTTCCGGCTGGGCCATCCAAAAGGGCGCTTTTAGCAAGATCTGGAAGGTCATCGTCAGCGGTGCCATCATCGGCATCATCTGCGGCATGCTCGCCGCACCCGTGGCCGCGTTCGTCTACGGCGGTACGGCTGGTGTCGGTACCGGCGCGCTCACGTCCCTCTTCCGCGAACTCGGCAACTCCTTGATTGCGTCCGTCACGATGCAATCACTTATCTCCGACCCACTGGATAAGGCAGTCGTCTTCCTCATCGTGTGGGCTGCCGTGAAATCCTTGCCTAAGCGCACCCGGGAATCCTTGCAGCCTCGCTAATGTATCGCCTTCACCCGTCGACGGTCCTCACCATTGCTGCGTGCGGTTGGCTACTTATCCTCGCTCTCAATAGCCCACTAGTCTCTGCAGTGGTAGCTGGCGCAATGCTTGCCTATGGCGTGTGGGCCACGAGATCCCTTGCGATCGTCTTGGCCTCTGCAGCGCTCTGTGTTCCGGTGGCCTTATCGATGTTGGTGATCCACGCCCCCTATGGCGATAACCAGCTGATTCCGCTTATTACAAGCGATGGCCTGCTCATCGCCGCCACACTAGCCCTGCGCTTTTTCGCGCTCATGGTGTGCTTCATCGTGGCGATGTCCGTGCTGCGGATATCCGATATTGCGAAATGGCTACAAGTCTCGCGCGCTGGGCACAAAATTGCCTATATCGTTGGTGCTTCACTGCAGTCTTTACCGCAAGGTGCGCAAGCCTGGCGGACCGTCCGCGATGCCAATCAGCTGGCAGGAATCAAGGTGACGTGGCGGAATACCATTTCCCGGGTGGTCATCCCAGTAATTTCGCGCCTCCTGATCCAAGGCACCGAGCGCGGCCACGCCCTTGCCGCCGTGGGCTTTGATGAAGAGGGAACTAGGACCCTTTTGCGGCCGGTACCGGATTCAGCAGTGTCCCGCGTCCTACGCTACATCGTTCCCATTGGAACCATAGGAGTCATGGTCTTTGTATGGATATAGACGATATTCAGCCGAGTAAGGGACGCATCGTCCAAGTACTTGTTCCTTCGGATGCCATCGCCGAAAACGTGGCGCAAGAGCTGGGCGAAAAATTCTCATCATCCGCCATCATTGGTACTGACTCCTCCGCGCAGATCAGCTACCTGCGCGATACCTGCATCGAAGAAGTGGTCCTAGGATTAGAAAACCAGGGTGAGGACCCAGCCCGCATGCAGATACGCGGAGAGGAAATGCTCGCGGCGGTGGGCCTAAGCGATTACGCGGAGAAAAACCCCACCCAGCTTTCTGGCGGTCAGACGCGGAGGCTCGCTGCTGCGTGCGTTGCGATCCGCGAGCCCGAGGTGCTCATTATGTGCGAGCCGAGCGCGGGGCTTGACCCCACATCGTTGGCGATGATGGTGCAGCTATTGCATTCGCTGCGAAATACCTGCGTTCTTGCCGTGTCATCCATGCACTGGCCCGAATTGGGCGGGGAGGTCGTAGGAGAGATCCCACAACCTGCCCCAGTAAGCTTAGACGCGATTTCTTCTTATGGGTCCCGGGGATCTCTCGGTCCGCTTACTGCGCGCCGCGGACAAGAAAAGAAGCGGTGGTGGCAATCGGCGAAGCCTTCCGGCAATACCTTTAGCGTCGGACCGGTAACCATCCCCATTCGCGGCGGGGGCGTGACCTGGTTGCGCGGGGCAAACGGTACTGGAAAAACGTCGCTCCTGCGCGCCGCAGCCGGCCTCGACGGGGCACAGCGCCCAGCTGAGCCCCGGGGATTGGTCCTCCAATCTCCTTATGACCAGGTAATATATTCCACTTTGGGGGATTTTGTTCCCGATACCGCGTTACGGCAGCTGCTGGAACTTGATGCCGATGAGCACCCATTGGATCTGTCCGCTTCCCGGCTCAGGCTGGCTCAAACGGCACATGTGGTGGGGATGGGCCACGCAATCCTACTCATGGATGAGCCGGATAGCTTGCTGTCACTAACGGATCGAGCGCTGATGCATCAACTGATTCATAAGGCGCTGGACTCAGGAACGGCAATCGTCCTTACGTGCCATGATCCAGGGTTCGTTGCAGAGATCGCGCAGTATGTCAGCGTCCAGGAAGTAGAACTTTCCAATACCGGCGGCTTGGCAGAAGGTACCAACTAACCGAGTCTGCGTTCAGCTGGCGCCTTCGCCTCCGGCTCCGGCTAAAGATAAGAGAGACGAAGGCTGGTGCGTGGTTAGCGCTGTGGAGACCTAGAACTCCGAATGGATTGCTCCACCAGATCGAGGACACGCTCCAGGCCATCCGTATCCCCTAAGGCGAGCCTATTAATAAACCCATCCATGAAGGTTTCCAAATAGCTCACCAGGGTATCTATATCGACATCGTCTCGCAGGCGGCCTTGTTCCGCGTTGGAAGCGAGGCGGGCGCGGATAGCCTCGTCACGAATGGACTGGTGTTCTTTCCACCGAGCAGCAAACGATGGGTCCGTGCGCAAGAGGGAAGTGATCTCCAGACGCGTGGCAAGCCAATCGTGGCGTTCTGGGTGACGCAACATCTCCCGCATAACCTCGACGAGGCCGTTATTGGCCACCACTTCTGCCTGGCGTGCGGCATCTTCGCGGGCTAAAGAGAGGAATAAGGACTCCTTGTCCCCAAAGTGGTGGAATATGGCGCCGCGTGATTTCCCGGTGGCTTGTTCTAAGAGGCGGACAGTCGCGCCCTCATAGCCATGTTCGGCAAAGCACCGGCGAGCCCCGACGAGAATTTCGTGCCTGCGCCGATTTAACTCAGATTCACTCACGATTGGCATGGTGAGGTCGTCTCCTTTTAGGAATGATTAATGCTTCAAGTTAAGTATGTTCTGAAACGAACATAGAACGACAATGAAAAAACGCGGGGCCGCAGAGCCCTCTACGGGAGAGAGCGGTGCGACCCCGCGTCATCAAGCTCAGCGACGAGCACTAAGCCCAAAAAGCTTAGTACTTTTCCGTCGCATTAAGTGGCTTAGTTCTTCACCATCTGGCGCAGCACGTACTGCAGGATACCGCCGTGGCGGAAGTACTCTGCCTCACCCGGGGTGTCGATACGTACGTTAGCGTCGAACTCGACAGCGTCGTCGGAGTCCTGCTTGGTAGCGGTGACGTGAACGGTCTTCGGGATGGAGCCGTCGTTGAATCCGGTGATGCCTTCGATGTCGAAGGTCTCCGTGCCATCCAGGCCCAGGGACTCGTGGGACTCGCCCTCAGGGAACTGCAGCGGGATAACGCCCATACCGATGAGGTTCGAGCGGTGGATGCGCTCGAAGGACTCGGTGATGACTGCCTTAACACCCAGGAGGTTGGTGCCCTTTGCAGCCCAGTCACGGGAAGAACCGGTGCCGTATTCCTTACCAGCGATAACGACCAGTGGAATGCCGGCTTCCTTGTAGTTCTCGCATGCATCGTAGATGTATGCCTGCGGTGCGCCCTCTTGGGTGAAGTCGCGGGTGTAACCACCGGTCTCATCCACCAGCTGGTTAGCCAGGCGAATGTTGGCGAAGGTACCGCGCATCATGACCTCGTGGTTACCGCGGCGGGAACCCAAGGAGTTGTAATCAGAGCGGGACACGCCGTTCTCATCCAGGTACTGCGCGGCCGGGGTGCCCGGCTTGATGGCAGAAGCAGGGGAGATGTGGTCGGTGGTGACGGAATCGCCCAGCTTCGCAAGAACGCGAGCGCCCTTGATGTCCTCAACCAGGTCTGGTTCGGTCGGCATGCCCTCGAAGTACGGAGCCTTGCGGATGTAGGTGGAGTCCTCATCCCACTCGAAGGTCTCGCCCTCTGGAACATCCAGGTTGCGCCATGCATCGTCGCCCTTGAAGACGTCGGCGTAGTCGGCCTCGTACATCTCGCGGGAGATGGCGGACTGGATGGTGTCCTCGATCTCCTGCGGGGTAGGCCAGATGTCCTTCAGGAAGACATCGTTGCCGTCTTCGTCCTGACCCAGCGGCTGGTTGTCGAAGTCGAAGTCCATGGTGCCGGCAATAGCGTAGGCGATAACCATGATTGGGGATGCCAAGTAGTTCATCTTGACGTCCGGGGAGATACGACCCTCGAAGTTGCGGTTACCGGACAGAACTGCGGTAGCTGCCAAGTCGTTCTCGTTGATGGCTGCAGAAACTTCCTCTGGCAGCGGGCCGGAGTTACCAATGCAGGTGGTGCAGCCGAAGCCGGACAGGTAGAAGCCCATAGCCTCGAGGTCCTTCCAGAGGTCTGCACGCTGGAAGTAGCCATCGACAACCTGGGAACCAGGCGCACAAATGGTCTTGACCCATGGCTTGGAGCGCAGGCCCTTTTCGGCGGCCTTACGTGCAATCAGACCAGCACCCACCATCACGGATGGGTTAGAGGTGTTGGTGCACGAGGTGATGGAGGCAATGGCCACCATGCCGTGGTCAAGGGTGTACTCGCCGCCGTTGTCAGGTTCAACGGTGATCGGGTTGGAGTGACGTCCCTTAGCGCCAACCGCGGCGGATTCGCCGTGGCCCTCGCGAGACTTGTTCAAGCCACCGGTGACATCATCGTCGCCAGGCGCGCCGCCCTCACCGGACATGCGCTTAGCCTCAACGGAGGAGTCGTCGACGCATACTTCGTCGGTGGTGTAGTTGGACAGGTCCTTACGGAACTGCTCCTTGGCCTCCGAAAGAAGGATGCGGTCCTGCGGGCGCTTCGGGCCGGCGATGGACGGCTCAACGGTGGACAGGTCGAGTTCGATGTACTCGGAGTACTCCGGCTCCGGAGTGTCCTCTGCTAGCCACATGCCCTGGGCCTTGGCGTACTGCTCGACGCGGTCGATCTGCTCTTGCGGGCGACCGGTGAGCTCGAGGTACTTGGTGGTCTCTTCGTCGATGGGGAAGATGGCCGCGGTGGAACCGAACTCTGGCGACATGTTGCCGATGGTGGCGCGGTTAGCCAGCGGGACGGACTTGACGCCGTTGCCGTAGAACTCTACAAACTTCTGGACAACGCCGTGCTCACGCAGCATCTCCGTAATGGTCAAGACGACGTCGGTTGCGGTAACGCCGGTCGGGATTTCGCCGGTGAGCTTGAAGCCGACGACCTTCGGGATGAGCATCGATACCGGCTGGCCAAGCATGGCAGCCTCTGCCTCGATGCCGCCAACACCCCAGCCCAGGATGCCCAGGCCGTTTTCCATGGTGGTGTGGGAGTCGGTACCGATACAGGTATCCGGGTATGCCAAGCCCTCGTTGTCAAAGACAACGCGGGACAGGTACTCAATGTTGACCTGGTGGACAATACCGGTTCCCGGAGGAACAACGCGGAAGTTGGAGAAGTTCTCAGCACCCCAACGCAGGAACTGGTAGCGCTCTTCGTTGCGCTGGTACTCGATTTCAACGTTCTTCTCAAGAGCGTCGGTGGAGCCAAAGGCCTCAACGATGACGGAGTGGTCAATAACCATCTCGGCCGGGTTTAGCGGGTTAACCTGGTCTGGCGTACCGCCAAGAGCGGAAACGGCCTCACGCATGGTTGCGAGGTCGACGACACAGGGAACACCGGTGAAGTCCTGCATGAGGACGCGGGCTGGGGTGAACTGGATTTCAGTATCCGGTTCGGACTTTGGGTCCCAATTGGCGAGGGCCTTGATGTGGTCCTCGTTTACATTCTTGCCGTCCTCATTGCGCAGCAGGTTTTCTGCCAGCACCTTGAGGGAGTACGGCAACTTCTCCATGCCAGGAACCGTGTTGATGTCAAAGTAGTCGTAAGACTTACCGTTGACATCAAGGGTCTTCTTGGCGTCGAAGGAGTTCAAGCTTTCAGTCACAGGGAGCTCCATTCCTTGTTGATAAACAGTCTGTTCTGTTTTGTACTCGCCGCCTACTGGAGTTGCGGGATAAGCAAAAGGTGCGCGACCACATAGTGGTCGAGACGAAGCCATGGGGCCCGCAGTGCCAAAGACGGCAAAGAACGCGATGGTTCACCTATTTATTGTAGAGGCAAAAACCTTCCGTTGCGTCAATTGTAACGGGACAAGCGTTCTGTTTAAAGCTTTTAGTCGCACTCGGCGCGTTTACTGTGTAGGCGGCGGCGGTAACCATTATCTTTAATGAAGAACGACTGAGGAATATGCGCAGTGCATAACCCCCGATCTCGGGTGCACGAGTCTCCGTGATAGGGAAATAGAGGGAAGAGGATTGAATGGTTCCGGGTGATGTGGACGTCCCGCGGCTGGCTCAGCAGCTCAAGCAGGATGGCGTGGCTTATTCCGCACCCTCCCTGGAATCGGATACTCAGCTGAACGCACACGTCGCAGAGCAACTGCGTGAGGGTGACGGGGTTGCCGTGGTCGATGTCTTTGTCTCCAAGGCCGCCGACGCGCGCGACATTGCACAAGAGCTCTATGATGCTACCGATCTGCACACTGTCATCGTGCAGACCCCGCGCCATGTCTCCTCGGTTAGCGAGAACTATAGCCGTGCGGATATTGAATCTTCCCAGGCGCAATTAAAACCGGGACTTAACCAAGTCGATCTTGTGCAGCAGTACTATGCAGGGCTTGAGCAAAGTAGCTTTCCAATGGTCGCCGTCGTCGCAGTCGTCGCCATACTCGCCCTACTTTTCGGCGGTTTAAGTTATTGGCGCGCCTCCCTTCACCGCGAACTTCGGGGATAAGTAGCTGCCATTCAGGAGGGCGCGGGTCCGGGGAGAGTGGACGTATCAAGGCGTCCAAACGTATCCAACTTCTAGCTATGTTTGTTCGAAAAAGTAGAAGAAAAATTCCATTTTTTCAGCGCTCGGCGCGCCCCAGAACCATCCGCCGAATCGAGCTAAATTTTGCGGCCGCATGAGCGTCGTGGCGTACCACACCGAAGGGACTCGCGGTGCCCGCTCTGAGATTTATAGAAAATGATGTTCAGGAATTGGCGTGATTCATCGGCCTCCTTACGGGCACCCCTCGGGTGACTCCGGGTCGCTGCGGATGAAGAAAACTGTGGTTGCCTAAAAGGTCAGGGGAGCGGGGGAGGGGTCAAAGTAAAGGTTTAGTGGTTGACTTGAGTTGGGGGAGTGGTTCTAGAGCTGCGAAATGGCTCCGAATTGG
This sequence comes from Corynebacterium sp. MSK204, assembly GCF_030229885.1. Lineage (NCBI taxonomy): Bacteria > Bacillati > Actinomycetota > Actinomycetes > Mycobacteriales > Corynebacteriaceae > Corynebacterium > Corynebacterium sp. MSK204. The sequence goes on along the minus strand of NZ_JASPGQ010000007.1, from coordinate 70,016 downwards.
TTACAGCTCGGGGCGCAAGACCCTCGAAATACGAAAACCAAAGTGATGAACATCACAATAACGGGATGGTAACAAAATTATTGCAGGTTAGGTACGACTGTTGCGTCATGTGGTTTAACTTGACTCCACGTAATTAAGTGGAATGTGTGCGAAAAGGGCGTGTCGTGACGTATGGTTCGAGTGTCGACTCAAGGGACATGAATATCTTCTTGAGTTCATGGGCTTAGCCTTGACGGTCAATTGAAGATTCGCACGGGTATGTGGGGAAGCACGCCTCGCGGGAATCGAGGAATTGGCGGTTCTTGGAAGTCAATGAACCACGGAGCGAACTCTCGAACGGGAGAGTAGAAAATCTTTCACTTGAGCGATGACAATGTTCGAAAAATAAACATCAACCCACCTTCCTTAAAAGTGGTGAGACGAGTTCGCTAGAGCTCCGTTGTGTGGGTATGCGGGTGTTGTTCTTTGTCGAGCCCTTCGATATTGGATTCCCGGAGAAGCGGAATCCAGGCACGAGGTTCGCGAGGAGCGCAGTCGGGTACGTGCAGAATGAGAGAATGAGGGAACCGGAATCACACTAGGGCCAGCATCGTGTGGCCTGTTCATGGTTTGTGGCCGCTTGCCCTCGCACGGAAGAGTACGCGAATAAAGCTGTACATCCACTGCGCCGCGGCGAGTTGCGCCAAGGATCATAGGGCAGTTCTCACTGTGCCAAGCGCAGCGTGCGAAGGGGCTTGGACTCTTCCAGCAACCCAAATTCACCGCACGCCACAACTGGAGCTCTATGAAGATGCGCCAATCCTAGATTGGAACTGCAATGGGTGAGTAGTAGATGCTCCCTGCAGTGCTAAAGCGCTCACGCTCACAGTAAACCGCGTAGGACACGTGGAGAAAGTGCACCATACATGTCGCTGGTATGGGGAAATAGTAGCGATTGTTGGGCATTGAGTCGTGAGGCTACTGAGCTCAAGCATCAGTGCATAGAGCTTTAATAGACGTGCGCAATCCCTAGGTGAAGTCTCTACTTTTCGGGCTCATGTGCCGCTTACCTCCTGGAGCTAAGGGCTGGCAGGGCGATAACGCATACCCATAAGCCTTTGGGTGTGCGGCTATCGGATTCGGAATATCGCAACGAAGACTCTGAGCTTGCTGCTGTGCGAAAATGCGCAAGCTTCAGTGTCTCGGGCATTCCTATGCCCAAGTGCGGTTCATGGTGTCCCAATCTTTAACAGGAAGGTGGTCCAAACAAGGAGAATTCCAGTGGCCACCATTCGTCTACCGCGCATCCGACATGTTCGCGCAACTATAGCTGCAGTCGCAGGTGCCGCAGCGCTATCGCCCCTGATGTCCATCGCTCCCGCGGGAGCAGATGAGCACCCCGATCCCGCCCAAGCCGGCGCGGTTGAAAAAATTCCAAGCGCCGGTGCAGATGACTCCATTGCCCGCGCTGTATCAAACGTTGATGCTCAGCAGCGGGACGTAGAACAGCTGCGGCGGCTCCTCGCCCAGGCGGAGGAGCAAGCGGCGGCCGCGACGGAGCGCATCGCCCAGCTTTCGGACGATCCTGAGCTTGCGGACGATGCGGCAGAGCTTGACCAAGCTTATGCCGATAAGCGCGCAGCCGAATCGGCAATGGTAGAGCACCGCCGTAACTTGGCCCAGCGGGAAGCTCAAATGAATGCCACCCGTAACTTCGCCGAGGCGTCTTTTGCTCACCAGCAGCAGGCGGTGGAGGTATCCCAACAAGGCGACCTTTCAAAGGTGCAAAATCAAGATAATAACCTTGATTTTAAGGTAGATGGGGATGTGTTTGCCGATGCTCCCGTCAAGTCGAAAGACTTGAATAAAGACAAGGCTCAAAACTTTACCGACGAAATCGTTTCCGACGAGACTCCGCTACCTGAGGCGACTAATAACGACGTCGGTTCGGACGAGCAGGCGGATCCGGCGACCCCGAAGGCGGAGTTCGGCACTGCGCTTAACCAGGGGGCAACCCCGTCCTTTAACACGGTGGACTATGGCACCGGATCCTCGGCATCGGACGTTATGGACGTCGCCGGGGAGCTCGCCGCATCCGTCGACCAAGACGATGTGCGAGCACTGATGGAGGGATCTGCAGACTTGTTGGGGATTGGCAGCCCGAATACGGCGCCATCGGCAAGCACTGATCCTTCCGCCACCGGTCAAGGGTCCGGAACGCCATCCAACCCTGCTTCGGGCAATAGCAGCCAGATTGAGGCAGTGATCGCTCGCGCAGAATCCGTCATCGGCACCCCATACGTGTGGGGCGGTGGCGACAACAATGGCCCAACTGGTGGCCTCCGGGACGGCGGCATCGCCGATAGCTTTGGCGACTACGGCCGGAGCGGGTTTGATTGCTCTGGATTGACTAAGTACGCGTTCGCCGCAGCGGGCCTGGACCTTCCGCACTACACCGGCGCGCAGTACCAGATGGGCAATAAGGTTTCGCGCGACAATTTGCAGCGCGGCGATCTCATCTTCTACGGCGCCGGCGGCAGCCAGCACGTTGCGATCTACTTGGGCAATGACCAAATGATTGAGGCCCCGCAGTCTGGGCAGAACGTACAGGTCTCCCCTGTGCGCTGGGCTGGTGCGACCCCGGATGTTGTGCGCCTTCTCTAATTCTTAGCCTTGTGGTTGCTACTATTTAGGGCATGATTGACGCACAGCATCCTGCCCAAAAATTCGACGCCCTCCTCGTTCTTTCTTTCGGTGGCCCGGAAGGAAACGAGGAGGTCGTTCCGTTTTTAGAGAACGTTACGCGGGGCCGCGGAATTCCGCGCGAGCGCTTAGAAGTAGTGGGCAAGCACTATTACCACTTTGATGGGGTAAGCCCGATCAACGGGTTGAATCGGGAAATTATCCATAACGTCGAAAGCGAGCTGAAAAAACGCGGACATAATCTACCGGTTTATTTTGGCAATCGAAACTGGCACCCCTTTGGTACGGCTACCGCAGAGAAAATGGCGGAAGAGGGGATCCGCTCGGTGGCCGTCTTCGCCACCTCCGCTTGGGGCGGCTACTCGGCGTGCAGGCAATACGATGAAGACATTGCTGCGATGCGGCAACACCTTGCAGATAAGGGTCTACCAGAAATCGAGTTCACCAAGATTCGACAATTTTATGATCACCCCAAGTTCATCGCGGAGATGGTCGATGCCGTCGCCGAGGCCTGGCGGCGTATCCCCGCAGAGAAAATGGACAGCGCGCGTATGCTGTTTACAGCCCACTCCGTGCCGAATGCACACGATAATGTCGGTGGCGCCGATGGGGACAAGAACCTCTACTCCCGGCAAGTAGCCGAAGCCTCCCGATTGGTTGCCGAGCGCGCCGGAATCTCGGATTATGACCTGGTCTGGCAATCGCGCTCCGGCAACCCGAAGACGCCGTGGCTGGAACCAGACATCGTGGACCACACCACCGCAATCCATGACCACGACGGCGTAGACGCCGTGGTGGTGTGCCCCATCGGTTTTATCTCCGATCACATGGAGGTCATCTGGGACTTGGATTCTGAGCTGCAAGCCGCTGCCGATGAGATGGGCGTACAGGTCGAACGCGCCCGTACCGCTGGCCCCTCCCAGCGGTTTGCGGGCATGGTCGTGGATCTGGTGGAAGAACTCGAACAGGGGAAACCGTGGGAGACCAGCGGGAATGTCACCGTTCAGGGGTGTACCACCAACGGCGCGCCTTGCGCTGCGGGCTGCTGCGATATCCGCGCTCACTAAGGGGCCGGCGAGCCTGCTCTAGCGGGCGAATTCCGCTGCCGAATAAGCCACTCCCGTCATCCGCGCCTGCCGGATATGGCGCCACAGCCGGAGAAGCTCCGGATCGAGGCTGTGATCGTTGATCCTATCCGTGACGGTTTCGATGATCGCGGCAACGCGGTCCGCGCGCGCAAAGAGCTTTGCAGCCCGTGGCGGGGTGGCCGGTGGCAGGCCGGGCGTGTCATAGAAATCGCTCAAGGTGCCCACCGTGAGCCGGGGATTAGAAAGGGCGGTGGACTGGTAGCCGGTGGCCGTAATGAGATCGGCGGATTCATCCGTTGCCTTAGTCAACAATGCGTCCGCCTCGCCGGGGCTTAGCCAGGCAGGCGAGGGCAGCGGCTGATCCTCGCAGATCACCTGCCATGCCGTGTGGGCTCGACGGGGATGGGGGATGAGAACGAGCGAGACTTCCGGATTATTGGTGCGCACCACAATGGAGCCCGCTGAACTTTGCGCGGCCGCACGGGCAGACTCTGAGCCCGCAGGAAGCGCCGGCGCTTCACCCGGCCCGGATAAAATGAGCCGGAGGAGAGGCTCCCCGCCCGCGCCTGGCTGAGAGGTGAGCTCTTGCGTTTCGGCGCGCAGCAGGGCGAGCAAATCGATGAAGGGGGATTCATCGAAGCATTCGGGGCGCCCGCCCAGTTCCGTCAATGCATCGAGCAGCTCATCTGTTGTCTCATGTCCCCACAACCACGCAGCGAGCCAGATGGCGGAGTTTTGGAGAGGGGACCACACTTCGGCGCGCATATCCATGGCGAGCAAGTGTAGTAGATAGACTATCGGGCCATGAGTTTAGATCCTTATGGCGGAGATATTTTTGCTGGGCACCGGCGCAGCAAGCCCACCCAGTATCCAGAAGTGCCGGCAGAGCCGGGCATGGTGGTAGAAGTGCGTGGTGATGATTTCGTGGGCGCCGTTTTAGGCGTGGACAAGACCGTCTTTGGCGAGGTCGTGCGGCTAGAGGACCGCCACGGTATCGAGCGAGTATTTAACCTCATTAAGGGCGGATTCTTAGTAGAAGGCCAGCCGGTGACGCTCACTCGGTATGTGCCCAAGCAAGCACCCCGCAAATCGAATTCGGGCTCTAGGCGGGTAGAAAACGTGGAGGCCAAGGTAGCAGCGCCATCGCGCATTTGGGTCGAGGGCGTCCACGATGCCGCCATTGTGGAAAAGGTGTGGGGTCATGACTTGCGTGTAGAAGGCGTGGTCGTGGAATACCTAGAAGGCTTGGACAACCTCGAAGAAAGGCTGGCCGAGTTTCAGCCTGGCCCCGGTCGCCGGGTCGGCGTGCTCGCGGACCACCTAGTCAAGGGGTCGAAAGAAACGCGAATGACTGAGTCAGTGGGAGAGCACGTTCTAGTCACCGGCCATCCCTTTGTGGATATTTGGGCGGCAGTAAAACCGCAACGGGTAGGCCTGCAAGCATGGCCGGAGGTACCGCGCGGTGAAGACTGGAAGACCGGAATCTGCCGCCGCGTGGGGTGGTCCGATCCCTCCGATGGGTGGCGCCACGTTTATAACGCGGTCCATTCTTTCTGGGATTTGGACTCGAGCCTTATCGGGGCGGTCGAGCGGCTGGTGGATTTTGTGACCACGCCGGAGCTGCGCAAATCAGACCTTGTCTAAGCCGCCGCGGGCCGAGCTTTCTGGCCCTAGGCTAGATTGGCCCGTTCAATGAGGTTGACCGCCAGTTGCCACCCGGCCATCTCGGCGCTCCAGCCCGCAGCCTGCAGCCTTTGGGACATCGCCTGTTTGGAAATGCCCAATTCTTCCGCGGCCTCATTTTGATTGAGCCCCGCCCGTACGAGCGAGGTCGCCTCGCGGCCCTCGATAGTGCGCTTATTCAGCACGTATCCAATGAGCGCGAAGGCGGCGGCGATATCGCTTGCCTCCGCGGAACGGCCGCGCTTATTGAGCTTGGTGTAGACCTGCCCCATGCGCGCGGAATTTTTCAGCGCCGCGGTGGCCACGTGGCGCGCGCTGTCCTCGTCTGCCTGGTTGCCGGGGCTGATGCCGATGCCGATGGCCCAGTCGCCATCGGCAAGCAATGCCATGACGACCTCACACACCGCGGTGGCGGAATCGACAACGGCGCAAATATCCTCCACGCCAAGGACGTGAAACTCGCCGACGCCCTCGAGGGTGGATAGCGCGGCGGCCGAGCGCTGCACGAGCTCAGCGCGGCGCACGGAACGTCCACGGTAGCGGGCATGGACAGCGAGCACGAGGATCCTCCTTCATCGCGAGCAGTTCGTTACAGTCTACCGCTTGACCTTGACTGGACGGGAGTCGGCAGGCGCGAATCGAGTACAAGCCCGCCTATGCCGGCGAGGGCAAAGACGATAAAGGCAGCGATAATCCCAGGGCTGGCCGTGCCAGTAAGGGCATCGCCGAAAAAGACGCCAATGACCGTGGTAGGAATCGAGCCGACCAACGTAGCTACCGTAAAGTGAGAAACGCTGATGGGGGTAAGGGCGGCGACATAGTTGAGAAGGCTGAAGGGCACTCCCGCGACCATGCGCAGGGAAGCGATGGCCAGCCAACCGCGCCGCTCGAGGTGGGCATTGATGGTATAAACCGCGGGATGAGCAAGGTGCGGCCTAATCCAGTCTCCGAGCAGTCTGCGCACAATCAGCAGCGATAATACGGCCGAGATGGTGAGCGCGAATAGCGAGATAGCAAGACCCCGCCAAGGGCCGAAAAGGATGCCAGCTGCAATCGTCCAGATGGTCCGGGGTAGGGGAAATTGCGTAAATATGACATAACCTAGCGTGAAGGCAACCGGAAACCACGCGCCAAGGCGGGCAGCGGCGGCCCGCATCTGGGAGAGATTGGGAATATCGAGCCAGATAAAAAGCGCAACTCCAGCAAGCGCGAGCGCGATGATGAGGCTCCAGCGTCGCGGTGACCACGCGCGGATTGAGCCCCAAGCAGAGTGGATGAGTTGAACGCAGAAGCTACCAAAGCTGCGTATCCAATCCCGGAAAGTGGTCATGCGTTTGTATCGTAGTCGGCTGGGCCGGGCTGATAGAAAAGAGCTGTACTCATAGAAAAATCTCGAGACACCATAGGAACGATGTCTCGAGACTTCACGATGTGCCCGGAGGGGGACTTGAACCCCCACGTCCGTTAATAGGACACTAGCACCTCAAGCTAGCGCGTCTGCCATTCCGCCACCCGGGCTGGGTGTTTACAACCTCTCGGTTGGGCACCCCGAAACTTTATCGTGTTCCGCTATTGGAATACAAATCGCCAGGTAAATCCTCATAAAACGGACGATCTCAAGGCGGTGAAAATACATCCTTGTAACTTGGGTGGCCGTAGCGCGAAAGCAGGAACGCGGTACGAAACCAGCCGCCTAGTGGAGGGTTAGTGGGAGGGACATCGACAAGCGCGTGTGATCTGCGGTACAAAGGGGTACATGACTTCTTATGCAGATGACACTCGATTCCCCGGACCTGACCCCTACGCCCCGCTGCGCGATCTCCCCAGCTTCGGGCTGTCTTCTACCGACTTGGTAGAAGGCGATGAGATCCCAGAAAAGCACCGCGCGCCGGAAAGCGTGTCCCCGCAGCTGGCATGGTCCGGCCTGCCGGAGGGAACCAAGTCTTTGGCGGTCACCTGCTTTGACCCGGACGCACCAACCGCCTCCGGTTTCTGGCACTGGGCCGCTTTTAATATCCCCACCGATGTCTCCGAGCTGCCCACCAATGCCGGTGCGGCAGAGGACCTTGGCATCGACGGTGTTATCAGCCTGCGCAATGATTCCGGCAACCGCACCCACTTTGGTGCCAACCCGCCGGCCGGCCACGCGCCGCACCGCTACCTGTACGCGGTCCACGCCGTAGACGTAGAAACCCTCGACATTGATCCAGATTCTTCCCCGACCGTCCTCGGCTTCAACCTGCACTTCCACGCATTGGGCCGGGCAATCCTTTGGGGTTGGTACGAGGCCAAGTAATGGCGAGTTCCGCTCCTAAGAATCCAGTGACCCCACCCGCTGCGCTGCGGGTGGGCGGCGCCTTTTTGGTCGTTGCTTTTGTGCTGGTCCTATTCGCCCTCATTTCCGTCTTTAGCGATGGATGGGGCGCACCCTTTGTGTGGACCTACAGCAACCTCGCGATCATCATCGCTGCGGTGATGGTGGGTGCCTTCAGCACAATGAGCAAGGAGCACGCCGGCAGCCGCGCGCAGATCATCGCCCTGGCGGTGGCGGTGACCTTGATCATTGCTAGCCGCTTTCTGCCGCAGCATGATCTCCTGATTCAACAGCAGTATTGGCTGCTCTTTTATGCCGGTATGTCCGCCATCTGCGCCTTGATTTTGCGGCGCAGCGTCATGGCGACCTCTTAAGCGGTCCCTAAAACAAGCAATGCCACGTGTTTCTACACGTGGCATTTGTGCTATCTGGTGGGCTGCTAGTTTATTGCCTTCCACGGCAGATTGGAGCCTACAGCCTCAGAAATATTGTTCAGGCCATGGGCGCGAATTTGCTTGGCGATGCCCCTGTGAATATCCCGAATCCAGTCCGGACCACCGTAGATGAGCCCGGTATAGCCCTGGAGAAGGTTGGCACCTGCGGCAATCCGCTCCCACGCTTGCTCCGGGGTGGTAATCCCGCCGACGGAAATCAGGACGAGCTGCGAGCCCACGCGCTCGTTAAGGCGGCGGAGCACCTCTAAGGAGCGCTCGGCTACGGGTGGACCGGAAATTCCACCGGCGCCAAGGGCTTCTACCTCCGCGCGGGGAGTATTCAGTCCCTCGCGGGAGATGGTGGTATTGGTGGCGACGATGCCGGCAAGGCCCAGTTCCACGGCGAGATCGGCGACGGCATCGACATCGGCATCCGAAAGATCCGGTGCGATCTTGACCATGACGGGAACATCGGTGGATTCTTGCACGGCGCGCAGGATGGGGCGAAGCGATTCGACCGCCTGCAGGTCCCGCAGCCCGGGAGTATTGGGGGAGGAGACATTGACCACCAGGTAGTCCGCCAGACCGCCTAAAACGGAAGCGGAGCGGCGGTAATCATCCACGGCGCGTTCTGCCGGGGTGATCTTGGTTTTGCCGATATTAATACCGATGACGTCGTTGGACCGGCGCTTGCGCAGGTTTTCTGCCACGGCGGCAGCGCCCTCATTATTAAAGCCCATCCGGTTTAAGATGGCGGCATCTTTTTTGAGGCGGAAAAGGCGGGGAGTCGGGTTGCCCGGCTGCGCCTGTGCCGTGACGGTGCCCAGTTCGGCGTAGCCGAAACCAAGCGGCGACCAGGCATCGGCAGCCGCGGCGTTCTTATCAAAACCGGCCGCGAGGCCAAGCGGGCGCGGGAAGGTGATCCCGCAAACTTCTTGTTTCAAGACTGGATCATTGACAGGCAGGATGCGGCCAAGCGCGCGATTGGCGGGCCCTGCCGCGTGCAGGATGTGCAGGCCAGAGTTGATGATGCCGTGGATGCGCTCGGGGCTTAAGCGAAACATCCCGCGCAACGCCAGCTGATAGGCGCTTTTGCGCAGCGAATCAAAGGTCGAAACCATGGATTAAGACTCCTTTTTCAGGTGCGGATCCGCCACGAACTGCAGCCCCTGGCCGGATGCGGAGGCAACCACGATGGTGCCATTGGAAAGAGCGGAAATATTTTGGGCATCGGCAAGCGTGGCAAAGTCGCCGCGGGATTCGGGAACGCCCTTGTCAATGGAATAGGCGTGCGCGGTATTGTTATCGGTGGTGGTGACCCATGCGAGCTCGCGCGAGTCATCCCAGGTTACCGCCCAGGGAGTGCCGTCCACCACGCCGTATTGGTGCAGGCGGACGACGTCATCGGAAGTATAGACTGCGATCCGGCCGCCCTCGGTATCGGAGGCGAGCACGACGCCGTTATTACCCACCGCGATTTGGCCGACACCCTGGCCAGCGCGCAACCGGCCGCCGGCGCGGTCATTGGGCCAATCGATATTCTGGATCGTGGAATCCGAACGCTGAATGCGCACAATCCCGTCATCGCCATCCGCATTGGGAACGGCGAGCATCTGGTCCGATCCGGCCTCTACGGAGATTTCGCCGTCCCGCGTGCCATCCTTGTATCGGCCCACCACAGCGGAATCGTCTGCGGTGACAAAGACCTCGCCGGTCGAAATCTGGGTAGCGGCGGTGACCTGGAAGTCCTCATCCATGTTGATTTCTTCCGGTGATTCCGGCGCAGAAGGATCTATGAGCAAGACCTTGTCTTGGCAAGCCAAGACGAATCCAGATTCAGAAGAGCTTAAATCGCCGCAGGTGGAATCGATATCGATGCTCTTAGCCTTGTTGGCCCCAAAGTCATCCTGGCTGCCAATGTGCACCTGGTCTGCGGTGCGAACGGCAATCGTATCTTTTACCGCAGCCAGATCCGTAATGTCTTCATCGAAATCGATGACCGTGCCGGCAGGATCGGTGTCACTGGGAGAAGCGGCCGGGGTGGCGTTGCCCTTCACTGCGGTTTCGGGATCACCGCCTACGCCCACGGTGGAATCGCAGGCGGCCAACGCAGCAGTGGAGAGTGCTAGCAAGCTGGATAGTACGAGTGTGGAGCGGGATCGTGATTTCACGGATACTTATCCTAACAGCGCGCGTTGCGATTTCCCGAAGCCGTGCGCGGCGGTAGTGTATGGCGGGTGATTTCTGATACCGCGACCGAAGCAGTTTCTTGGGCACAAGTAATCGTTTTATCCATTGTGCAGGGGCTTACGGAGTTTCTCCCAGTAAGCTCCTCGGGGCACCTGCGCATTGTTTCCGAGCTCTTTTGGGGCAACGATGCCGGTGCTTCCTTTACGGCCGTCATCCAGCTCGGCACCGAGCTTGCCGTGTTGGTCTATTTCGCCCCGATGATTTGGCAAATCCTCTCCGGATGGCTCCGCGGGTGGACCAACCCCGCCTCGCGTGGACAGGACTGGCGCATGGGCTGGATGGTCATCGCCGGATCCATTCCCATCGGCGTTATCGGGTTGGTTTTTGAAGATGCCATTCGCGGGGCGCTGCGCAACCTGTGGATCACCGCCGCGATGCTAATCCTCTTCTCCTTCGTCTTCATCGCCGCCGAGCGCGTGGGCTCCAAAAAGCGCGGTTATGACGGGCTCACGATGAAGGATGCCATCATCATGGGCCTGTGCCAGTGCTTGGCGCTGATCCCTGGTGTTTCGCGTTCGGGCGGCACCATTTCCGGTGGTCTTTTCTTGGGCCTCGACCGCGAGGTGGCCACGCGCTTTAGCTTCCTCTTGGCCATTCCGGCGGTGCTGGCGTCGGGGCTTTTTTCGCTTCCCGATGCCTTCGCACCCGAGGCCGGCCAAGCCGCGTCCGGCATGCAGCTGCTCGTCGGCACCGGAATTGCCTTCGCCTTGGGCTACGCCTCGATTGCGTGGTTGTTGAACTTCGTGGGCAACCACTCCTTTGCATGGTTCGCGGCCTACCGCATCCCAGTGGGCATCCTCGTGATGATTCTGCTGGCCTTGGGGGTCCTACAGCCCATTTAAAGCACCCCATAAGTTCGCGTTAGGATAGGTGCCATGCATTCTTGGCCAACACCTTCTTTTAGCCCCGTCCCAGGCGATGCGGCACAGCTCTATCTCTACGATTCCGCGAACCAAACCAAGGCCCCCGTGCAGGTGAATGGGGATACCGCCACCATGTACGTGTGCGGTATTACCCCGTATGATTCGACCCACTTGGGCCATGCAGCCACCTACCTCACCTTCGACCTGATTTACCGGCAGTTCTTGGATGCAGGCAAGAAGGTCAATTACGCGCAAAATATCACCGACGTCGATGACCCGCTCTTTGAGCGCGCGGAGCGCGACGGCGTTGATTGGCGCGAACTCGGCACCTCCCAGATCGACCTTTTCCGCTCCGATATGGAGCTTTTATCGGTCATCCCGCCGCAGCACTTCATTGGCGCCATGGAAGCGGTCGATGAGATCGTGGACATGGTGCAAAAGCTGCTGGATAATGGCGCTGCCTATGTGGTCGATGACCCTGAGTATCCCGATGTGTATGCCTCCATCGATGCCACCGAAGAATTTGGTTATGAATCCAACTACTCGATGGAACAGATGCGGGAATTTTTTGCTGAGCGCGGCGGTGACCCCGACCGCCCTGGCAAAAAGCACCCCATGGATGCCTTGATTTGGCGCGCCCACCGCGAAGGTGAGCCGGCGTGGGATTCTCCCTTCGGTCCCGGCCGCCCCGGCTGGCACATCGAGTGCTCTGCCATCGCCACCAATTACTTGGGTAGCACCTTTGATATCCAGGGCGGCGGCAGCGATCTGAAGTTCCCACACCATGAATTCTCCGCAGCGCATGCAGAGGTCGCATTGGGTGTCGACCGAATGGCGCAGTTTTATGTCCACACCGGAATGATCGGCCTCGACGGCGTGAAAATGTCCAAGTCCTTGGGCAACCTGGTCTTCGTGCACAAGCTCGTGGAGCAGGGCGAGGATCCCTCCGCCATTCGCCTCGGCGTATTTTCCGGCCATTACCGCGCCGAGCGGGACTGGTCCGATGAGGTGCTCGACCAGGCCAAGACCCGCCTGGCCACGTGGCGCTCCGCCCTGGAAACCCCTGGGTCCCTGTCGGCTGCGGAAGGTGCGGTAGCGGGGCTTCGCCAAGCGCTTGCCGATGACCTCGATACTCCCACCGCGCTGCGCGCCATCGACGATTGGGCAGCCAGCGACCGGGGCGAGGATGAAGAAGGCGCTGCGGAGTTGGTGCGTACCGCACTTAATTCGCTGCTCGGCGTGCAGGCCTAGCCAACTTAGGGCAATATCGACAGCATGAGCATTCGCGCAGATTTCCAACCCACCGTTGATGAGTTCATTGCTGATCTTAAGTCCTTCGCCACTGGCGATTACCTCAAGGACGAGGAAAAAGAGTTCTGGGAGGCGCCGTTTGACGCGGCGGTGCTTCCAGAACTTAAACGCCACCTCGAGCAGATGTTGGATGGGTTGGACGGGCTGCCGGACGATCCTGATGGTAGCCAGCTCGCTGCGGTGTTGAATAAGACCGTGCAGAAACTTGCCACCTTTAATCGCAAGCAGCACGATGCCGTGGTGGAGCCGGAGGAAAAAGAAGAAATCGCAGAGTTGATGTACAACGCTTCTGCGGCAACCGGTGCCGATGATGAGGCGCTCTCACAGATCCCGGAGTTGGACTTCTAAGCCTCCCTTTACGGCTCCATCCCACTGTGGGTAAATTCCTAAGGTGACAGTTGATTGATCACCGCGCAGCGCGAATATTTCCCTCGCTGAGCCTTAGTTCTATGCCGGAAAAGCCGGTGGAGTGTATATGACCACAGTGAGTAATTCCCAGCTTTTATCCCGTCCCGCGGCAATTTTCTGGGATATGGACGGCACCTTAACCAACTCGGAGCCCTTGTGGGGTGAGGCGACGTATTACCTTTCGGAAGTGCTGGGAAAACGCCTGACCCCCGGCCAGCGCCTGGAGACGGTGGGGGCTACTTTTACGACGACGCTGCGCATTTGCGCCGACAACGCTGGCGTTGTTTTGGGCGAAGGCGATGTCGAAGCTTACCGGCAGAAGATGTTTGATTATATGAAGACTCTTTTTGCTGGCCGCCTAGAGATCTTTCCCGGCATCCCAGAGCTTTTAACCTCGCTGCACCAAGACGGCATGCCGATGATGGTGACGACGAATACGGACCGCGATGTCGCGGACGCGGCCATCGCCGTAATAGGCAGCGAATATTTTGTAGATACTATCTGCGGCGATGAAGTTCCCACCGGTAAGCCCGCCCCAGACATGTATTTGGAGGCGGCCCAGCGCCTTCAGCTTGATCCGGCTCAGTGCCTCGTATTCGAAGACTCTCCGGCCGGAATGCGCGCTGCCGTTGCCGCCGGGTGCACCGTTATTGGTTTGCCCGAGGATGAAACCGTGGAAGTACCGGATGGGGTAGTAGAGATCTCCCGTCTGCGCGATTCTCGCCACCTCGCGGGCGCGCGCGATAGCGATGTTTACGAGTGGTTCCGGGCTATCCAGGAAATGAAATAAAACCCTTCGCATTGGCTGCTTACCTGTGGAACAATAGGTAGCTGTGAAGGATTTTGAGACACTTTTTGCTGAGCTAGTGAACAAAGCAGACCAGAAGCCAGAGGGCTCTGGGACCGTTAAGGCCTTGGAAGAAGGCGCCCACCATATTGGCAAAAAGATCATCGAAGAGGCGGGCGAAGTATGGATCGCCGCCGAATACCAGTCCGACGAGGAACTGGCGGAAGAAATGTCGCAGCTTATCTATTGGACGCAGGTCATGATGATCAAGCGCGGCCTGCGGCCTGAAGATATTTATAAATACCTATAACTTGTTGCCACCTGTGGTGGAGCAAACTTCCTGGAGAACAGCATGATCAAAATTGCAGTACCAAATAAAGGTTCCTTATCAGAAGCGGCTTTAGAAATCCTTGGTGAGGCCGGATACAAGGGACGCGGCCACTCCAAAACCCTAAACGTGGTGGATCTTGACAATGGGGTGGAGTTTTTCTTCCTCCGCCCGAAAGACATCGCGATCTATGTCGCACGCGGTGTGCTTGATCTAGGGATTACGGGACGCGATTTGGCGCTCGATTCCAATGCCCAATTCAAAGAAGTCCTCTCGCTCGGCTTCGGTGACTCAACATTTCGCTACGCCGCCCCCCAAGGAGAGGGGTGGGATATCTCTCATCTAGAGGGCAAGCGCGTGGCAACGTCGTACCCGAATTTGGTCCGCCAGGACTTGGCGGAGAAGGGGATTTCCGCCGATGTGATCCGCCTCGACGGGGCGGTAGAAATTTCCATTCACCTAGGCGTGGCCGATGTCATTGCTGATGTCGTGTCAACTGGTACTACGCTGCGGCAGCAGGGTTTGGCGCCCTTTGGTGAGCCCATCGTCAGCTCGGAAGCCGTAGTCATCAAGCGCCACGATGCAGAAGTAACTCCGGAAGAGCAGGTTGTCTTGGGTCGCATCCAAGGTATTTTGCACGCCCGCACTTACCTCATGATCGACTACAACATCGCGGAAGAAAATCTCGATAAAGCAGCTGGTGTTACTCCGGGCCTGACTGGGCCGACGGTTTCACCATTGGCGCGACAAGACTGGGTGGCGGTGCGCGCGATGGTTCCGCAAAAAGAAGCCAACCAGATTATGGATCGACTTTCCCAACTCGGTGCAGAGGCTATTTTGGCTTCCGATCTGCGCATTGCCCGCTTTTAGGGGGATTATTAAATTCTTGGTCGTCCCAACTGGGGCGAAACGTGGCTACCATTGGCGCTGGAGATTATTCACTCGGACATCATTCTCGACAGGCAAAGGAGCCGCGCCATCATGGCAAAGTCGTCTAAGAAAGAAGAAAAAGACACTAAGTCTGCCGCAAAGGACGCGCAGGAAAAGCAGGAGGATAAGACCACTCATTCTGCACAGAAAAAAGTAGCGGAGCAGAAGAAACCGAAGACGTCGAGCAAAAACACTCGTACGGAAACCGACCTGATCGGTGACTTGGAAATTCCTGCTGACGCCTACTTTGGTGTCCACACTGTCCGCGCGATGGATAACTTCCAGATTTCTTACGTGACCATCAACACCATTCCGCACTTCATCCGCGGCATGGTGCAGGTCAAGAAGGCTGCCGCGATGGCTAACCGTCGCCTGCACGTGCTGCCAAAGAAGAAGGCGGAGGCCATCATCTGGGCTTGTGACCAGATCTTGGACGAGGGCCGTTGCATGGACCAATTCCCGCTCGATGTATTCCAAGGCGGTGCCGGCACCTCGTTGAACATGAACACCAATGAGGTCGTTGCCAACTTGGCCCTTGAGCACTTGGGAGAGGAGAAGGGCTCCTACGACATCATCAACCCCAATGACGATGTCAACATGTCCCAGTCTACTAACGATGCCTACCCAACTGGTTTCCGTCTGGGTCTGTACGCTGCCATCGATGACTTGGTCGTGCGCATTGACAGCTTGCGTTCTGCATTCCAGGACAAGGGCAATGAGTTCCAAGACATCCTGAAGATGGGCCGTACCCAGTTGCAGGATGCCGTTCCCATGACCTTGGGCGATGAATTCAAGGGCTTTGCTAATAACCTCAACGAGGAGCAGGCCGTTCTGCGCGATGCACAGAGCCGCTTGCTGCAGATCAACCTCGGCGCAACCGCCATCGGCACCGGAGTTAACACTCCAGCTGGCTACCGTCACCAGGTAACCGCCGCCCTGTCTGAAGTCACCGGCCTGGAGATGAAGACTGCAAGCGACCTTATCGAGGCCACCTCTGACTGCGGTGCCTATGTCTTCTTGCACTCTGCCATCAAACGCGCTGCCATGAAGCTCTCCAAAATCTGTAACGACCTGCGCCTGCTTTCCTCTGGCCCGCGCGCTGGTCTTGGCGAGATCAACCTGCCGGCCCGCCAGGCAGGTTCCTCCATCATGCCGGGTAAGGTCAACCCGGTTATCCCTGAAGTTGTCAACCAGACCTGCTTCAAGATCTTCGGCAACGACCACGTTGTGACCATGGCCTCAGAGGCAGGCCAGCTGCAGCTCAACGTGATGGAGCCGGTCATCGGTGAGGCACTGTTCCAGTCCATCCGCATCATGGGCAACGCGGTTGATGCGCTGCGTGAGAAGTGCGTCACCGGCATTACCGCCAACGCTGATGTGTGCCGCCAGTACGTGGAGAACTCCATCGGTATCGTTACCTACCTGAACCCATTTATTGGCCACCACAACGGTGACGAGATTGCAAAGGAATCCCTCAAGACCGGCAAGGGCGTCAAGGAACTCGTGCTGGAGAAGGGCCTACTTGATGAGGCAACGCTGAACAAGGTGCTGTCGGTAGAAAACCTGATGCACCCAGAATTTCGCGGTCAGCTTTTCTTGGATGAAAACTAAGTAAAGTTCGCGAGCCATAGTGCCGCATGAGGTGGGAGATGCCCATCCTCATGGCGGCACCGATCAGTCCGCAGACACCGTGCTTTCTTTCCTCCCTTTGGGGTGGGGAAGCGCCCCGCGGTGTGTGCGGTCTCTTTCGTCTATGCGCCCGTTGATGTTTTATTTCCCCAAAGCGCAAAGGCATGAACCCATACCGAACGGTTTATAACGCGAGGTAGAACACATGTGGGAAGCAACACAAACGGGCAGAATATGTAAATAAAGCAACATATTCAGGGCAAAATAGAAATGTAAGGGTGGTCCACGACCGGCAGGCGTAGGTGGGGCCACCACGTGTAGTTGAGAACGTGTGGAGCGTATCCATGGTTATTATTCATATTGTCATCGTTCTCGCAGCCATTATCCTGGGTGCGAGAATTGGGTCCATAGGCATCGGCATGGCCGGCGGCCTGGGCGTTCTCCTTTTGGGCGTTGCGGGAGTTCCAGTAACTAGGGACGACATTCCGTTCGACGTCATTGCCATCATTATGACGGTGATTGCGGCTATTGCCGCCATGCAAAAGGCCGGCGGCATGGACTATTTGGTTCACGTGGCCGAGAAGTTCCTGCGCAAAAACCCCAAAAAGATTACGTTTTACGCACCCATCGTGACCTGGTTGATGACGGTCTTGGCCGGTACCGGGCACACCTCCTTTTCCACGCTGCCGGTCATCGTTGAGGTGGCCAAGGAGGGCAAAGTTCGCCCGTCGCGCCCATTATCTATCGCGGTCGTCGCCGCACAGATGGGTATTTGTGCCTCGCCGATTTCTGCTGCAGTTGTCATCCTGGCTGGTCTGCTTGAGCCCATGGGCGTGGGCTACCTCCAGGTACTCGGTGTCCTGATTCCAGCTACCTTCCTTTCCATCTTCCCCGCCGCATGGGTGGCCAATAAGTTCGGCAAAGAACTAGAAGATGACCCTGTGTATCAGGAGCGCAAGGCGCAAGGCCTGGTGAAGGAGCCGATTGGCGCTAGTAAATATGAGCCAAAGGAAGGCGCTAAGTCTTCCGTAGTCATCTTTCTCATCGCCATCGTCGTTGTCATGGCATGGGCTACCATTTCTTCCGAACAGGTTGGCCTGATTACGGATCCCACCTTGCCGCGCAATGAGGCGATTATGACCGTCATGCTCTCGGCCGCGACGATCATCGTCTTGAAAACCAAGATTCCGGCCGCTGACGTCCTCAATACCCCGGTATTTAAATCGGGAATGTCTGCCTGCATCTGTGTGCTGGGTGTTGCGTGGTTGGGAACCACCCTCATCAACCACTACTTGGACGATATTCAAGCTCTGGCTGGAGACGTCATCGAGGCCTCGCCATGGTTGCTGGCAGTGGTGCTCTTCTTCGCCGCAGCCCTGCTGTACTCGCAGGCTGCTACTACCAAAGCACTCATGCCCGCCGCATTGGCGCTGGGAGTTAGCCCGGTTACCGCCGTGGCCGCATTTCCGGCAGTATCTGCTCTGTTCATCCTGCCGACGTACCCAACGTTGCTGGCAGCAGTCGAGATGGATGATACAGGCACTACCAAGATCGGCAAGGCCGTATTCAACCACCCATTCCTCATCCCCGGTGTGGTCAGCATTTTCGGTTCCGTACTCCTGGGCTATGCGCTCGGTGCGGTAATCATTTAGCGAGTCCTCCAACTCGCGCTCCCAGTGGCGTCTTCTCCTCGGAGAGGGCGCCACGTTTATGTGAAGGCTCCACCAAAAGAAATGTTCTGCTTCACAGTTTATACCCCCATGCGACTTGGCTAATGTCAGAAATCGGTAGGGTAGGTGCCATGACTACGCAGCCATCCGATGTTGAAATCGCACAAGCCCATAACCTGCAGCCGATTGCGGAGATCGCAGCCAAAGCAGGAATTCCCGAAGATGCAGTAATTCCTTTTGGTTCCACGAAAGCCAAGGTGGATATCACCAAGGTGGATTACGCCAAAGACAAGCGCGGCAAGCTCGTGCTGGTAACAGGAGTATCTCCGACACCTGCCGGCGAGGGTAAATCCACGGTCCTCATCGGCTTGACCGATGCGTTGGATCAGATCGGGAAGAAGGCCATCGTTGCCCTCCGCGAGCCATCCCAAGGCCCGGTAATGGGCATCAAGGGTGGTGCCGCGGGCGGCGGTTACGCCCAGATTGTGCCGATGGAGGATATCAACCTGCACTTTACCGGTGACTTCCACGCCATTGCCGCGGCAACGAATACACTTGCGGCCATCATCGACAATCACATTCACCAGGGCAACCAGCTGGGCATCGACCCACGCCGCGTGACGTGGCAGCGCTGCGTCGACGTGAACGATCGCGCGCTGCGCAACGTGGTAACTGGCCTCGGCGGATCGGCACACGGCGTACCGGCAGAAACAGGCTTTACCATTACTGCGGCCTCAGAGATCATGGCGATTTTGTGCTTGGCGACGAGCCTCGATGACCTCAAGCAGCGCCTAGGCGATATTACCGTCGGGTTTACCTATGACCAGCGGTCAGTGACCGCGCGCGAGCTCGATGCGGAAGGCGCGCTCACCGCGCTGATGCGCGATGCCTTGAACCCGAACCTGGTGCAAACCCTTGGCGGGGTTCCCGCACTCGTGCACGGTGGCCCGTTCGCCAATATCGCGCACGGCTGCAACTCTTTGCTGGCAACGCAAACTGCCCTGCAGTTCGGCGATATCGTGCTGTCTGAAGCCGGCTTCGGCGCGGATCTCGGCGGTGAGAAGTTTATGGATATCAAGTCCCGGTTTGGTGACCTGGACGTGGCCGGCGCAGTGGTCGTGGCGACGATTCGCTCGCAGAAGTACAACGGGGGCGTTGCCAAGGATAAGCTCACCGAGGAAAACGTTGAGGCGCTGCAAAAGGGCATCGTCAACCTTGAGCGCCACGTGGAAAACCTGCGCAAGTTTGGTATCAAGCCCGTTGTCGCGCTGAACCGCTTCTGGTCCGATACGGAGGCGGAGCGCCAGTTTATGCGCGATTGGGCCAAGGACTTCGGCGTGGCCTTGGAAGAGGCCAACGTCTGGGCCGAAGGCGGCGCGGGAGCGACGAAGCTGGCCGAGACCTTGCTGGAGAACCTCGAGGGCGGCGCGCAGCAGCTCTATGATCCTGAAGAAGGCATCGAGGCCTCCATCGAGACCATCGCCCGCGAGATCTACCGCGCGGACCGCGTGGAATACGGCTCAAAGGCTGTGAAGGACTTGCAATACATCAAGGACAATGGCTGGGATAAATTACCCGTGGTCATTTCCAAGACGCAGTATTCCTTCTCGGATGAAGCAACCGCATTGGGCGCTCCGGAAGGCCACACGCTGCACGTGCGCGAGCTACTGCCGCGCACCGGTTCGGGGTTTATCGTGGTGCTTACCGGCAACGTGATGACCATGCCGGGCCTGCCCAAGAAGCCGGCGGCCAATAATATCGACGTCGCCGCCGATGGCACGGTATCCGGACTGTTCTAAAAGGAGTTAATCCGCCGCGGAGCCCGGCCAACCCGGGTACTCCGGCGGCGTGCCGCCAAATTCGGGGCAGATCGCCTGATGCGCGCACCAATTACAGAGCTTGGAGCGTTTCGGGCGAAAATCCCCGGCGCGCCCATCGGCCTCAATCTTGGCCCACAGCTGGCCTAGATCGCGCTCGAAGTATTCGAGTTCCTCCTGGGTAGGGGCTAAAAACATCGAATCCAGCACCTTTAGATACATCAGTCGTAGCTGGTGGGGGATTGTTCCCAACAGGCGCCAATACACTAGGGCATAAAACCGCATCTGGAATTGGGCGCTGTGGGAAAAGCGCGGTGCTGGTTTCTTGCCCGTTTTATAATCCACGACGCGCACCTCGCCGGTGGGGGCGCGGTCCACGCGGTCAATAAACCCGCGCACGGGCACGCCGTTGGGCAGAACCGTGTTGACATACATCTCGGTTTCTTGGCAGTCGAAGCCCTGCGGGTTTTCCATCTGGAAATAGCCTTTGAGCAGTTCGCGGGCGGCGACGAAGAAATCATACGTCTCGTCTTCGGGCACGAGCTCGAGCAATTCAGCGTCCTGTTCCGTCATCGCTGCCCAGCTTGGCTTAATCATCTTTACTGCGGCTGGGTAAGTGCGCTCTTCGCGCGGGAGTTTATGCGTTTCTTCTAGGACCGCGTGGACCAGGGTTCCCTTAACTTGGGCGATGGTCTTGGGTTCGGGAATCTTGTCGATGGCCCGGAAACGGTAGAGCAGAGGGCACTGCTGGTAGTCGGAGGCGCGCGAGGGCGACAGGGCAAGAGGGCGGGGAGTAGATGAAGTAGCCATGGTGTATCTAGCCTATCGCCGATAGTTTCGTGGCAAGCTAGAAGGTATGAGTTATACCGATAAGTTCCTTGATTTCTTGGCGGCTTCGCCGTCGTCGTACCACGCCGCGCATGAGGTAGCGCGCCTGCTGCAAGAATCTGGCTTCCAGATTCAGGATGAGCGCGAGGGCTGGTCGGCCGCTCCTGGCGGGCACGTCATGGTCCGCGGCGGCGCGGTTGCCGCGTGGTACGTGCCGGAAGGCGCCGATAAGAACTCCGGTTTCCGCATCGTTGGCTCGCATACTGATTCGCCGGGGCTGGCGCTCAAACCCACGCCCGATTTTTCTGCTGCTGGCTGGCAGCAGGTAGCGGTGGAAATCTACGGCGGCGCCTTGCTGCACACGTGGTTTGACCGCGAACTTACCGTCGCCGGCCAGGTTGTGACCACGGATGGGCGCCAGCACCTGGTGAATACGGGGCCAGTCCTGCGGCTTCCTTCGCTGGCTATCCACTTGTACCGCAAGGATGAGTTCAAGCCGGACCGCCAAAAGCACATGCAGCCGGTGCTGACGGTGGGCGATGAAGAGGCGTCGATCCTGCAGGTGGTGGGGGAGCAGGCGGGCATCGCTAAGCAGGATATTGCTTCCTTCAACCTGATTACCGCCGATGCCGCCCGGGGCGCGGTCTTTGGCGCGGGCGAAAAGTTTATCGCGGCCGGCCGCATGGATAACCTGTCTTCGGTGCACGCCTCGCTGGAGGCTATGCAACGTGCCGCGCAGGACTATGACGGCTCCGATATTTTGGTCATGATGGCCTTTGACCACGAGGAAGTGGGCTCGAGCTCCCGCTATGGTGCCGCCGGGCCGATCCTGCAGGACGTGCTGACCCGCACCGCCCGCGCGCTGGGGGCCAATGAGGAAGAGCGCTTCCAGATGTTCGCGCGTTCTAGCTGCGTGTCTGCCGATGCCGCGCACTCGGTGCACCCCAATTACGCGGATAAACACGACCCCACCCACCAGCCGATCATTGGGCAAGGCCCAGTGACCAAGATCAACGGCAACCAGCGCTACGCCTCCGATGCCCAGACGATTGCGCTGTGGGAGACCGCGTGTGCCAAGGCTGGGGTTCCGGTGCAGCGTTTCGTGGGCAATAACGATGTGCCGTGCGGCTCGACCATCGGGCCTATTACCGCAACGCGGCTGGGCATCGACACCGTCGATGTGGGCGTGCCGATGCTGTCGATGCACTCCGCGCGCGAGATGGTGGGCGAGCAGGGCCAAATATGGCTCTCGCGGGCTCTTGAGGCATACTTGAAGGGTTAGTACCCACAACCTCGAGGAGTTTTGCGGCATGGCTTATTCTGGCCCCTTTTCCTATGGCGACCGCGTGCAGCTGACGGACGCCAAGCGGCGCCACTACACGGTCATTTTGAAAGAAGGAGGCCAGTTCCATTCCCATAAAGGCATAATCAACCACGATGACATCGTGGGGATGGATGAAGGTTCCGTCATCGAGTCCACCTTGGGCTCGTCCTTCCTGCTCTTCCGCCACCTCATGGTGGATCACGTCCTCTCGATGCCGCGCGGCGCCGCCGTCATTTACCCCAAGGACGCCGCGCAAATCTTGGTCGAGGGCGATATTTTCATGGGCGCCCGCGTGCTGGAGGCTGGTGCGGGCTCCGGCGCCTTGTCGATGTCCCTCCTGCGCGCCGTGGGCCCCGAAGGCCACGTCTATTCCTACGAGATCCGCGAGGACCACTTGGAGTACGCAGTCGATAATGTCGAGGAATACTTTGGATCCCGCCCCGAGTGGTGGTCGCCGCGCCTAGGCGATCTCGGCGATGTCACCGCTGAGGACCTCGGCGGCCCCGTCGACCGCATCATCTTGGACATGCTGGAGCCTTGGGAGAACCTGGAGACCGTGCGCGATCTGCTGATCCCCGGCGGCGTATTTATGACCTATGTGGCAACGGTCCCGCAGCTGATGAAGGTCATGGAGGGCATCCGGGAGCTGCAATGCTTTACTGAGCCGAAGGCGTGGGAATCCCTCGTGCGCGAATGGAAGGTAGAAGGCCTAGCCACCCGCCCGGAGCACCGCATGAACGCGCATACCGCATTCCTCATTTGGACCAGGCGGCTTGCCGATGGCGTCACCCCGCCGCGCCCCCAGCGCCGCGCCCGCAAATAGAATGCGCACTATTTAAGTACACGGATGTAATTAATTGCTAAAGTGGCCTCGCTCATACCTTTTCGCGCGTTAAAGTGGTGTGCATGGATGAAGCCACGGATAATAAGCGGCAACTCAGCCAGCTTGCTGCGCGCAATCAAAAGCTGGTGGAGCTTTTACAGAAATCGCGCGCCGAGCTTGAGCAGTTATTTGCTGAGGTCAATGCACTTGCAGAGCCCGCCTCTACATATGGGGTCTTTTTGGCCTACTCGCCGCACCAAAGCGAGGTAGGCACCACCGCGGAGGTCTATACCAACGGCCGCGTCATGCAGCTCAAGGTCTCTCCCAACGTGGAGCCGGGCAGCCTGCAGGTGGGCCAACAGGTCCGGCTGGGCGATGGCTTCGTGGTCGTCGAAGGCTGCGCTCCTACGAGGACTGGCGAGCTTGCCACCGTGGTCGAGCGCTTGGACCAGCGCCGCGCCGTCGTGGCTAATTCTGCGGGGGATAACCGCGTTGTTCTGCTCGCACAGGCGCTGCAAGAAAGCGTGCGCGCGGGCGAGGTAGTACTGCTGGATACAAAGGCTTCCGTGGCCGTGGAAAAGGTCGATCAAGCAGAGGTTTCCCAGCTTTCGCTGGAAGAGGTACCCGATGTGCGCTACGAGGACATCGGCGGTCTGGATGAGCAAATTTCGCAGATCCGCGATTCCGTCGAGCTACCCTTTGTCCACCCCGAGCTCTACCGCCAATATGGCCTGCAACCGCCCAAGGGCGTGTTGCTTTATGGCCCGCCCGGCTGCGGAAAGACGCTCATTGCCAAGGCGGTGGCAAACTCCTTGTCTACCCAGATGGGCGGAGACGGCTCCAGCTACTTCCTTAACGTCAAGGGCCCAGAGCTGCTGAATAAGTACGTCGGTGAGACCGAACGCCGCATTCGGTTGATTTTTGAGCGCGCACGCGAGCTCGCACAAGCCAGCGCGGATCGCCCCGTGGTCATCTTCTTTGATGAGATGGAATCTATCTTCCGCACCCGCGGATCAGGGGTCTCATCCGATATGGAAACCACCGTCGTGCCGCAGTTGCTCACGGAACTCGATGGAGTGGAGGGCCTGAGCAATGTGGTCATCATCGGCGCCACCAACCGGGAAGAGCTCATTGACCCCGCGATCATGCGCCCGGGCCGGCTGGATATGAAGGTGCGCATCAATCGCCCCACCAAGCGCGGCGCGCGCGAGATCTTCGCCCGCCACTTCGATCCGTCCATTCCGCATGTGGGTGATATTGACGAGCTCATTGGCGATGCCGTGGATGAGCTGTATAGCGATAGGCCGTTTGCACAGCTGCACTTTAGCAATGGGCAGCGCCAAGTCCTGCACTACCGGGATTTCGTCTCTGGAGCGATGATCGCCAATATCTTGGCCCGGGCTAAGAAGTTGGCCATCAAGGAGGCTTTATCGCACCACGGCGCGGAGCACGTCGCCTCGGCGGCAAACGCTGCGGAGCAAGGCACTGGGGGCGTTGAAGGGGGCATCGGCAAGCAGCATCTGCGCGCTGCCATCGCAGCTGAGCAGGAAGAATCGGAATACATGCCTACCTCAACCAACCCTGAGGAATGGAGCAAGATTGTCTCCGCGGATCATGGCGGCTCGCGCGTGACCAGTGTGGAACTTTTAAGCGGAAGGAGCGGTACGTGGCCCGCGTGTTAGGAACGGAAACGGAATACGGTATTTCTACGCCGGATTCGCCGGAGCATTCCCCAATCATTACCTCGACCCATGCGGTCGTGGCCTATGCTGCGCTGTATACAGGCGCGCGTTCGCGCTGGGATTTTGCGGAAGAACACCCCTTGCGAGATTCCCGCGGCTTCGATCTCAAGCGCTACGATACGGTTCCCGTGGTAGACCCCAATGCGGTGGGGGTGGCCAATGTTGTCACTCCGAGTGGGGCGCGGTTTTATGTGGACCACGCCCACCCTGAGTACTCGGCTCCGGAATGCACGAATGCGTGGGACGCGACGCTCTATGATGCCGCCGGCGATGACACGCTGCTGCGGGCCCGGGATGCCGTAGCGGAGCTGACGGCACAGGGAAAGTCCGTCTTGGCGGACCGGCAGCCATGCCCGCCGCTCCGGTTATACAAGAACAACGTCGATGGCAAGGGTGCCAGCTACGGTTCGCATGAAAATTATCAGTATGCCCGCAGCACCGATTTTTCGGTCATGGCCCAAGCGCTGATCCCCTTCTTCGTGGCCCGGCAGGTCGTCATTGGTGCTGGGCGCATGGGGCGCGGCGAGTTTGGGGAGGAACCGGGGTTCCAGATTTCCCAGCGCGCGGATTATATCGAGCAGGAGATCTCCCTGGAAACCACCCTCAATCGCGGCATTATTAATACCCGCGACGAGCCCCATGCCATCCACGATGATTTCGGCCGCCTGCACGTCATCATCGGCGATGCGAATATGTCGCAGACCTCGACGCTGCTGAAATTGGGCATGACTTCGCTGGTGCTCGATGCCATTGAATCCGGCACGGACTTTAGCGATCTGCGCCTTGCCGATGCCGTCGCGGAGGTCCCCCTGGTAAGCCGCGACCTTGAATTGCGCCACCGGCTCACGCTTGCCGATGGCCGCACATTCACCGCCCTCGAGCTGCTCAACGAATACCGCCGCCGCCTGCAGCCGGAGACAGACGCCGATCACAAGGTGCTGGCGGCCTGGGACGAGGCAGTAGAGCTGCTTGCCGATGACCCCCTCAAGGCCTCCCACCTCCTGGACTGGGTGGCCAAGTACCGGTTGATCAAGAGCTACCTTGACCGTGGTATCGCCCCAGATGATCCCAAGCTGCGCCTTATCGACTTGCAATATGCGGAAATCGATCCGGAAAAGTCGCTGCACCATGCGCTGGTGCGCAAGGGCCAGATGCGTCAGCTCTTTAGCACCGAAGACCTGCACCGCGCCGCGGCCGAGCCGCCCGCCGATACCCGGGCATATTTCCGCGGGCGCATAACGCAGAAATTCGGCGAAGACATTATTGCCGCCAGCTGGCAAAGCCTCACCCTGCGCCGTGGTGATAAGGACGGACACGCCCGAAACGGCGTCTGGGCCACCGTGGCCATGGATGATGCCCGCGGGCTCACCCGCGCGGACTGCGAAGACATCATCGAGGGCGCAAGCAGCGTAGAAGAGTTGCTCGAAGGCCTTGCTGCCATCGGTATCCAGCCCGAGTATCGTAAGTAATGATCATCTAATACGACGAAAGGATGACACCGTGTCCACTTCGAACCGCCAGGTCACTAGCAATAATGGGGGAAACGGCCCCGAGTCAGAGGAAGAATTTACCGCAACTCAGCTCAATATCAACACCTCCGGCACCGATGACCTCCTAGATGAGATCGATGGCCTGCTAGAAAATAACGCGGAAGAATTCGTCCGCTCCTACGTCCAAAAGGGCGGACAGTAGGCGTGGAATCCACCCGTCCCGTTTTTGCCCGGCGGATTATGGGCATCGAAACCGAGTATGGCCTGTCCACGGCGACGCCGAAGGACCAGCGGGCTTTAAGCCCCGATGAAGTTGCGCGCGTGCTCTTCCGGCCGATCGTCGAAAAATACTCCTCGTCCAATATCTTCGCCACCAATGCCAGCCGCCTGTACCTCGACGTCGGCTCGCATCCTGAGGTAGCTACCGCCGAGTGCGATAGCCTCAGCCAGCTCATTGCCTACGAATGCGCCGGTGACCGCGTGATGAACCGCCTCGCGCTGCAGGCCGAAGATACTTTGGCTGCAGAAGGAAACGAGCGGCCGGTCTACCTTTTTAAGAACAACGTAGATTCCGCCGGGCACTCCTTTGGCTGCCACGAGAATTACCTCATTAGCCGGCATATGGTGCTCAAGGATTTGGGCGTAGCGCTCTTGCCCTTCCTGATTACCCGCCAACTTATCTGCGGGGCGGGAATGGTGCAGCCAGCCAAGGGCGAACACCCCGCGCAATTCCTCTTGTCCCAGCGCGCCGACCAGGTCTGGGAGGGTGTCTCGTCTGCGACCACCCGGTCCCGGCCCATCATCAATACCCGCGACGAGCCGCACGGGGATTCCAAGCGCTTTCGCCGCATGCACATCATCGTAGGCGATTCCAATATGGCAGAGCCCACCATCGCATTAAAGGTCGGCTCCACCCTGCTCATGTTAGAGATGCTGGAGGCCGGCTTCGAGCTGCCCGAACTCGAGATCGCAGATCCAATCCACCACATCCGCTCCATCGCGCGCGATCTGACCGGCTCCACACCGCTGCCGCTTGTCAGCGGGGGAACCATTACCGCCCTAGAGGTCCAACAGCAGCTTTGTGCGCGGGCGCGCGATTGGCTCGCCCACCGCGAAGATGCCGGTACGTCCACTGCGGAATTGGAGCGCGTCGTTGACCTGTGGGAGCGCATCCTGCGCGCCATCGAGTCCGGAGATTTCTCCGGCGTGAACCGCGAGATTGATTGGGTCATCAAGCTCGAGCTGCTCGAGCGCTACCGTTCCCGCCTAGGCGGTGACTGGGTGCATCCGAAACTTACGCAGGTTGATATGACCTATCACGATATCCGGCCAGGGCGAGGTTTGTACGACGTGTTGCTGCGCCGCGGGATGATCGAGCGCTGGATTGAAGATGAAGACATCGAGCGTGCGGTATCGACTGCGCCGCCGACCACGCGTGCGGCCTTGCGCGGCGCGTTCCTGACTGCCGCCGAAGACTGCGGCGCGCACGTGACCGTGGATTGGACGCGGCTGAAGGTCAACCGCCCCGAACCGCGCACCGAGGAGCTGCTGGACCCTTTTGCGTCCACCGATCCGCGCATTGAAGCATTGCTAGACTATATGCACGATAATCACGCCTAAGGCGTGCACATTGAGCAAAGGGGAGAGTAGACAACGTGGTGGCATCACGATCCACGCCGAGTCGGCAGGATGCGGCGGTAGAAAGGCTCACCAACCTATCCTTTGCGCTGCAAGGAGCGGCGAATTCGGGTGGTTCACCGGACCGCTCCGCGGCCTGGCTCCGCAGCCACGTCGCAGGCTATAGCGATAAATCCGACGAAGCCTTTACCAAGGCCTTGGCGCGCGATATCGCCACCTTGCAACGCGCTGGAGTTCCCATCGTGCACACCGGTGGGGAAGACGGCGCCTCGTACCGCCTCGACCAAAGCAACTACCAGCTCCCGCCGGTGGAATTTTCACCGGAAGAAGCGATGGTGCTTGGCATCGCAGGGGGAGTGGGAACCCCTGGTGGATTGAGCGATTTCTCTTTGTCCGGGTGGACCAAGATAGCCGCCTCGGGTGCCTCCCGGAACCTGAAGGGCGCACCCGTCTATACCGCGGTCAATGACATCACCCGCCTTGCCCCCGAGGTGATCACCTTCGTCTTGGCCGCCGTGCGGAATAAAATCCGGATTACTTTTGCCTATCGCCCCCACCCAGCGGCGGAGACCGTGCGCCGCACCATGGATCCCTGGGGAGTAGTCAACCACCAGAGCCGCATCTATATCGTTGGCTTCGATGTTGACCGCGCCGCCCCGCGCGTCTTCCGCGCCCTGCGGCTTTCCGATATCAAAAGGTCGCACCAGCCGGCAGAGCATTCTGAGCCGACGGTGGACATCGACAAGCTCGTCAAAGAGGCCCTACAACGGGGCGAAAAGGTGGATGCGACCCTGCGTATTCCTGAAGGTCAAGCCCAAGAGCTAGAAAGCGCGGGGGAGCGCACTGTCGAAGGCACCGTAGTGCTGACCGGGGTCCAAAAGGATTGGTTGGTGCGCACCGCAGCGGGTTATGCCCCAGAAGTAAAAGTGCTCGATCCCCCCGAGGTGCGCACTGACATCATTAAACTTCTGCGCGCAACCGCCAACCACAACGGAGCTGAGTAAACCAATGGCAGATGGATCTCATAAACTGCAAGCGCTCGTCCGGTCGCTGAACCTCATCCCGTACTTTCAAAACCATCCGGATAAAACTCCGATGGAGGCGGCCGCGGATCTGGGCATGGACCCAGGGGAGCTGAAAGATGCCGTGGACCGGCTATTTTGCTCTGGGACCGGCCGCAATACCGAGGAGCTCATCGATCTCTCTTTTAGCTACCGCGATGGGGTCACCATTTACAATGACCAGGGGCTGGGACAAGCATTGCGGCTTACCCCAACCGAGGCCGGCGCGCTCTTGCTTACCCTAGAATCCCTCGAGGCTATGCCCGGCCTGTTGGATGCGCGGGCGATTAAGTCTGCCGCGGCGAAATTGCGCTCCATTATGGATGAGCGCACGCTGAGCATCTATGACACGTTATCGACGGTGGACCCGCAAGAATCCGACATCCAGGCGACCTTGAACCGTGGGCTCAACGAAAAACGGCGCATCCGGATGCGCTATTGGAGCGCCTCATCTAATAAGGAAACCGAGCGCGTAGTTGATCCGGCCCGGATTTTTATCGTCGATGCCGAGCCCTATCTCGCGGCGTGGCAAGAAGAAAAGCAAGGGCACAGGACCTTTCGTATTGACCGCATCAAGCATGCCGAGTTGACCGAGGAGACTGCTCATCCGCGCCTCAAACAGCTGGACTTCGACGCTGCAGCACCCTTTAATTTAGGTGCGGCGGATTCCGTGGAATTAGTCATTCATGAAGAATTCACCTGGCTTGCAGAATACTACGATATGCAATTAGGCAAACGCCTAGAAAACGGCACTATAGCTGCAACGATGCAGGTCGGATCGGTGGATTGGCTGGTTCGTTTTGCCCTCGGGCAGGCCGATAGGTTACGCGTCATAGCCCCAGAATCTATTGTAAATCTCATTGCGGAACGCGGAAATGACGCGTTGAAGGGCTATACTTAAAATCCAGTTACTGCACGCACATGCGTCTTAAAATTGCCTCGCGAATTTTCCCCGCGAAGTCAGGGAGCGCGGCGGTCATTTGACGCAGGCAAAGAAGAACCGAAAGAGGATCTTATGACCTTAGGACCATTGGAAATCGGCCTTATTGTTCTCGTCATCATCTTGCTATTTGGCGCGAAGAAATTGCCCGATCTTGCTCGTTCCATGGGCCGCTCGATGCGCATTTTCAAATCTGAGGTCAATGAAATGCAATCGGAGGACACCAAGCGCTCTGAGGCCCAAGCTCAACTGAGCCAGAAGCGCCAACAGTCCGATGAGGAGTTCTGGAACCGCCCGGATATGCAACCTGGCCACCAGCAGGGAAACTCTTCCTCTCAGAATTAACGCCCGCCTGCTGTAAAACGCGAACACCCTCTGCTGCTTATGCACTCGTCGGCCGTGCCGGAGTGCGACCCTGAGAAATCAGGTGGGCAGGGCAGTGTTCGCTCTTGTGCGTTGAAAGAGCCAAATTGATGTCCTCACAGACCCATCCTGTCGGTGAACAAGGATCCCGCGTGCGCCGCAAGCGTCGAGGTTTTTCACGCAAGCCCAAAAACCCAACGGGCGAGATGACCTTAGTACAGCACCTGCAAGAGCTGCGGCGAAGGATCATTATCTCCTTGCTGGCCTTGGTTATCGGCGCGATCATCGGTTTCATTTGGTACCAGCAGGCACCCTTCCGGATTCCGCCGCTGGGAGAAATTCTCCGCGAGCCTTATTGCTCATTGCCGGAAGATAAGCGAGCCAACTTCAACAACGATGGCGAATGCCGCTTGCTTGCTACCAGCCCCTTCGAGATGCTCATTTTGCGACTGAAGGTCGGTGCGTTGGCAGGTACGGTGATTTCGTCTCCAGTCTGGCTCTATCAGGTGTGGGCATTCATCGTCCCAGGCCTGCATAAGAATGAGCGTCGCTACACCTTAAGCTTCGTCGTTGTGGCCGTCTCCCTCTTCTTGGCTGGCGCCATCTTGGCCTACTTCATCTTGTCCGTGGGCCTAGAATTCCTCATTGGTATTGGCGCTGAGTATCAAACCGCAGCATTAACTGGTGAGCGATACTTCTATTTCCTCTTGGCGCTCTTGCTTATCTTCGGTATCAGCTTCGAGATTCCGCTGTTAATCGTCTCTCTCAACCTCATTGGCGTCTTGGAATATAACCACGTCAAGGACAAGCGTCGCATCGTCATCGTCGTGGTGATGATCTTTGCCGCCTTCGTGACTCCAGGCCAAGATCCCTTCACGATGGTGGTCTTGTCCGCCAGCCTGATGCTGCTTATTGAGATTGCCTTCCAGTTCTGCCGCATTCACGATAAGCGCCAGAATCGGCAGCGTCCTGATTGGATGGATCTTGATGATGAATCCGCGTCTGCGCTAGACGAAAGCCCCACAGGCGTGGGCGGGCCCGCGCCTGTCGATGCCCCATCGAGCGTTAGCTCCTCGGGTGTATATGCCTCGCCTAAGCCCGCGGCAGCTAGCGCGTCATCGCAGACCGTCCGCACGGAAAATCGGACGTCGGATAGCACTTCGCAACGGGCTGAGGATCGCAAGGGGCCGCAGCGACCTAACGATGAAGGCGGCTTTTTCGACGATGTGCTTTAAGCACGGGTAGCCTTGTGAAATATGACTGAAACTCACCTGGATACCTTCGCCGCCGGCCTCCCATACCCCTTGGATGAGTTCCAGGTGCAGGGGTGTGAGGCGGTAGAAAATGGCCAAGGGGTGCTCGTCTGCGCCCCTACTGGCGCAGGTAAAACCGTCGTTGGCGAGTTCGCCGTGTCTTTGGCTTTAAGCCGCGGCACGAAGTGCTTTTATACCACCCCGATTAAGGCGCTGAGCAACCAGAAATACCACGACCTCGTCGCCGAGCACGGCGAGGATGCCGTTGGTCTTCTTACTGGCGATGTCTCCATCAACGCCGATGCCGAAATCGTGGTGATGACCACCGAGGTGCTGCGCAATATGATCTACGCGGATTCTCCGGCGCTGGATAGGCTTACACACGTGGTTATGGATGAAATCCACTTCCTTGCAGATGCCTCCCGCGGCGCGGTCTGGGAAGAAGTCATCCTGAATTTGGCGGACCACGTATCCATCATTGGGCTATCTGCCACCGTGTCCAATTCCGAGGAATTCGGTGAATGGCTCGCTACGGTCCGGGGTGATACCTCGGTCATCGTGACCGAACACCGGCCGGTCCCGCTCGATCAATGGATGATGTTGGGCCGCAAGATTTACCCGCTCTTTGAGCCGGAATCCGGCGGCCAGGTCAATTCCGAATTAGAGCGCCGCATTCAGCGCTTGGAGGCAGGCGATAGCGACGATGGGCGCGCGGACTATAAATCCGGCAAGGGGTTCCGTGCGAGGGCGCGCCACAAGGGCGGCGGGCGCAGCGAATTTCATGGTAAAGCGAGCGGGCGTTCCGGTTCCTCCCGTCCGCAAGATCGCTACCGCCCCTTAGGGCGCCCAGAGGTGCTAAAGGTGCTGCAATCGCAAGATATGCTGCCCGCGATTACCTTCATCTTTTCCCGCGCCGGTTGCGATGGCGCGCTCTATCAATGCCTGCGCAGCAGGATGGTGCTGACGACGCAGGAAGAGGCAGAAGAGATCAAGGCCATCGTCGATGCCGGCGTCGAGGGCATTCCGGAAGAAGACCTGCAGGTCTTGGATTTCCGGCGGTGGCGCGAAGCGCTCTCGCGCGGTTTTGCCGCCCACCACGCAGGAATGTTGCCGGCTTTTCGCCACATCGTAGAAGATCTCTTCGTCCGCGGTTTGGTACGCGCGGTATTTGCTACCGAAACCCTTGCCTTGGGCATTAATATGCCAGCGCGCACGGTTGTGCTCGAGAAGTTGATTAAGTTCAATGGCGAAGCGCACGTGGATCTCACGCCGGGCCAATACACGCAGCTGACTGGGCGCGCGGGCCGGCGCGGAATCGATACCCTGGGCAATGCGGTCGTGCAGTGGGCCCCGGCGATGGATCCGCGATTTGTCGCGGGTTTGGCATCGACGCGCACGTATCCGCTGATTTCTACGTTTGCGCCAGGCTATAACATGGCCATCAACCTGCTGGGCATGCTCGGCTTTGAGGATTCGCTGCGGCTCCTAGAAAAGTCCTTTGCGCAGTTCCAAGCCGATGGTTCCGTGGTCGAAGAAACCCGCGAATTAGAGCGCGCGGAGCATCGCGTGCGCGAGTTGCGGGAGCAGCTTGACGATGCCGTAGATGCCCTCGCACCACCAGCCAAGGACGGCGAGGATCCCGCCGAGGTGCTCATGGATTATATCCGGCTGCGCCGCGAGCTGACGGTGGAAGAAAAGCAATCCAAGGTTGATAAGGAACACCAACGCACCCAGGAAGTAGTCGCGGTGCTAGCGCGCCTGCAATTGGGCGATGTCATCGCGATTGCCGGAAAGAAGCGGCCCACTCTTGCCGCGGTGGTCACCCCGGCCAACCAGACCGCGGATCCACGCCCGTGGGTGACCACGGAATCTGGGTGGTCAGGGCGCATCGATGCCACCGGGATTAGCAATCCGCCGATTCAACTGGGGCGGATTAAGATCCCGAAGCCGGTGCGGAAGAACCCGCGGCGCAATACCAAGTACATCCAGGACGTCTTCCACCGCGAAAAGTTTGACCGCCCGAAGCGGATGAAGTCGAAGCCGCGCCTGCGACCAAATAAGCGTGTAGGCGAGTTGCGCGATGCCATTCGCGAGCACCCTGCGCACGACTGGCCCGCCACCGACAGGGAGCAACTGGCCGGCGTGGCACAGAAGTTGGCGCGCCGCGAGCGCGACCTCGAAAAGCTGCAGACCAAGGTGAATAAGGCAACCGATACTTTGGGCCGCACCTTTGAACGCATCGTGGATCTTCTCGCGGAGATGGACTATGTCGAGTTCTCTGGTGCCGGCAGCGATCGCACGCCGGTCATCACTGAGGAAGGCGAACGCCTAGCCAAGATTCATAGCGAATCCGATCTGCTCGTTGCCCAATGCCTGAAACGAGGAATTTGGGATGAGCTGGATCCGGCGGAGTTGGCCGGCGTTGCATCTCTGTGCTGCTTTGAAAATAGGAAGGCCACTGGGGGCCAGCCGGAGGCCGCAACGGATCGCATGGCCGATGCCATGAATGCGACGTGGCGTATCTATACCGAACTCAGCGCGGATGAGCGGCGCCACCGCCTGCCCCCAACGCGCGAGCCGGAAGCCGGTTTTGCGCTGGCCATTCACCAATGGTCAGCGGGTGCGCCCTTGGGCTATTGCATGGCGGCGGCCAATGAGGCGGGCGCGGAGCTTACCCCCGGTGACTTCGTGCGGTGGTGCCGCCAAGTTGTGGACCTCCTGCAGCAAATCGCCAAGACTGGCTACGATGGCCAGATCCAGCGCAACGCGCGCCGCGCAATCGATGCCATCCAGCGTGGGGTCGTCGCGATCGGGGCTTAAGCTAGCCCGGCCTGCTGGCTAGTAGACTGAGGTGTATGACTACTCAGGCTTTTTCTCCCGAAGTGTATTCGCGCCGGCTCGCGGCCGCGCAAGAAGCGGCCGCCCAGCAGGGCATTGACCTTTTGCTGATTGGCACCGGCCCCGATTTCGCCTACCTGACCGGTTCGTGGGTATCGTCCCACGAACGCCTGACGGTGCTGGCGGTTCCGCAGAGCGGTACCCCGTGGATTGTCTCGCCGAATACGGATATTACGGATATTAAATCGGCGCCCGTCGGCAAGCTCGATGTGGAGCTGCGCGGGTGGAATGACGGCGATAATCCCTACGAGCTCGCCCTCAAGGGCGCTGCGCCGATCAAGAAGGTCGCTCTGGGCCAATCCCTGACTGCGGACCACATCCTGCAGTTCCAGGCGCTCGTGCCCGAGGCGGATTACGTCCTTGCCACCTACGCTCTCGCGGAGCTGTTTACCCGCAAGGACGAGGCGGAAATCGCAGAGCTGCGCAAGGCCGGCCAGGCCATCGACGCCGTGCACGCCCAGGTTCCTGAGCTTCTGCAGCCCGGCCGTACCGAGGCCGAGGTGGCGCACGAACTGGAAAAGCTCATCCTCGAAGAACATTCCATCATTGACTTCGTCATCGTGGGTTCTGGCCCGAATGGCGCCAATCCGCACCACAGCTTCTCTGACCGGAAGCTATCTGCGGGCGAGCCCGTCGTCGTGGATCTCGGGGGCACCTTGCCCTCCGGCTACCATTCCGATTGCACCCGCACCTACGTCGTAGGCGGCGATCTCAGCCAGGCACCGCAGGACTTCCAGGACGCTTATGCGGTGCTTTACGATGCCCAAGCGGCCGCCCGCGCCGCCGCCAAGCCCGGCAGCACGGCCGAGGAAATCGACGCAGTTGCGAGGAAAGCTATTGCCGATGCCGGCTGGGGCGATAAATTCGTCCACCGCACCGGCCACGGAATTGGTCTCTCGACCCACGAGGAGCCCTTCATCATGGAGGGAAATGACCTAGCGCTGGAAGAGGGGATGGCCTTTTCTATTGAGCCGGGTATTTACCTAGAAGGCCAGTGGGGCATGCGCCTAGAAGACATCGTGGTACTTACCAAGGATGGATACGAGTCCCTCAACGTCGTTGAACGCGAAGTGCGCTAAGTGGCTGGCGTACTGATCCTAGGCGGGCGCAGCGATATCGGCGGTGAAATCGCCCGTCGCGTGGCCTGCGGCAACGACATCGTCCTCGCCGCGCGCGGGACGCACGGGCTTGAGGAGGTAACCTCTCAGCTAGAGGCCGCAGGTGCACGCAGCGTCCACCAGCTATCCTTTGATGCGGAGGATTTCTCCCAGCACCGCCAGATCTTTGCCGAGGCCAAGGAACGCGTTGGCGCCATTGAGCTGACTGTGGTCGCCTTCGGCATCCTAGGGGATCAAGATAAGGCGGAAACCGATCCGTCCCACGCAGCACAAATCGCCACTATCGACTACACCGCCCAGGTCTCCGTGTTAACGGTGGCGGCGCAGTCGATGCCGCGCGGCCATATCGTGGCCTTTTCCTCCATCGCTGGCTGGCGGGCCCGCCGCGCCAATTATGTCTACGGTTCCACCAAGGCCGGGCTGGATGCATTTTGCCAGGGCCTTGCGGACAGGCTGCACGGCAGCGGGCTTGGGCTGATTACCGCGCGCCCCGGGTTCGTCATCGGATCCATGACCCAAGGAATGAAGCCGGCGCCGCTATCGGTGCGGCCAGGCGATGTCGCCGATGCCGTCGTTGCTTGCATAGACAACGACGACCGCCGCGGTCAGGCACGCAGCCACACCCTGTGGATCCCGAAGGCCCTGCAGGCTTTGGCCTGGGTCATGCGGCTCGTGCCCCGGCCGGTGTGGCGGCACATGCCGCGTTAGTCCGCCTCGCCCTCCCGCAGCAGGGGCGAGTTGATGTCGAAGATGAAACCGCGCGGGGCGAGCACGCGAAGGACGACCTCGGCATCGCCCTCTGCGATGTCGTGAAAGACGAGACCTCCCCACGGGGTGACCGTGATGTCCACCTCGAGCTGGCCGATAAGCTGCGCGAACTGCGCCGGTATGGCGCCTTGATAGACGCCTGCGCCAAGGTCGACCACGCCTTCTGCCTGGTGCTCATCCAACCAACCAATGGGCCCAGGTTCTGCGGCGAGTTCCGCACCAGCCGGCCCGGTGGCCTTCGCCCCCGTGCCCTTCGCCTCAGTGCCTTTCGCTTCGGTACCCTTCGCCTCGGTGCGCAAGGCACCGAGGCGCTGGAGGTGGGTTGCGGCATCGGCAAGCGAGAGGCCCGCGGTCGGGCTGTTAGTGGCGGGGGACTGGGTGATGTTTAGGGTGGCATCGTCAAGCAGCTGCATACTCACCTGCGCGGCAGAGGCCGGCAGATCGTCGGCGGGAGTAGTAATCGCGAGCGACTCCAAGCCCGGCTGTTCGGTATTCAGGTGCGTGGTCAGCTGGCGCGCGGCTTGCTTCGCCGCGGCAGAAAGGGGAGAGGCCAGCACAGGAATGTGGAAGCTCTGCAGCTCTAATTTATCCAGCTCCGCCGCAAGCTGGGCCTTGTCTGTAATTCCCCGCAACTCGATGGCGGAATTAGAGCTAATGTAGACGCTGCCATCGGCCCAGTGCGCCGCGCAATAACCCAAATGGATCCAATCATTGGGGCTGGTAAAACCGCCCACAACGTGCAGGCGCAGGCAAGTGCCGGATCCGGGTTGCTGGAAAAATTTGGGGTAATGCATAGCTTGCCAGTGTAGCCGGTGAGAAGCCCTGCGCCGGAAACGAGTGTTGCCAGCATATCGTCAGCTTTGCTCGTTAAACTGGAAGCTATGCCGTTTTTATATTTCGTCCTCTATATGCTGGCGGAAACCCTAGCGTTTTGGGCCGTCGCCGAGTGGATTGGCCTCTTTTGGGCGTTCATTGCTCTATTCATCACCATGTTCTTTGGTATGTCCATCGCAGGCATTGAGGTGCGCCGGTTGATGGGTAAACAGGTAGAACAGGCTGGTGACGGGACCTACTACGTCCGCGATAACGACATGGGGAAAACCGCCGGGAATGTGGGCCTAACCTTGGCCGGTGGCATGTTGCTGTCCCTGCCTGGGTTTTTGACCAGTTTTATTGGTATCTTGCTCATCTTCGCCCCAACGCGGTCGCTGTTTCGAAAGTTTATGGCCGTATCCATCTACCGCAAGGTGGAGAAGATGGGTGTGCGCATTTACGAGGCATCGCCCATGGCACAGCAGCACGATAGCTATGGCAATTTTGGATCCTTTGGGCAGGCCTCGGGCCAATCTTTTGGGCAATCGTCTGGTGAGAGCGATTCCCACGAAGTTATCGACGAAGAAGAGCTGCGCAACTGGTCCGAAAACCTGGATCCTGATGACTTCGGTCCCCGCGGCGATGGCAATTCGCAGGACGGAAAATAAGTGGCGATATTTTTCGCCCGCCTCGTCATAGCGGGCATATCTGGTGCGCTGACCTTTACCGCTCTTGAGCCGCGCGGCTGGTGGTGGGGTGCGATCATTGGCATCGCCCTGCTGTATGTGAGCCTCATGCCTTGGCGTGGGCGACAGGTGCGCGGGGCCACAGGCGCGCTTTTGGCGGTGGCGCACGGGCTGATTCTGTACTTGCTGAGCCTGCCCTGGATTGGCGAGTTGGTAGGGACCGTGCCCTATGCGGCGCTTGCCATCTGGCTTTCGGTATATGCCATCCTTTTAGGGATATTCGGGGCCTCTGTGGCGCGGTGGCGATATGGATTTCTGGTCTTTCCCTTCGTGTACCTCGCCGTGGAGGTCCTTCGTTCCTCGGTGCCTTTTGGCGGTTTCCCTTGGGTCAAACTGGCGTGGGGACAAATCGAAGGGCCCTTAGCCAATCTCGCGCCGTGGGGTGGGACCTCGCTGATTACGGTGGCAACGGCATTGTGTGCTTGCGGCCTTGCCGGCTTATTGCTGCGCGGCGGGCGGGTAAAGATTGCCGCTGGCGCCGCCCTTATTCTCCCGCTCATCGTTGGACTAGCGGCCGGGCGTGGCATCGATCCTGCCGATACCAAGGTTGGCGATACCAAGGTGGCGGCCATTCAAGGTAACGTGCCGCGCAGCGGTCTGGACTTCGCCGGGCAGCGTCGCGCGGTACTAAATAACCACGTTCAGGAAACGGAGAAGCTCGCGCGCCGCGAAGACGATATAGATCTGGTGATCTGGCCGGAAAATTCTTCCGATATTGATCCTTTCCGCGATGGGGAAGCAGCCCAAGCCATTAGCGGTGCCGTAGATGCCATCGACGCGCCAGTGTTGGTCGGTACCGCCACCCGCGATGAGGTGGGCGCGCGCAATACCATGCAAGTCTTTACCCCCGGCCATGGTGTGGGCGATCACCACCATAAGAAGTACCTGCAACCGTTCGGTGAGACGATGCCCATGCGGGACTTCTTCGCGCATTTCTCGGACTACGTCGATCTCGCCGGAGATTTCAAGGCAGGGGATGGGCCCGGTGTGGTCTCCATGAATTCCGTCGCGGTAGGTGTGGCGACCTGTTATGAGGTCTCCTTCGATAATGCCTTCCATGAATCCGTCAAAAACGGCGCGCAGATTCTGACGACGCCTACCAATAACGCCACGTTTGGCTTTTCCGATATGACGTACCAGCAGCTGGCCATGAGCAGGCTGCGCGCCCTTGAAACCGACCGCGCCGTCGTGGTTGCAGCCACCTCCGGGGTGTCCGCCCTCGTGCACCCAGACGGCAGCGTGAGCCAATCCACGGAGCTTTTTGAGCCCGCGGCACTGGTAGAACGCCTGCCACTGAAAACCGGCGAAACATTTTCGGTGCGCTACGGTTCGCTCATGCAGTGGCTGATGGTTATTATTGGTACCGTCTGCGCACTCATTGCCGTGCGTACTAACCGATTGGGTCGTACACCTCGCGGTGTCGGCGCTAAAGAAAAGTAGGAGCATTAATTACTGTGAGCACTCTTGATTCTGCGACGCTGGTTATCATCCCAACGTATAACGAGATTGAAAACCTTCCCCTGATTACCGGCCGCGTCCGCGAGGCGCTGCCAGAGGTTCACATCCTCGTTGTGGATGATAATTCCCCCGACGGCACCGGCGAGAAGGCCGATGCTTTCGCAGCAGAAGATGACCACATTCACGTGCTGCACCGCGAGGGCAAGGGCGGCCTTTTGGGCGCTTATATCGCCGGCTTCGAATGGGGCCTGGAGCGCGACTACCAGGTCCTTTGTGAGATGGATGCCGATGGCTCCCACGCCCCAGAACAGCTGCACTTGCTGTTGGAGGAGATTGACAAGGGCGCGGACCTAGTCATCGGTTCCCGCTACGTGCCGGGCGGCGAGACCGTCAATTGGCCGGCATCCCGCGAGTACCTGTCCCGCTTGGGCAACCTCTACATCTCTTTCGCGCTCGGAACCGACCTGTCCGATATGACCGCCGGCTACCGTGCCTTCCGCCGCGAGCTTTTGGAAGATATCGACTTTGATGAGCTGTCCAAGGCCGGCTATATCTTCCAGGTGGACTTGGCCTTCCGCGCGGTCAAGGCTGGATACGATATCCGCGAGGTGCCCATCACCTTCACCGAGCGCGAGTACGGTGAGTCCAAGCTGGATGGTTCCTTTGTCAAGGACTCCCTCTTCGAGGTAACCAAGTGGGGCGTGGCCCACCGCGCGGAGCAGGTGAAGGATTTTGCCGGCGAGATGTCCAAGCTGGCGGACCACGAGGTCAAATACGGCTCCGTTCACAATGCTGGTCAGAAGGCCCGCAACGGTGTCGGTTGGGCCACCAATTTGGCCAATGAGCTGGGATACTTGGTCAAGCACCAGGTGGGCCAGCTAACTAAGAAGAAGTAATCTAGGCAGCATTAAAGCCCGTACCCCGTGCCAAAATGGCAGTCAGGGTACGGGCTTTAATTAATTCCGTCTTCGCCTTTAAGACTTCTTCTGCTGTTCTTGCTCCTTGAGGAGGCGAGCAGCGGTCCGGCGGCGGGAACGCAGGTGGTTAATGCGCTCTTCCAAAAGCTCATCGAGTTCCTCGATGGAACGGCGCTCCCGCAGCATATCCCAGTGGGTGCGCGGTGGCTTGATGGGCTTAGCTTCCACGCCTTCACCCTCTACGAGGTGGCCCAGCTTGCCATTCTTGCACATCCACTCTTCAGGGATTTCTGCCTCATGTGCAAAGGGCACCTCATAAATCTCACCATCGTCCGTGCGGTATTTCACCATCTGGCGCGGTGCGAGGTCGTGGTCGCGGTCAGTTTCGTAGCTGACTGCACCCATACGGCTGCCACGGAGTACGCGATCTGCCATGCAACATCATCCTTTTCAAAGAGATCCCTGATTGACGGCGATAGTTTCGCCTAAGAGCTATTTATTATAACGAACACCCACGCGGTATTGTTCCCAGCCCGCCGTTTAATGGACTAAAGTGTATCTAGTGATCCGTACAGCTAGTCGTGAAAGCAATGTCGGTTCCTGCCAGTGGTGCGGAAAGGATATTGACCAAGGCGGTAGGGGACGACCACGTAAGTTTTGCAGCGCCTCGTGCAAACAGCGTGCTTATGAACAAAGAAACAATGTTAGTGGCACGGATATTCCTGCCGATGCAGTAATCTTGAGCCCAGATAAAGTGCAAGGCTTGCGCGACGGCCTTTTTGAGTTGCGGTGTTCCGCAGAAGACATTCAAACTGCCGCAAAAGAAGGCGCGAGCGCGGAAGAGCTTTCCAGTCTGTGTGAGGAGCTTATTTCGCTGGCTCGGCGTTTAGAAGGACTTCGATAGTAGATGAAAAAGCTTTTTTATAACCGGAAACTCGTCGTTTCCATCTTCGTGGTTTTAATTCTCGTGCTTACCGCCGTAGCGATCGGCCCGATTGTGTACTCGCTTTTCAAAAGCGGCGGCGTCAAGACGGAGCCCGTGACTGCCGATGGCGCCAAGGCAGCCTCAACGCTGGTCGACGGTTCCTGGTCTGTGGCCAAGGGCCGCGCCGATAACCACACCTCGGTGGGCTTTACCTTCGACGAGGTTCTGCCGGCAGAGAGGACGTCCACCTCTGGGTCGACCACGGAGGTCACCGGCCAGGCGGAGATTTCCGATTCCACGCTGGAATCCGCCACCATAACGGTGAATATGGATTCCTTGACCACGGATAAGAAAGTCCGCGACCAAAATATGAAGTCCAAGCTCTTTAAGACCTCAGACTTCCCAGAATCGTCCTTCACGCTTACCAAGCCCGTCTCACTTGCCGATGTTCCCGAAGACGGCACCATAGGCTCCGTTAAGCTCACCGGTGACCTCATGATCAAGGACAAGACGCAGGAAATCACCCATGAGTTCGATGTTTTGCGCGACGGCGACGATATCGTCATTGGCGGCGATATTCCGATTAACCGCTTGGACTACAACGTGGAGACGCCAGACATGCTGGCGGCTAAGGTTGCCGAGGACGGCGAGATCAACCTGCGCATCTGCTTGAATAAGGACTAAACCGTGAATTCTCGACGTTTAATTCCCGTGCTTTGGTTCCGTCATAGCTTTCTCGATTTTCGTCGCGGTCCAACAGATGTGGCTAGTCACGGCGGTTGCAGCATTGCTGGCGGTGTTAACCATCTGGCAGCTGTGGAGCGCCTACAAAAACCAATAGCGTTATTTTAACGTCACTGTGACTAAATACCGGGGTATAAGTGTGCCAAGGTCCAGCGGCAGGAAAGGACCGCCTGAAGCGAATCTCGACTCAATCGGACGTCCGAGCCGTCCGGAGCCGTGGCGTGCCGCCTGCCAGACACTCCACACAAGCCTCGTCGAAACGATTTCTCAAGCCAGGCTCGCTTCAGGAATCTAAACTCTGGCCACTGAGGAGCCGAAGTCGCAGAAGCTTTGACGCTCTCAAGACCTTAGCGCGCAGCAACAGGTAGGCCAGCCAACATCCCAGACCGAATCCACGGACCTAAGGGGTTACACTCAAGCCGCCCTCAACTTAACCAGCAGATCTCCATAATTGTCCGATAATGTACATTATGTCATTTTAGATCCGTAGAAGTCCCTCCCATCGTGCCGCGGCCCTTAATCCAAGAATGGTCCAGCCACTCCAGGCGCGCCGCTCTGGGCGCAGTTTGTTCCAAATTTACAAATAGTGCCCTTCACAAGGCCCAAATCGGCTTACTATTTGCAAAAACGCATCACGCCATGCCAGCGCATCACCGTGGCAACCCGCACCATGCCAACGCATCACCGTGGCAACCCGCACCATGCCAACGCATCACCGTGGCAACCCGCACCGAACACACCCACACACCACATACACCAAACGTGCAACGCCCAAGGCCAACACATATGCTGGGACTCATGACTATTCAACGCGTTGTCACTAAGCCTTCCCGCGCCGCCCTTTTCTTGGTCTTGAACATTGCAGAAGGCGGCGAGCAAGCCACTCGGGACATGCTCTCCGCATTTGGCGATACCTTCAAGTCCGTCAATTTCCGCCATAACGAGGGCGAGCTGTACACGGTCGTTGGCATCGGCGCCAACATGTGGCCACGCCTCACCAGCGCTCCCCGCCCGGACAAGCTCAAGGAGTTCGAGCCGCTCCAGGGAACGTACAAGGCGCCTTCCACGCCCGGTGATATCCTGCTGCATTTCCGCGCGAATACCTATGACCTCTGCCACGAGATGGCGCGCCAGGTCTTGCGCCAGCTGGGCGATGCCGCCACCGTCGTCGATGAGACCCAGGGCTTCAAGTACTTGGACCAGCGCGACCTCCTAGGCTTTGTGGATGGCACCGCCAATCCCCTCCCCGAGGAAGCTCTAGAGACAGTGCTGCTTGCCGATGACGCCGATTATCCCCGCGGCTCCTACGTCACAGTGCAAAAATACACCCATGACCTAGATAAGTGGAGCGGTATCAGCACCGAAGAGCAGGAACGCGTTATCGGGCGTACCAAGGCCGATGACGTGGAGCTCGATGAGGATGCGCAGCCATCAAATTCCCACGTGGCTCTCAACGACCTCGAGGAGGATATCTACCGAGAAAACATGGTCTTCGGTTCCTTTGCCTCAGGCGAGATGGGCACTTACTTCATCGGGTACGCCAAGGACCCAGAAGATATCAACGAGCGTTTACGCAGTATGTTCATCGGCGATCCCGAGGGCAATTATGACCGAATCCTGGACTTCTCCACGGCCTTGACCGGTACGAACTTTTTCGTCCCGAGCGTTGAACTGCTGGACGAATTTGATGAGCTTCCGCAATAAAAATCCTAGCGGCGCCCGCCGCGATTGCGGTGGGTCAGTCCGAATTGGACGGAGTCTATCATCCCGAGGCTCATGAGCGCCTCACGAAGCGCGAATTGGAAGGTCCATAACCTGCGGAAAACCGGATCAAAGCCGGCAGCGGCGGCCTCGCGAAGATGCCCATCAAAAAAGGATCGCTGCTGGCGCAGGGATTCGATATAGTGGCTGCCCACGTGCGTTTCGGACACGATGCGCAAGTGCGAGTTCTTATCCACTAGCCGGTGCACGTCCATGGTCAGCGGATAGTCGAGTCCTGGCCAGATATAGGCCCGCATGGCCTGCAAGGATGCTCGGGCAGCCTCCGACATGGACTCGGTGGCCACGATGGATTGAAAAGCCGCCCGACCGTTTGCGGTAAGGAATCGGTCAAGGACCCGGATATATGCCTTGCGCTCCCGCGGGCTTAATTGCTCGAACTTTTCCACGCTGATGATCGCATCGTAGTGCCCGCGCCATTGCTTCGGGCTCGGAACGGGATCCGGAATCCGCTCTATGTGGATAGAGTCTTCCGTTCCAGCAAAGACAAGTGCCTCACGCATCTGGGTGATCTGTTCAACATCGCTGGTCAGGACATCGGCAGTGGCGCGGCGCTTGGTAGCGCGTATCGCGGCCTGCATCCCGGCCGCGGGATAAACCAGAAGGTGGGTACCGGCGCCGGTGCGGGTGGCATCGAGAAGCCAATCTGCTGCCCTACGCTGCGCCTCACCTAAGTCGTCCCGGTCCACATTGGTGGGTTCGCTCACCGTGGTGACATCGACAAAGTGGCTCTTTGGTTCCCGGCTTCCGGCTTTCGGGGTAAAGCTTTCGACCGTTTCCCGGATCGTCGTCGGCACGCCGCTGGAGAAGATCCCACCGACGTGGCTTAACCCATCGCCAGCATAGAGGCGCACTAGGTCGAGAGGCAGCTCCCCTGGCTCTGAATCTCCTACTCTAACCCCCTGTGGCTTGGGAAGATACCCCACCTGCAGGAGCTTGCCTAAAACCTTCACCAATTGAGTGGAGGATGCGACGGTCCACTCGCCTGCCATATAGCTTTCGGCAAAACCTAACCAGCCCGTGGCGGCGATTCGCTCGAATAACGCATCGTGGCCCACCTTTAAATCGGGGCCGCC
Organism: Corynebacterium sp. MSK204; assembly: GCF_030229885.1. Lineage (NCBI taxonomy): Bacteria > Bacillati > Actinomycetota > Actinomycetes > Mycobacteriales > Corynebacteriaceae > Corynebacterium > Corynebacterium sp. MSK204. Next base: position 25,118 of record NZ_JASPGQ010000007.1, on the reverse strand, counting down.
TGCTGCATCGAGTTCCAGCTCCAAACCGGCATTATCGCAGGTCTTGGCAAATTCTGCCTCGGCCCTGCGGGATTTTAGCGTCGCCCAGCGCTGCGATGGCACGGTCGCGATATTGGGCCACGTCTCCACGTCGATGGAGCGTAGATGCTCGGGGGTGGAAAAACTCATGGTTTGGGGAGCGCTCCTGGGTGCAAGGGTCACGGTTGGGCTTATTTTAGTCAGTTTCTGAGCGGTTTCGGTCGAGGCACTCCGCATGAAAGGAAACCCGAATCGTATGTAAATGGGCATCAAGTATGCACGTTATGTGACAAGCGTTTACACTATACGGGTACTTAAATAAGCTTTCTCGAGGAAGGTCGCATTAATTCCATGACTGATACCCCTTATCGTCCAAACGGAAGCCGTCACCACGTCGTCGTGGTTGGCGGTGGATTTGGCGGTCTTAACACTGTGAAGAAGTTGAAGAACGCCGATGTTGAGATCACCCTCATCGATAAGAAGAACCACCACCTGTTCCAGCCAATGCTCTACCAGGTGGCTACCGGCATGATTTCCGCTGGTGAGGTTGCCCCTTCGACCCGCCAGCTGCTGCGTAACCAGGATAATGTGGACTTTGTCAACGGCAACGTGACCGACATTAACCTGGAGGACCAGACGGTTACCGCCGAGCTCGATGACTTTTCGCGCACCTACTCCTACGACTCCCTCGTGGTTGCCGCTGGTTCCAGCCAGTCGTACTTTGGCAATGACCACTTTGCGGAGTTTGCCCCTGGCATGAAGACCTTGGATGATGCCCTGGAGCTGCGTTCCCGCATCATTTCCGCTTTCGAAAAAGCTGAGCTTACCGATGACCCCGCTGAGCGCGAGCGCCTCCTCACCTTCATCATCGTCGGTGCCGGCCCAACCGGTGTGGAGCTCACCGGCCAGATCGCTGAGTTGGCCAACCGCACGCTTAGCGATGTCTACTCCACCTACGGCACCTCCGCCGCAAAGATTTACCTGCTCGACGGCGCGCCCCAGGTACTCCCACCGTTTGGCAAGCGCCTCGGCCGCCGTGCCCAGCGCACCCTGGAGAAGGAAGGCGTCAACGTTCGCCTGAACGCCATGGTGACAGATGTCAACGAAGACTCCGTGACCTACAAGAACATGAAGACCGAGGAAGAGGTCACCCTCGAGGGTGCGACCAAGATCTGGTCCGCCGGTGTTGCCGCTTCCCCATTGGGCAAGATGGTCGCTGATCAAGCTGGCGTCGAGGCTGACCGCGCGGGCCGCGTCTCCGTCAACGATGACATGACCGTTGGTGACTTCAACAACGTCTACATCATCGGTGACATGATGTCCCTGAACCGCCTGCCGGGTTTGGCACAGGTGGCAATTCAGGGTGGCGAGCACGTCGCCAAGCTCATCGAGACCAAGGTGGACGAGGAGTCCACGGCCGATGAAAAGGAGCCATTCGAGTACTTCGACAAGGGCTCGATGGCCATCGTGACCCGCTTCAATGCCGTCGTGAAGCTGGGCAAGACCGAATTCTCAGGCTTCCCGGGCTGGTTGGCATGGTTGGCCCTGCACCTGACCTACGTCGTTGGCCTGCGCAGCCGCTTGGCCGTATTGGTCAACTGGGCGGCGAATATCCTCTCCCGCAACCGCGGCAACCTGGAGATTACTACCCAGCAGCGCATCGCCCGCAGCCTCATCGATGAGGCAGAAGAAGAGAAGAACTAAATTCTCCTCGGCACCAGCCGCCGTCCTACTACCCCGCAACGGGGCTGTGGGCGGCGGCTTTTGTGGTTTTCGTTCCTATTTTCCCATTTTTGTTAGGCTTGGGCAGTACAACATGGGGTGCCACGCAGTGGCTGAGATATACCCATTGAACCTGCTCTCAGTTAGAACTAGCGAAGGGATTGTTGTGGATTGTTCATTTCTCCGTGCCCACAATGCGGTGCGCGATACCGCTCCACTTATTCAGTGCTTGACCAATAAGGTCGTCAGCAATATTTCTGCCAACGCGCTGTTGGCCATCGGCGCCAGCCCAGCGATGGTAGATACTCCAGATGAGTCGCAAGATTTTGCGAAGATCGCCAGTGGCGTGCTTATCAATTGCGGAACCCCGAATTCCGAACAATACGACGGCATGCGAGAGGCAATCGCCGGTGCGACCGCAGCTGGAAATCCGTGGGTCCTCGATCCCGTCGGCGCGGGTGGTCTGCAAAAGCGCACTGAGTTCATGCACGAAGTCTTGCCGCAGCGCCCGACGGCGATTCGCGGCAATGCTTCCGAGATCATAGCTCTAGCAGGAACCGGAGCCGGCGGGCGCGGCGTGGAGTCCACCGATGGCGTAGAGGCGGCACTGGAACCGGCACTCAAATTGTCCCGCGAGACTGGTGCCGTTGTTGCAGTGTCTGGCCCCACGGATCTCATCGTGCAGGCAGGCGAATCGCCGAGGGCGGTAAGCCTCGAGTCCGGGCACCCGATGCTGCAAAACGTCATCGGCACGGGTTGTTCGCTGGGCGCCATCTGCGCGGCTTACCTGGCAGCGTGGGAGGATCCATTCGCAGCGATCATCGCAGCACATGCGCATGTGGGGGCCGCGGGCAGCGTTGCCGCGGAGAAATCCTCGGCGCCCGGCTCCTTTGCGGTTGCCTGGCTCGATGCGCTGCATGAACTGTCGACCGATGGAATCAAGAAGCGGATCTCTGCCTCCGAGGTCGCAGACATTGCGGGGCTGTCATGAGCATCGATTGGACGCTGTACCTCATCACAGATCCTGAGCTCGCCGGCGGGCGGGACAAGGTCGTTCCCATCGTACAAGAGGCAGTGCTCGGCGGGGCTACCGTCGTACAATTGCGCGATAAGGAGGCCAGCGACGAGGAGGTGGAGGCTACCGCCCGCGAGCTCATGAAGGTCTTAGGCGATGTACCGCTTTTTATCAATGACCGCGTCGAGGTAGCGGCCAGGGTGGGCTGCCACCTGCACATTGGCCAAAACGATATGGATTTACACCAAGCACGCGCGCTGCTCGGCCCCGATAAGCTCATCGGGCTTTCGGTGGGGACACGGGAAGAGTTGGACGCCATTGACCCGCAGGAGGCCCCCGATGTCATTGGCATCGGCCCGGTTTATTCGACGGCGACCAAGACGAATGCGCCAGCGGGAATCGGCGCTGAGGCAGCCAGGCGCCTTGCCACCGCGGCGCGCGAACGCGGCATCGAGTCCGTCGCTATCGGCGGCATCAAGGCGCACAATGCCCACGAACTTTCTGCAAGCGACTTCGCAGGGATCTGCGTGGTCAGCGACATCATGGCTGCTGGTGACCCGGCAGCGGCAGCACACAACCTAAAGGAGGCCTACCGTGGCTAAAGGAACCTACCCCCGTATTCTCTCGATTGCTGGAACCGATCCCACAGGCGGAGCCGGCATCCAGGCCGATCTGAAGTCCATCGCCGCCGCGGGCGGGTATGGAATGAGCGTGGTCACCGCGCTGGTGGCCCAAAATACCCAGGGTGTGCGCAGCGTCCACGTCCCGCCGCTGGATTTCCTGCAGAAGCAGCTGGATTCGGTCCGCGAAGACGTTGACATCGATGCCATCAAGATCGGCATGCTTGCCGATGCCCCCATCACCGACCTCGTATCCACGTTCCTCGACCAGATCGACCCGTCCGTCCCCGTGGTCTTGGACCCAGTCATGGTGGCCACCAGCGGCGACCGCCTCTTGGAGCCTGAGGCGGAAAAGGCGGTGCGCGAGCTGTGCTCCCGTGCTGATGTCATCACGCCCAACCTCAAGGAGCTAGCCGTGCTGACGCAGACGGAGGAAGCCACGGATTTGGACCGTGCCATCGAGGTGGCTAAGGCGTGGGCCGCTGAGGCGGATACGGCGGTCATCGTCAAGGGCGGGCACCTTGACTCGGCGATTGCCGATAACGCCGTGGTCACTCCCGATGGCAAGGTTCACCGCGTGGAATCGGCCCGAGTGCAGACCAAGAATACCCACGGCACGGGCTGCTCCCTCTCCTCTGCCCTAGCAACGCGGCTTGGCGCAGGCGATGATGCGGCGGCCGCCCTAGAGTGGTCGACGGACTGGCTGCACGAGGCGATTGCTAATGCGGATGCGCTGAGCGTCGGCAAGGGCAGCGGGCCGGTAGACCACCTGCACCGCTCGCAGCGCTTGATGCGGGCTGCATCCTCGGTCCCGCTTCCTCACTTGGCTGGACCTTTGGAAGAGGTAGAAAATCCCGAACAGCCGCGGGTTGCCGCCGCTGGCCCGTACACGCAGCGCCTGTGGAATATCGCAGCGGAGCACTGGGAGCAGGTAAAGGCACTACCCTTCATCCAGAAGCTCGGGTCCGGAGCACTCGCCAACGATGCTTTCAGTTTCTACCTTGATCAGGATTCGCAGTACCTGGCGTCCTACTCGAAGGCCTTGGCTCGCTTGGCCAGCCAGGCACCCGATACCGCACAGCAATTGCACTGGGCGCAGGGCGCCTACGAATGCCTCGCAGAGGAGGCTGAGCTGCACCGCGGGTGGTTGAAGGATTCGGCCACCACGGCACCATCGCGGGTCACCAGCGCTTATACGGATTTTCTGATTCGCAGCACGCACACGGAAGATTATGCCGTCGGCATCGCGGCGGTACTTCCCTGCTACTGGTTGTATGCGGAGGTAGGCCTGCACTTGGCGGAATTCGACTCGCCGGATCACCCCTACCATGCCTGGTTGGAGGTCTACGGCGGCGAAGATTTCCTCGCCGGGGTGCGCGAGAGCATCAGGATTGTGGAGGAAACCTTAGAAAAGGCGAATGAGGCCACCCGTACCCGCGCCGAGCGCGCCTTTATCAGCGCCAGCATTCACGAGGTAGATTTCTTCGACCAAGCGGACCGGCGCTTTTAAGGCCTTATGCCAATAGGTCTGCGCCAGGCCTGGAAAGCACGGCGACCAAGAAGGTGGAATGCTCCGAGAATAGCTTCATGTCCCAAGAAGAGAATGTGAAGTCAACGCGGTAACCCACCTTCTGCGCCATATCGAGGAAGTCCTGGAAGTCCCAGCCGCGGCCTTCCCCAAAGCCGGTGACGAAGCGTCCGCCGGGGGTCAGCGAGTTAAAAATATTCCGCAGGGCTTCCTCGCGGCCGTCCACGGCCAAAAATCCCATGACGTTTCCCGCAGACACAGCGAGGTCAAAGGGCCCTTCAGGAACCTCTTCCGTGCACAGATCCCCGACGAACCATTCGCCGTCCGGGAAGTCATGTTCGGCGTGTTCGATCAGAATAGGGTCCACGTCGATGCCCACCACGCTGTGTCCGCGGCGCAGCAACTCCCCGCCGACGCGGCCGGTTCCACAGCCGGCGTCGAGGATGGTGGAATTGCGTTCCACCATGGCATCGACAAGCCGGGCCTCCCCATGAATGTCTTTGCCCTGCGCCTCAAGCATCTTCCATTTGCGGGCGAAATTATGGGAGTGAGCGGGATTGGCTTCGGTAACTTCTTTCCACGTAGGCATAGATTCGATTATATTACCCACCGTCGGTGTAAGCTTTACCCGCTGCGTAAAACGTGGCGCGTTTTACTACTTGATTGCGTTACTATCCGCACTATCGTGCAAAGGAGGCTGAAACGATGCCGTCCGTACCCACGCCCTTTAGGGGCCGAAAGAAATCCACGCCTCCTAGTCAGCCCTCCTTCCCGCCGGTTCCCGCGGAGCGCGCCATTGAACACTGCCGCGTCTTTGTCGATGGCGAGGCCCTGCCCGGCGAGTATTCCGCACACTCCGCCTTGGAAACCGTGGCGGAATATGGCCGCGGGTTTGTCTGGGTGGGCCTGCATGAGCCCTATGAATCCCAGATGACGAAGATCGCTTCGCAATTTGGCATACACGAGCTCATCGTGGAAGACGCCGTTATGGCCCACCAGCGCCCGAAGCTGGAGCGCTACGATGACCAACTCTTTGTGGTGGCGCGCTCGGTGAATTACCGCGACCACGATGAAGTAAAAGATAAGCGCCAGATCATTTCCACGGGCGAAATCCAGATGATCATGGGCTCGAACTTCATCATCACCGTCCGCCACGGTGCAAAGCTGCCCAACTTGGCCTACACGGTTGAAGACGAACAGGACTTGGTGGAGCTCGGCCCCGTCGCCATGGCCTGGAAGATCCTGGACATGATGGTGGACCGCTACTCCGAGGTGGCGCGCCTTATTAGCGATGAAGTCGATGAACTCGAAGAGGAAATCTTTACCCCGAACCTCAAATTCGATGTCGACCGCATTTACATGTTCAAGCGCGAAGTCTTGGAGATGAAGCACGCCATTTATCCGCTTTCTGCGGCGCTCAAGGCGATGGTCTCGGATCACAAGGATCTCATCTCTAAGCAGATCCGGTCCTATCTGCGCGATGTCTATGACCACGAGCTCGTGGTCAATGACTTGGTGGCCAGCTTCGATGAACGCCTGACCTCGCTTATTGATGCCTCGGTGGCCAAGGTCACCATGCAGCAAAACTCCGATATGCGCACCATCTCCGCGGTCGTCGGCATGTGGGCCGCGCCGACCCTAGTCGCCGGTATTTATGGCATGAACTTCGATATCATGCCGGAACTGCACTGGGCCTTTGGCTATCCCATGGCAATAATCATCATGGTCGCTGTCGTGGGCGGTTTGTGGGCGTGGTTCCGGAAGAACCACTGGCTCTAGCTGCGCTTATCCATAATCATGGTGCGCAGCGTGGTGCGTGCAACCAGGGTGTCTCCTTGGCGCATTTCTACGCTCCACACGTGGGTCCGCGAGCCCAATTGAATGGGGGTGGCCACCGCTTCTAGCTCGCCTTTACCCGTCGCCTTGATGAAGTCCGTGGAGTTATTGACCCCCATCGCTGGGGCATCGGCAGCCGCGACGCTGGCAAGGGAGGCTACCGTTTCCGCGATGGTGCAATATAGCCCGCCGTTCGCCACGCCCCAGGGTTGGTGGTGCTGAGGGGTCACGGTGAGGTGCGCGCGGGCCTCGGTCGGGCCAACGCGGTCGAAGGTGAGCCCGATGAACTCGGCAAGCCCGCCGTTGACCGAATTTAGTTTCTCCAGTTCCTCCTCGTTGAGCAGGCGCGTGTGCGCGGTGTGAAGTAAGTCATTGAGTATCTGGGTATCTGACATAGCCTTCAAGCTTAGCCGCCAGGGCGGCGAAAGTGAGGCGGTGACGTAGGATAGGCACCATGACTGAAAAGAACGAACTCGCGCACATTGGTGTTGTCGGTCTAGCGGTAATGGGCTCCAACCTAGCCCGCAACTTTGCCCGCAATGGCAATACCGTCGCCGTCTATAATCGCAGCCCGGAAAAGACCCACGCCCTCATTGAGGCCCACGGTGATGAAGGAAACTTTATTCCTTCCGAGTCCATCGCGGATTTCGTGGCTTCCTTGGAGCGGCCCCGCAAGGCCATCATCATGGTGCAGGCGGGCAAGGCCACCGATGCGGTCATTGACCAGCTTGCCGATGCCATGGATGACGGCGATATCATCATCGATGGCGGCAATGCGCTGTTTACGGATACCATTCGTCGCGAAAAGGAAGTGGCCGAGCGCGGCAAGCACTTCGTGGGCGCGGGCATTTCCGGCGGCGAGGAAGGCGCCTTGAACGGCCCGTCCATCATGCCCGGTGGTCCGGCCGAGTCCTGGGAGACCTTGGGCCCCATCCTGGAGTCCATCGCCGCGGAGGTGGACGGTACCCCGTGCGTGACCCATATTGGACCGGATGGCGCTGGCCACTTCGTTAAAATGGTCCACAACGGCATCGAGTACGCCGATATGCAGGTTATCGGCGAGGCCTACCAGCTGTTGCGCTACGGCGCTGGCATGGAGCCTGCCGAGATTGCTGAGATTTTCAAGGAATGGAACTCCGGCGACCTGGACTCTTACCTCATTGAGATCACCGCCGAGGTACTGGCCCAGAAGGATCCGGATACGGGCGCCCCGCTTGTCGATGTCATCTTGGACGCCGCCGGCCAGAAAGGTACCGGCCGCTGGACCGCCATCAATGGCTTGGAATTGGGCGTTCCAATTACCGGGATCGCCGAGTCCGTCTTTGCCCGTGCACTGTCTTCTTCTAGCCAGCAGCGCGCCGCCGCGCAGGAGGGTCAGCTTCCAGCAGGCACGAACGCGGACTTCGACATCGACAAGGATGCGTTCATCGAAGACGTTCGCCGTGCGTTGTATGCCGCCAAGCTCATCGCCTACTCCCAGGGCTTCGATGAGATCAAGGCTGGTTCTGCTGAATTCGGTTGGGATGTCGATCCGCGCGACTTGGCCACCATCTGGCGCGGCGGCTGCATCATCCGCGCTAAGTTCTTGGATCGCATCCGCGAGGCATTTGATACCAATCCAGAGCTTCCCGCCCTCATCCTGGATCCCTACTTCAAGGGCGAGCTGGAAGACCTCATCGAACCGTGGCGCCGCGTCGTCGTCGCGGCAACCCAGATGGGCCTGCCCGCCCCGGTATTCGCGTCTTCGCTGTCGTACTACGACAGCCTGCGCGCCACCCGCCTGCCAGCCGCCCTTATCCAGGGCCAGCGCGACTTCTTTGGCGCGCACACCTTCAAGCGCACCGATAAGCCCGGCTCCTTCCACGTCGAGTGGTCCGGTGACCGTAGCCTGACGCAAACAGACTAAACTGCCGTACACATAGAGGGAGGACCTGCTCGGTGCAGGCCCTCCCCCTTTTAGTACCTGGCCTTAGACCAAGCCGAGCCACGACCAGTAGGTGGCAGAGAGCAGGAGGATGAGCAGGTATCCGACGATGGTCAGCGGGATACCAGAGCGAAGGAATTGTTTGGTGCTAAAGGCACCGGTGCCATAGGCCAGCATATTCTGCGGCGCCGAGACGGGAAGCAAGAATCCGAAGCAGATGACGAACTGCTGAATGACCACGAAGCCGATGCCGCCGTTAGGCACATCCAGCGTGGAGGCCAAAGCAATAAAGACCGGGATGAGCGCGGAGGCAAGCGACGTAGCAGAGGCAAAGCCCAAGTGGATGAGGATATTAAACAGCGATACCAGCGCAATCGTTGCCAGAATCGGCAGCGAATCCAGCCCCATCAGCCCGAAGGTCTTTTCTGATAGCCACGTGGCAGCGCCCGTATCCAACAGGAATGAGCCGAGCGAAATGCCGATGGCAAAGACGATGAGGGTACCCCAGCTCACTGATTTTTGGGCCTCTGGCCAGGTAAACACGCCGATCTTCGGTAACAGCATCAGGGCAACGGCCACAGCGGTAATGACGGCCGAGCTAATCGGGTGCAGCAGCCCTTCGGTGGCCCAGAAGAAGAGCAGGAGCAGGGAAAACCCAATGAGCCTTTTCTCTTCCGGCGAGGTGGGCCCGAGGTCTTCAAGCTGCTTGGCGATGAGCTCTTTTCCTCCCTCAATGCGCTCCGTTTCCGGTTTGATGACGGCGCGCATGATGAAGTACAGCGCAATGGACATCAGGATGGACCACGGTGCGGCCCAAATGAACCATTGGCCCCAAGAGACCGACTGCCCCATTTGATCCTCGATAAACCCCACCGCCACGAGGTTTTGTGCGGCGGCGGTCTTAATGCCCACGTTCCAGATCGATACGGCCTGCGCTGCGGTAATGACGAGTAGAGCACCCAGCTTCGACTCATAGGACAGGCCGAAGGCGGCTACCATACCGAGCAAGATGGGTACTACGGCGCCCGCACGCGCGGTGGCAGAAGGAACGAAGAAGGCCAAGATGATGGCAATCGCAATGGCGCCGATAACGATGTGGGAGGTCTTCTCCCCCGCGACCTTCAGCACGTACAGGGCAATCCGCTTGTGCAGGCCCGTAGCTTGCATCGCCCCGGCCAGAATCAGCGCTGCGGCCACGAGTGCTACCGCGGAGGAGGAAAATCCTGCCATCGCGACCTTGAGAGCGTTGGAGGTGCCGTAGATGCCATCGGATTCTGGATCCGGCCCGAGCCCCAAAAGCAGGGAAATAAGGCCAACGATGAGCAGGGCGCTTACCGGATAGCTCACGGCCTCGGTCACCCACATGATCACCGCGAAGGCCAGCATGCCCAGAGCCACTTTGGCGGGCCAGTCGAGTCCTGGAATCGGGATAAGTAAGACGACCGCTAGAGCCACGAAGGCCAGCGCGAACCACACGGCATCAAGGTGAAACCTCTCCTTCTTCGTGGGCTCTGTTGATTCCTGCGGTGAGGAGTGGGAAGAAGTACTGGCTGCGGATGCTTGTGCTTGAGCCATGTGACGACTCCTTAACAGTTCGGTGTGGCCTTGGAAGGGGCCGGTGAGTGGAGAAAAAGATTTGCGTGCTTCCCAGCACCACCTTCCACGTTAGGTAATAACCAGTGAAATACCTAAAGCAGGGGCTTATTTTTGCTATGGGATTTCTCACTTGTAGCTTAGCCCACCAATCGTGCGTCGGGCGATGCGGGATTTTGCGCGTCCACCAGTTAGAATTGCCCAACGATGACTACTTTTGCCGAACTCGGCTTACCTCAGCGCGTGGTTCACGTTTTGCACGACCAAGGAATCACGGAAGCTTTTCCCATCCAAGCCGCAGCCATCCCCGATGTACTCGCAGGCAAGGACGTACTTGGCCGCGGGCCTACCGGTTCCGGTAAGACTTTTACCTTTGGGCTTCCTACATTGGCCCGATTGGCTGGCTCGGGCGCCTCTACCCCGGGCCAGCCCCGCGCGGTCGTGCTCGCCCCCACCCGCGAGTTAGCGACGCAGATCCAGCAACGCCTCGATGAACCCGCCGCCGCATTAGGGCTGCGCGTTCTCGCGGTGGTCGGCGGCGTCAATATCAACCACCACATCCGCTCTCTGGCGCGTCCAGTGGACCTCTTAGTCGCCACACCTGGTCGCGCTCAGGATCTCATCGCACAAGGCAAGTTGTCCTTTGACAAGGTACAGATCACTACCTTGGATGAGGCAGACCAGATGGCCGATATGGGGTTTCTTCCCCAGGTGCGCAAGCTTTTAAACTACACCCCACCCACCGGTCAGCGGCTGCTTTTTTCTGCGACCCTCGATGGGGATGTTAATAAGCTGGTCGAGCAATTCCTGCACGATCCCGTGATCCACTCCACTGCTCCAGTTGCCGCAGCGGTGGATTCGATGTCGCACCACCTGTTTTTCGTGGGTGATCGCCCCGCTCGCAACGAGGTGGTTATGCGCATCGCCGCGCGCGCAGGCAAGACCATCATGTTCATGCGTACCAAGCACGGCGTGGATAGGCAGGTGAAAAAGCTTCGGCGTGCCGGCATTAACGCTTATCCACTGCACGGGGATAAGGGCCAGGGCGCGCGCACCCGCGCCATTTCTGGCTTTGCCGATGGCTCCATTCCAGTCCTGGTTGCCACCGATATCGCGGCGCGCGGCATCGATATTGCAGACGTTTCACTCGTCGTCCACGTGGATCCGCCTGCAGAACACAAGGCCTACCTCCACCGCGCAGGGCGTACTGCGCGCGGCGGTGCAACAGGCACGGTGGTTACCTTGGTCACCGATGAACAGCGCTCAGAGGTAGCTACCCTCATCAAGAAGGCCGGTGTGAGCGCTACCGAACACGATATTTCCCACCGCGAAAATCCGGCCGGTGCTCCTGAGCTGCGCACGGTCACCGGTGCCCGCAAGCCGCACGGCCCGGCCCTTCCACCGCCGGGCCAAGACGGGTCTAACGGCGCGAGCCAGCAACAAAAGAATCAACCCCCACGCCAACAAAAGCGGCAGGTTGGTGGAGCCAGGAGGGGTAAGGGGCGGCGTCGCTAAGCGCTAGCACAATAGAAAGGAGGATTCGCGCGTGCAGGTTTTATCTACCGCTGACTGGACAACCCGCATGAATGAGCACGAGCGTAGGGCGGCGGACCGCCTGGAGAGGTTTCGCCATCCGGGCAGCTATCATCCCGTATTTGATTTCCTCTTTGAGTACTACCCTGTCCGCCCATCGCACCTAAAGCGCTGGCACCCGGGCATCGACACGGCGCTCAAGGGTAACGCGCCGCAGGCTAGCTGGCGCGATTACCACGAGACTGCGGACGGCATCACCGTGGACGTGGAATCCTATATGCAACGGCGCGGAAGTTCGATTGACTATATCTTGGATCTGCTGCGGCGCTCTGCCACCAACCCGGTGCACTTTGATTGCTTTGGTCTGCATGAATGGGCGATGGTTTACCACACCGATTCCCCACGCCATGATCTCCCGCTGCGCTTAGGCGCAGAAGGAACCAACCGCGTCGTTGATACTCATTCCCTAAAGTGCTCGCATTATGATGCGTTCCGTTTCTTTACTCTGCCGGCGCGCCCGCTCAATCTGACGGTGCTCCACCGTGAGGATCAACCTGCCAATGACCAAGCAGGCTGCGTGCACGTGACCATGGACCTTTATAAATGGGCGTGGAAGCTCGGCCCCCTGGTCCCAGGTGATCTCTTCCTCGATTGCCTGGATCTGGCTATCGATGCCCGCATCCTTGACATGGAGGCCTCCCCGTACGATTGCCGTAATTGGGGCCTTGGGGTAGTTCCTATTGAAACACCAGAGGGCAAGGCGACGTATGTCAACCGTCAACGGGGCCTCGCGCAGCGAGCGCAACCGCTGCGCGAGCGGCTTGTCGCAGTAATGGAAAGGGCTTATTGCCAGTTACACTAGATTAAACGCATCATGCGCTGGCTCGGGAGTTTTGGAGAAAGGCACTACATGGCACGGCACTCAAACGGGGAAAACAGATTCGCACTAGCTGGCTGGGTTATCGCGGTTATCATCATCGCAATCCTTGCCGTCATCGCACCGTTGATTTTCCTGTTGCGCGCTGGGGATGACTCTGGAGAGCCTACGGCCGCAGAAACCGCGTCCCAATCCCCTGTGGAAAGCAGCCCAGGAGTCTCCTCCTCCGCTCCGAGTACGCCGGACGACGGCGAAGAGGCTTCGGGCTCGGCTTCCTCTTCCACCGTGGAGATGGCCCCCAATACTCTCCTGCTCGTTGATACTTCTGCGAATATGACCGCGATGTTTGATGCAACGCAACAGGCGCTATCTGGCACCGCGGAAAAATTGAGTGACAACAATAGCCAGGTAGCCTTGTGGAACTATTCGTCCCCCATTTCGGAGGCCGCGTCGGTGGGTTACCGCGATAACCTCGGATTCGGCAATGGCGCTGCGGTTCCGGATACGCTCGCGGCATTCGGCACCGGTGGGGTGCCGCAATCGCGCAGCGCCACAATTGCCGCGCTGAACACCGCTGCGGATCAGGCCGCCGGTACCAACCGGAAGGCACGGGTGCTCCTCGTGACAACGGGCACCGAGCTCGATATGGACGATGCCCAGTTTGCCGCCGCTCTTGACGGCGCGAAGTCAGACAACGTAGAGCTATCCGTCGTCCACGTGGGCCCAGGGGCTATCGATGAACAGCTAAAGAACGCCGCTGACAACTTCACTAGCGTCGATGCGGGTACGCAGGAGGACCTCAACGCCGCGATGGATAAGGCCGCTGGGGTTTAAACAAAAAAGTTCTCCCTCCACCCCCGTGAGCTGGGGTCTGGAGGGAGAACTTATTAAGAGGACTTAGGAACTCTTGCGGTTGCGGCGAGCGGCGAGCTCATCCAAGCCAACCACGTTGTCATCGGGCAATTCCTCGATGCGCTCTGCGGGGAAGGACGTAATCGTGCCGGACAGTTCCTTCAAGATTCCCGGCACTGCGATGCCGAAGACACCCTGCCCGCCGGCGAGAAGGTCAATGACCTCATCATTGGAGCGGCACTCGTACACGGTAGTGCCATCAGAGACGAGGGTGAGCTCAGCCAAATCGTTAACGCCGCGGTCATGCAACGATTCCACGGCCAAACGGATATTCTGCAGGGAAATGCCGGTGTCGAGCAGGCGCTTGACAATCTTGAGGACCAAGACGTCCTTGAAAGAATAAAGGCGCTGTGAACCCGAGCCGCGGGCGGTGCGAATGGAGGGGTTGACCAAGTTGGTGCGTGCCCAGTAGTCCAACTGGCGATAGGTGATGCCAGCAACCTGGCAGGCGATGGGCACGCGGTACCCCACTTCTTCGTCCGGTCCCACATCAAAGAGGGATTCTTGGACGTACTGGGACTCGGACTGAGTGTCCTCGGTGATGCTCACGTAATTACTCCAATGGGGTTTGTTGGAAGCTCTAAAGATCAATTAAATGCCAAGCGCACACCCCCGTCAAGCGGTGCTTGCTTAACCTTCGAGTACAACTTTAGACTTTAAAAACCACATTGTCACCATTAGTCACACGCGTGTCATTAATTTTTTTCGTCTTCTTCCCCCGTGTGGAAATCGGATTCATCCATGCCAAGGCTGCGCATCATCTCTTCGAAATCGGCATCGGCCTGCGCGTTTCCGGATGCAGAGGTGCTTTCCTCGGCGGAGGAGGCATCGCTGTCTTCCCAGTCCTGTGTGGGGGTAGGAAGCTCGAGGTCGAAGTATTCCTTGATGTCCTCCTCGCTGGCGAAGACGGATACCTGCGCCAAGAGCGCAGATTCGGCAACGATGGGCACCTTAAAGTACTCGGCTACCGCCAAGGCATCGCTTACACGCGCATCAAAAACTTCACCTTGCGCGGTCTGAATATCCACCATGAAGGTGCCTTGATGGTGGTTGACAATCTCGATGGCCTCGACGCCACCTGCAGCCTCCAAGACCTCGCACAGAAGATCGTGGGTCGTGGGGCGGTTCGGGCGCTGGTCAGCAAAAACGGTAGCCAATTGGATTCCGTCTACGGCCGAAAGCCAGACGGGAATGAGGCGATTGTCTTCGGGCCAACGCAGCAGTGCGCAGACATCATCTTCTGGCCCAAGCTGGTGAATGCCGTGAAATTCAAGGGTTACATCACTCATAGCTACCACTCTCCCACATGGGAGGCAGCCATGGTGAGTTAGCCGTTAAATTCGTGGCGCAAATCCGTCTTTACCAAGGTGGCATGCAAAGAAACCACTAGCGCCGTCATCTGCTGGGACAGTTCTTCTGCCTGCTGGTGAGCGGTATCGGAATTCGAGTGCGCTACGGGGGCCGCAACCTGCGAAATCAAATCTGCTTGGCGGCGTGCGCTATTGCGCAGGGACTTCAGCTGGCTAGCGCTAAAGCCGAAGGCCTGCAACGCTACCGCGGCAGAAGCAATGGCCACGTCGTCGGTATTGAAAAATCCCGCGGCATCCGGCTTAATGAGCTTGTCCTTGATAAAGGTGGCAATATCCGCCTCGGATGCTCCGGCTTGCTCTGCTACCTCGGCATCGGTCAAGCGCGTTACCGCGGGTGCTTTGAACTGTTGCGGGGACAGCAAGGTCTCCGCATTGCCAGCAGAAACAATGGCGGTGACCTGGCCAGAATCCATCGCTTCCAGCTGCTCGCGGATAACCTTAAGCGGGGTGTAATTATCCCGCTGGGTGGTCAAGATATAGCGCAACCTATCCACGTCTTCCTGCGTGAACCGGCGGTAGCCGGAGGCAGTGCGCTGGGGAGAAATTAGCCCCTCTGACTCGAGGAAGCGGATTTTAGACACAGTGACATCAGGGAACTGCTGATTCAGCGTTTCTAAGACCACGCCAATGGACATGGTCTTAGCCTTCTTCGTGTTCGGGCTTTTGCGGCGAGCTGATGCCGCCGCGGATTCTGCTGCGCTCACTGTGTCTATCTCTTTAAAAGTGTCTCAGTAGTCGTTGGATATAAAAAGGAGACTAAACCGCTTTAACCAAGTACGGCAAAACGGCTTGTCTGCTGCGGTTTTAGTCCTGCTTGGTGATGAAGACGAGGCGGAATTTACCGATCTGAATCTCATCTCCCACCTCGAGCACCTGCGAGTTACGCGGCTCGCGGTTGACGTAGGTGCCGTTCAGGGATCCCACGTCTACTACCTCGAATTGGCCGTCATCATTCTTGCGGAATTCAGCGTGGCGGCGGGAGACGGTGACATCATCCAGGAAGATATCTGCCTCTGGGTGGCGCCCTGCCGTGGTGGTGTCCTGATCCAGCAGGAAGCGGGCACCGGCATTGGAGCCGCGCTTGACTACAAGCAACGCCTGGCCGTCCTCCAAGTTTTCCGTACCTACCGCAGAGGTCTCGGTTCCCTTGGTGCCATTTTCCATTTCCTTGAGCAGGTCAGCGCGGAATACAGAGGTGGTCTCCACCTGTGGTTCCGGGGTTCCGGTGTTCTCGCTCATTGTTACCTCCGGGGATTAGTTTTGAGTTACTTATACCAATAATAGCGACTCTACCGAGTCTTTGATCTCTCAGTGGGCAATTATTTCACCGGAAAATGTTTCCGATGCCGCTCAACACGGAATTTCCCTGCCCCGCAAGGGGGTTATCAGAGACCATATAGGTCCACGTTGCGCTTGGACGGTTCAACCCAGAGTCTGCTAGGTGTGCCCCCTCGGCGTCAATAGGCACCTGCCTGAAGGTCTCTACGGCCTGATCTACCGCCCGCTGCGCCAAGTCCTTAAATTCGCGCACCGCGATGCGGTGATATTCGTCAATTGGGGTCTCGCGCGCGATGGCGCGCAGGTGAATGGATTCGCGCACATCATCGAGCAGCTCGAGGTGATCGGCCCAGCCCATGTCCAGGTGATACAGCATGATTTCGCGCGCTGCCTGGGTGCGCGCCGCCTCCGGGATATCCGCAAGCTCGCTCGCCCGCTCTGGGGCGCGCTCGGCAAGTTCCTGCCACGCTTGGTCTGTATCCAATAGCGCTGCACGGCGCTTATCGATGATGATGCGCTGGTCCGCCAAGAGCTGGTTATACTTCCAGGTTTGCGCGTGAATTTCTAGCAATTGGCCCTCTGTTACCCGCTGACAATGGGCGACAAAGTCCTGCACTCGTTTGGATTCGATGAGCCCGCTAGGGCCAGGTTGCGCGCTGACCTTTTCCCCAGCTCCGCCTTGTTGCACCACATCATCTTCCAGGGAGACGAAAAATAGCGCCAAGCCTGGGTCCCCTTGGCGCCCTGCACGCCCGCGCAGCTGGTTATCGAGCCGCGCGGTGCGGTGCCGAGAGGTTCCGATCACGGCAAGGCCGCCGCGTTCGGCCACCTCATCGTGGTCGGCCTCATCGGCACCACCGAGCTTGATGTCGGTACCGCGGCCGGCCATTTGTGTGGAGACGGTTACCCGCCCAATATCGCCGGCTTCGGCGACAATCTGTGCCTCTTCGCGGTTATTTTTGGCGTTGAGCACGTTGACTTCGATATCGCGATCGCGCAAGGCCTCCGCCAAATTTTCTGATTCCGCAACGTCTTGGGTTCCCACAAGCACTGGTTGACCGGCTTCGTGCAGGTGGGCAATTTCTTCGACGATGGCCGCTGACTTCTCCCCTATGGTGGCAAAAATGCGATCTTGTTCATCGAAGCGCTGCAGTGGCTTATTCCGATCGATAACGGAAACGTGCAGGTCATAAAATTGCCGCAGCTGGTCGGTGGCCTCTACCGCAGTACCCGTCATTCCACAGACCAGCGGGTACCGTCGCATGAGTTCTTGCAGGGTAATCGTATCGAGGATGCGCCCGCCCTCAGAGACTTCCAGGCCCTCTTTGGCCTCTACCGCTGCCTGCAGCCCGTCGGGCCAGCGTTGCAGATCGGCGACGCGACCACGGGAGGCATCGATAAGCTGCAGCTTGCCGTCCACCACGATGTAGTGAATATCGCGTATCAACAGCGCCTTTGCGTGCAGCGCCAAGTTGACCTTGACGAGGACGGTGCCGATATTGTCCTCGGAATAAAGGGAATCGATGCCGAGCTCTCGCTCTACGCGGGCTGCGCCGACATCGGTAAGCTGCACCGTGCGCCCGTCATCTGAGATGACGTACTCGTGGTTCTCTCGGAGGCGGGAGACCACATTGGTAATTTGCCCCGTGGGAGCTTCACCGGGGCGATTTCCTGCCAGAATCAGGGGCACGAGGGCCTCATCCACTAGGACGGAATCGGCCTCGTCCACCAAGGCGACATCGCCAGGCGCCTGCACCGTCTGTGCGCGTTCGGTGATCTGGTTATCGCGCAATAGGTCAAATCCCAATTCATTGACCGGGGAATAAATAATATTCTGCGCATAGGCTGCGCGGCGCTCATCCGCGCTCATGCCCTCCGTGACGGAGGCTACCTGCAGCCCAAAAAATTCCACGACAGGCCGCATCCATTCGGCATCGCGGCTGGCCAGATAGTCATTGACCGTCACGACGTGGACCCGCTTTCCGGTCAGCGCGAAACCCGTTGCTGCCATCGCGCCAACGAGCGTTTTGCCCTCACCGGTGGCCATTTGAATGACATCGCCGGTAAGCAGGCGCAGTACCGCCTGTGATTGCACGGTAAACGGGTGTAAGCCCAGGGTGCGTTCGCACGCGACGGCCAAGGCGCCGAGGAATTGCGCCTTGTCAGCGACCTCGCCGCCGCGCACCGCATCGCGGGCGGCTTGAGCTACGGCAGCATCGTCGCTCTGTGCGAGTTTCTCCGCGGCGGAGCGAGCTTCATCCACGATGGCCTTGGATTTCTTATCGTTTCGCTCGCTTTGCGAACCCATCGCTTTCCAGAACCAATCGAATGCTCCCACGACAATTCCTCCTTTAGGGGCTGGCTGCCTACGACTCTAGTCAACCTCATCTGGCTTGGAACTTATGGGGCCGTTATTGTAGGTGCCATGCAATCCGTCAATGTTAAGCTGCCGTCCAGCCGAGGAACCGAGATGGCAGGAACCATCGACTTTCCTGATGCTCCCCCTCTCGCCTTCGCCGTCTTCGCGCATTGCTTTGCCGGCTCGCGCCATACCCCTGGCGCGGCCCGCACCTCGAAGCAATTAACGGAATTCGGCATCGCCACGCTGCGCTTTGATTTCCCCGGTTTGGGGCAATCAGAAGGCGAGTTTGCGGACACTACGTTTAACCAGAATGTCGACGATATCCGCGCCGCAGCGGACTGGCTAGAAGAACATTATTCCGCACCGCAGATGCTCATTGGCCACTCCCTGGGCGGTGCGGCGGTGCTCAAGGCCGCCACGGCAATGAAAAAGATTCGGGCCGTTGCCACCATCGGCGCCCCCTTCGATCCGGCGCACTCCGTGCTGCACTACGCGGATAAGATCGGCGAGGTAGACGCTAATGGCGAGGTCGAGGTCGTCCTAGGCGGCAGGGCGCTGACCATTTCGCGTAAATTCCTAGAGGATTTGGCAGAAACCAACCCAGAGGAATACCTGCCGCGGTTGCGCAAGCCACTCTTGTCCCTGCATTCTCCCATCGACCAAACGGTGGGCATCGACAATGCGCAAAATATTTTCCGCATGACCCGCTACCCCAAATCCCTCGTTTCGCTGGATAAGGCCGATCACCTGCTCACCAAGCAGGGAACCGCAGCCCGCGCCGCTGATCTGATCGGTGCCTGGTCCCAGCAATTTATTGTTCCCGACTATGAGCCCGAGGAAGTGGGCACCGACGCCGCCGTTGCCCGTCCCGCTACCGGCACCAAGTTCGGCGTCGTGGTGCGCCACAATGATCACTCCGTGACCGCGGACCGCACCAAAAAGGAAGGCGGCAAGGGCAAGGGCTTTACCGCAACCGGCCTGCTCATGTCGGCCTTGGCAGCTGCCTCCACCCAGGCCATCAAGGAGGCCGGCAAGAAGCTTGCGCTTGACGATGTCCACGTGACCATCACCCAGACCGGTACCACCTCCTTCGAGCGCCGCATCGAACTAAAAGGCTCCTTGAGCGATTCCGATATCGATGCACTGCGCGCAGCCGCGCGTGATACCGATGTCGAGCGCATGGCCGCCGGCGCCACCATCACCGATATCGTGGACTCCAACTAATGGTGGCCCTCAATCCCATCGCCGATTCCCGCCGCTGCCCCTGCACGAGCGGGCTGAGCTTTGGCGAATGCTGCGGCAAGTACCATGCCGGTGCCAAAGCTCCCACAGCCGAGGCCTTGATGCGGTCACGCTTTAGCGCCTTCGTCAGCGGCGATGAGGACTACCTCCTGCGCACCTGGGATCCGGTGACTCGGCCGAGCTCATTGGACTTGGCTGACTCCCCCATCCGGTTCTACCGCCTCGATATCCTCGATACCGAAGGCGGTGGTCTTGTAGACGATGAAGGCATCGTGGAATTTGAGGCCTTCTACAAGGGCGAGGCAGTGGGCTCCCAGCGGGAGCGATCGTCTTTCCGGCGCCTGAATGGCGCATGGGTCTATTCCACCGGCGAGCTTTGATGCAGGTCATGGCCTTGATTTCACTGTGGAATTATCCTGATGTAATCTAGGGCAGTCGCAACAAATAATGCGACGCCGGGCTATGGCGCAGTTTGGTAGCGCACTACACTGGGGGTGTAGGGGTCGCAGGTTCAAATCCTGTTAGCCCGACAAATTATCCCACGGCTATGGATTTACTTCACGGCCGTGGGATTTTCTGTGTGCCTCGCCTACACCGCAAATAGGATGGCGAGACCAAGCAGTATAAGCACCGTGGGGAATAAAACGCTCTCCCACTTCTCTAGTGCTTCTGCTACGGCTGGCCGTGTGGCCACAAATTTCGCCGCCGCTACAAGGCCTGCGACCAAGACGAGGAATACGACGCAGTACACCGCGATATCTGCGGGCGAAGACGTGGTAAATACCGGCAAGTACACACCGATATTATCGCCGCCATTGGCAAAGGTGACCCCGGCTACCGCAGCGATACTGAGCTTCTTTCCAGAAACGTCATCGTCGTCTTCCCCGCGAAAAGCCTCCCAGGCTGCCCAGATACCAATGGCTAAGGGAATAAGCCCGAAAAAGCGTATCCAGTCTTCCGGAAGAATGGCGCTAAGTCCCAGACCGAGTGCTACAGAGACCGCGAGGATTCCCAAAAATCCCAGGTACTGGCCCAAAAGGATGGCTTTGGTCGTGCCCTTCCTGCCCGCGCCACGGGCAAAGAATAGCGAGAGAACAACGATATCGTCGATATTGGTGACGATGAATAAGACGATTGCGGATGCGAGAGTAGTAATCACCTAATCAGCTTAACGTATCCACCGATGACAATTGTCATGGAAACTTCGTGACACGACCCCTGTTATTAAAAGCGCAAACGTAGTTAAGTGCAAGACATGAAAACTACACGTATCCCTAACTCAGGTTCCTCAACAGCGAT
Source organism: Corynebacterium sp. MSK204 (assembly GCF_030229885.1). Lineage (NCBI taxonomy): Bacteria > Bacillati > Actinomycetota > Actinomycetes > Mycobacteriales > Corynebacteriaceae > Corynebacterium > Corynebacterium sp. MSK204. The sequence goes on along the minus strand of NZ_JASPGQ010000007.1, from coordinate 3,989 downwards.
TGAGGTACGCGACGTAGAAAAAGTCTTCGCAGCGAACTCCTCGCATTCAGTGCGAGCACTGAATGACGTATCAGTCTCCATCGCCACCGGAGAAATCGTAGCGTTGTTAGGTTCCAACGGCGCTGGAAAGTCCACACTCATTGACCTTATCTTGGGCCTTACCGAACCTTCTTCCGGCGCTATTACAGTCCAAGGCAAAAGCCCCCAGGAAGCGATCAACAACACACAGCTAGCAGCGGTGCTCCAATCCGGAGGTCTTCTCCCCGAGCTCACCGTAAGCGATACCTTAAAGATGATTTCCGCTACCTTTGCCCAGCCCCTAGACATTGGCGAGGTCGCACATCACACCAACTTAGAACCGATATTGTCTCGACGAGTGGGCAAGTGCTCCGGCGGCGAGCAACAACGTCTTCGTTTCGCGCTTGCGCTCCTGGGTGACCCACAGATACTCATCCTTGACGAGCCGACTGCCGGTATGGATCCAGGCGCTCGCCGGGACTTTTGGGCGTCCATGCAGCACCAGGCTGAGCTCGGGCGGACCATCTTCTTCGCGACACACTATCTCGAAGAAGCGGACAATTTTGCTGAAAGGATAGTGCTTTTGCACAAAGGGGAAGTTGTGGCCGATGACAAGGTAATTGACATACGTAGCCGCGGCGAGGTCCGAAGAATTACGGCCCAATTTGACGGCAGTATCCCTCCAATGAGTGCGCTACCAGGCGTTACCGAAGTCACCCGCACTGGAGATCACATTCAAATGACTACCTCAGATTCGGATTCACTGGCCCGTCATCTTCTTAACCACACAGGCGCCTATGACCTCACCATTAGCGCTCATAGTCTGGAAAATACTTTCCTCGCTCTCACCGATGAGCACAACTAATCCAATTCTCCTCCCGCCAGCCCCCCAAACGAAAGATTCCAACCATGTCTAATAGTTCCACCGCGCCTGCGTTGAGTAACACAATGCGTTTTGCTGGGTACAATTTTCTCCGGCTGCGCCGCAACCTCGCCCCGCTATTTTTCACCACCATTTTGCCGGTATTTTTCTATTTACTTTTCGGCACACTAATGGACTTTGGCAGCCTTCCTATTCACAACGGTAACTTTGCAGCTCTCCAAATGATCAGCATGGCCCTGTACGGCGGTGTCGCCGGTGCGGTGGGAGCCGCTGCTTCTTCAGTCACTGATGCTCGATCCGGTTGGAGACGCCAACTAGCGCTTACTCCGCTGCGCCCTCACCAGATCCTCTGGGCGAATATCACCTCCATAGCATTGCAAGCTCTGCTCCCCATTGCAGCAGTGTTTCTCACTGGTGCATTAACTAAGGCTGACATGGAGCCCCACCAATGGGTTCTGTCCTTTCTTGCGTGCGCTGTTGTCTCTATTCCCTTTGGCTTATATGGAATGATATGGGCACTTGCTTTACCGACGGATAACTCCGTGGCCATTGCTTCTTCCTCTATTGTCCTCCTGCTGTTCGCCGCCAATGTCTTTATCCCCCTATCTTCCTCACTTATGGCGTTGGGCCGCTTTACACCCCTTTTTGGCCCTGTCGTGTTGGCTCAATGGCCATTGGCAGAAGGGATGCAACTGCTCAATGATGCCGATGGCACGGTTAATCATTCCTTGTGGAGCGCGGGACTAAACTTCGCCGTATGGACCGCAATTTTCGTCGGAGCCTGCACAGCGCTGCTCCACCGCGACAAATCACGAATGTAATGGATTCATTCCACTCGCCTTTCAAAGGATTCGCTACAAATAATGCGGTGTTTGCCAGCGTTTGGCTTATATTTCTGCTCTTCAGCTTAATTCTCAATTTCGTTCAGCCTGGTGTGGACGCTACGCAGCGCCTAGGATCCACTGCCTGTGTTATCGCTTTCAGCGCCCTATATTTCTTCAGCTTTGGTTCGGTGACTTACTACCCGCGGGGCTGGAACTTACGTTATCGCTTGGCTGCTCGGTGGTCTGCCTTAGCGCTCATAGCACTTATCTCCATACCCTTCTTTGGAGTTTATGCCACCACATTTGTGCCCTATCTAGCTGCATTCCTCGGTTTTCAATTACCACTGCGCCGGGCATTATTATGGGTACTTCTTACCGGACTCGTAGTCACAGGTGCCTTGTGGAGCGTCGATTCGCAGGACCTCTTAGGGACATTCATTGTGATATTCGGCTGGCCAATTTTGCTGGTGTTGCTAGGCACAATGTCTCAAAGAGAAGACTCGCGCACGGATTTAGAGCATCAACTCGATCTGGCTCGCCAACGTGAAGACATTGCCACCGACGTTCACGATTTGCTCGGTCACTCGCTTACCGTCATCAATTTAAAATCTGAGTTGGCACAGCGGCTAGTAGACGTAGATCCGACTCGAGCTCGAAACGAGCTTCAAGAAATAAGTGACCTTTCCCGTAAGAGTTTGGCAGAAGTCCGCTCCACAGTTACCCGGATGCGCATGCCGACCTTCGAAGGAGAAGTTCAGGCAGCACGACGAGCATTCGATACTACAGGGATTCAAGCGCATCTTCCTGCCAACGTCCAAGCCGTAGGACTTTATGACGCCGCCTTTTCCTGGGCATTACGTGAGCTCACTACTAACGTTATTCGCCACTCAGGAGCACAGCACTGCTGGGTTAGCATAACCCAAAATAAGCTCCAAGTCGTAGATGATGGTTGCGGCTTCGATCCGGAAAAGCAGTACCAAAGTGGCGGGCTACTCGGGCTGTACAAGCGAATAGAGGACAGCGGCGGGAAGTTAATTATTATGAGGAAGGACAACCGCACCATAGCGCTGATTACTATGAACGGTGATACCGAATTACTACCCTTGGACAGTGAAATTGGTTCCGATGGCTGAGACATCTCCACCCATCCGTATCCTTATCGCAGAGGATCAATCATTGGTTCGCGGCGCCCTTGTCGCTCTCCTAGCTACCGAACCAGATATTGACGTAGTTGCTCAATGCGCGACTGGCAACGAGGTTGCGGGGCTCGTTGCCAAGCACAACGTGGAGGTAGCTCTACTCGATATTGAAATGCCTGGAAAAAGTGGTCTAGACGTAGCTGAAGAGCTCTCCGACAGTCCATGCAAATGCCTCATCGTTACTACTTTTGGCCGCGGCGGCTATGTAAAACGTGCTATAGATGCCAACATCGCTGGGTTCATAGTCAAAGACACTCCCCCAGAACAACTGGCGGAGGCAATTCGCCGGGTGAAGGCTGGGCTCCGGGTTATCGATCCTGCCCTGGCACGAGAGAGTCTTTTTACCCCGGACAACCCGCTCACACCCCGGGAACGAGAAATCGCGCGGCTTTTATTATCTGGGGTGACTTCCTCAGAACTGGCGCGCAAAGTGCATCTTAGTCCAGGCAGTGTGCGCAACATCGTGTCAAGTATCATGACAAAAACCGCTGCGAACAACCGCTACGAGGCTGCGACGAAAGCCCAAACTCAGGGCTGGATTTAAAGAACACATTTTTCTCCAGCCCAATTGAACCGCGTTTCCAGAAAAATCGGCCATAGACATAAGCTTAAGCCCCGCTCCTGTCTGGAACCGGGCTTAAGCGTTATTTAATTAGAAATTAGGGCGAGAACTACTTGTTCTCGTCGTCACCGTCGTTATTGGTGCCGAGCTTGTCATCAATGACGTCGCGGGCCTTGTCTACCTGGTCTGCCTTGTCTTCGCCCAGCTTGTCCTTGGCAAAGTCCTCGGCCTTGTCCAAACCTTCGTTGGTAACTTCCTGGCCCTTTTCGGAGTTCAGTGCTTCCTTTGCCTTGTCAAAGATACCCATTGCTAATCCTTTCGTTGTTTACTTCATCTAACCATTGCCGTGCGCGGCAACACTGCCCACGATAACGACGCTGCCGAGACTTCGCCACCAAAGGTTGTCAGAAGTTCTAAAGTGATAGCGTGGACCTGACCCCCAGATGGTGGACACCTTGAAACCAGCATCTCGCTGGGAAGTGAGGTACCTTTCCACCATGCCA